>JAADHS010000160.1 GCA_013151745.1 Gammaproteobacteria bacterium | reverse complement strand
TTTTTCAGTTCGTTCTGTGCGCGGCAGCCGAATATGTTCAATGAGTTCCAGTGGGGTGGGTTCGGTTTCAAGTGCGCCACCCAGTTTGGCACTTTCTAACGGGATACGAGTAAAGAGATCCAGATGGATGACCAGTTGCTGCCCCACCCAGATTTTTTGCTGATTAACGGTGGCCTGGGTAAAGGCCAGTGGCGCATCCGATGGGGCTTGAACTTTAATGGGTAAGGTTGCGGTTGTCAAGCCGTCAAGGTGAAAGGCGGGGATGGTGAAGTTGCCCGTTTCTTTAGGAAAAAGGCTAATGCTGAGGCTGGAAGTAGAGCGTCCTCGGTTACGATAGATATTGTAACGGTTTTTCACCTCTGGTGTACCCAGGTCAAAATCGGAGGTTAAAACAGATAAATCGATATTCGGTGAGACGCCTTGGGCGCGCAGCCGAGTGTCGCTGTTGTTCAGTGATAAGGTTAATGTAAGATGTTCGTCGGCGTTCAGTTCGCTGCGATCCACCTCAGCCGTGAACTCGGCAGCGAGGCTTGACGCGGTGAATAAAAATAACAAGACCAGCTTACAAATTTCTTTTTTTATTTTCACCATGGTTTTGTTTCCGCTTTGCTCAGTCCGTCGATTTGATCCCGGCGCAGATATCTTTTTTGCAGTAGTTTTTCCAATTTCTCCGGAATGTAAGCACCTTGAAACTCGCCTGTTTGCAAGCTCTGTTTTTCCTGTTTTATTTGAGCTGTGGTTTTGTTGTCTTCATTTTTTGAAGGGCGGTGGCCGGTTTCATTTTGCTCGGTACGAGTGGGCGTTTGTTGTTGCATGTGGGTGTCGGTTTGCTTTTTATCCTGCGTTGCTGGGAGGTGTTGAATTCGCTCTACCAGGTTTAAGTTGAACGTAGCGCGGGGATAGTTGGGCTGGAAACGCAGTGCTTGTTTATAGGCCATGACAGCGCTCTTGGTTTTTTTCATTTGGGTAAGTGCATTGCCGAGATTGTAGTGGGCTTTGGCACGCTCTTGATCTGTTTGTGCGGATTGCACTGCTTTGTTGAAATTTTTAGCGGCTTGTGGCCAGAGCTGTTTTTTATAAGCGACACTGCCGCGACCCAGGTTGCCATTAAATCCTCCTATGTTGCGGTAATGATTTTCCGCCACATTGAGGTCATTGTTTTTCAGTGCGGCAAGGGCTTGAGCTTCTTGCCAGGCACTGGCGGTGGCGCTTGGTGAAAGTGTGGTCACAGGCAAAATTAAAAAAAGTGTCCAGCTTATAAAACGGACGCGAGGTAGAGCCGGTAGCAAGATCAGGATTAAGGCTGTCATGAGCAGCCAAGGGGGTAATTTAAAGGTCGCTTGTGTGTAAGTTTCGTAAGAATTCAGCGTGCTGAGTTGTTCGAGTTCTATATTGATTTTTCCCCAACCGGTATTGTCTGCTGTTGGCGTGCTATAAACCCCTTGGGTAATCTGTGCGAGACTTTGTAATGCGGTTGAATTGAGTTTCGAGATGACGGGCAGACCCTGGTGAGTCAGGGTGTTGCCTGTATGATCGATAACCGGTGCGCCGCTGGTCGTGCCTATGCCCATGACGAATAGTGGAATGTTTTGTTGTTGTAGCATTTTTGCTTGTTGCTGTATGCGCGGCGTGTGATGTTCGCCATCGCTTAATAAAATAATAGCGCGACTGTTGCTTTTACTTGCTGATAAAGTTTCTTGTGCCAATTCAATGGCTCGGCTGAGATTAGATCCTTTACGGCGAACCAGGTCGCTGCTGAGCGCCTGAACAAATTGCTGGATGACGTCTTTATCGTGAGTTAGCGGCAAGGTTAAGTAAGCATTGGCAGAAAAAGTAATCAGAGCGACTCGGTCTCTTGCCCTCAGTTGGAGTAAATCTTTGATCTCGGCTTTGGCGCGAGTCAGGCGATTAGGCGTGATATCTGTTGCATTCATCGAGGGTGAAATGTCAACAATTAAAACAATGTCGAGGGCTTTATGCTGGTTTTGCTGTTGCTGGTCAGAGACTAAAAAGGGGCCGCTCAAGGCTAAGATCAACAGGCTGTAGGCGCTATAAATTAGTCCGTACCTGAATGGCTTTCCAGGGTTGATAAAATAGGGCAACAGGTGACGATCTGCAAAATGACTCAAGCGAAAATTTTGTTTGTGTTTACTTCGGTGTTGTAAAAATATCAACAGCAGCAATAACAACAGCGCAGCTAGCCATAGGGGTTCTCGCCAATGTAGTTCATAGAAATTCATCTGTGCGGGTTACTCCGGTAAAACCTTCTTATAGTTGAGATGGTAATGCAAAAGCAACAATATTAAAGCCAGTAATGCCGGTATCCAGTAACCGTCTGTGCCGGAAATGGCTTGCTTTTCTTCTTTGGTGATGGTTTCGATGGCGCTGATTTCTTGTGTGATCTGGCTTAGCAGTTCAGTGGTCTCTGCTCTGAAATAACGTCCGCCTGTTTCGTTGGCAATCGTCTGTAGTAAGGTTTCATCCAGAGGCATATGTGTCAGTATCGGTTTTTCCAGTTCGGCTTTGGGGAAAGCAACGCGACGATGTGAACCGATGCCGATGGTGTAAACAGGGATCCCGGATTGTTTACCGAGCTGTAATGCTTGTTTTGGATGTAGTGTACCGCTGGTGTTCGCACCATCCGTTAAAAGAATCACCAGCCCTTGATTATTTACCGAAGCCAGGCGGGATATCGATAAAAAAAGAGCATCGCCCAACGCTGTTTTGATACCGGCGATATTCGGTTGAAGTTCACTGAGCAGCTTGCGTAATAAGGTTTGGTCTCGGGTCAGTGGGCTGAGCGTAAAGGCATCATCGCCAAAAATAATTAAGCTGAAACGATCGCCAGTCTGTTGTTTGATGAATTGATCAACAATGTGTTTAAGCATGGCCAGGCGGTTGACCACCTTGTCGTCGATGATGAAATCTTCTGCACGCATCGAATCGGATACATCCAGCGCTAATACAATATTACGACCATTGGCGTGTTGATCCGAACTGGGGTCATGCCAGTAGGGTGCGGCGAGTGCGATAAGGAGCAGAGTACAACTTGCAAGCCAAAGCCAGGGTGTGGATGAGGCACGTTTTTGCTGTTGTGTTGCAATGTCATTGAGTATTGCGTATTTGGGGTGACGCAGGGTGCTGAGGGTGGGTGATGATGGTGTGCTCTGTCGTTTTCGTTGAATTATATAAGCCATCAATAAAAGCAAGATGCCGAGTAGCCATAGCGGTGCGTCAAAATGAAGCATGATGTTAGTGTGCTGCTCCGTATTGAATCCACCGCCGTACTTGTTGGATTAATTCCGGGGAAAGCGGAGTATCGCAGTGGTGTTGGTAACGCAGCTGTTCGAGTTGTTGGATGGTTTTGTGCCAAAGGGTTTGTTCATGTTGCAGAGCATCAGGTGCTTGTAGTGTCAGTTGTGACAGATTGAGACTGAGGCGCAATACCGTGGCAATACGGAATGCCGCTTCTCGTTGATTGATGCTCGTTGATTGGTGTTGGTCGATGACGTCGTCAAGTGCCTGCTCTGCGAGCCTGGTTTGTTGTGAAAGTTTACGTTTAATTATTTGCCAAACAATCAATGCGAGCAGTAAGCCTGACGCAATAACAACGAAAGTGATCTCACTATACCAGTTGGGTTCGTTAGGCAGCTCAATGTCAGCCAGCATATTGAAGGGAATGTCTTTGTTCATATTAAGGTTTCAATTTGAGTTGATATGTCGTAATTAGTTTGAATGGTATGGTGCTTGATACCCCATCTATGTAGTTGTAAGCGAATACACTTTTGCTGTTCAGTTGCGCGGACGGCATAGGCATCGCGAATTTGTTTATTGCGGGTATCAATCGTGCAAGTTGCTGTGCCATCAGGCGAGGCAATGCGTAGTTTTCCTACGTTCTCTAGTTTGTAGTCTGCCGGGTCGGTTATTTGAAAGGCTTGTACCGGGTGTTTATCAATGAGTGCGTATATCGCCTTGTGTGTTTGTGATGCGGTTACAAAATCACAGTCACTAATTAAGCATAGCGTGGCGTTATTCGGGACGGTGATGAGCGCGGTGGCCAACGCTTTGTCGAGTGAATTGTTTTCTTGCCGGGTGTTTTCAGTTTGTGGTGCGGCGGCGGCGGTTAGCAACTTTAGCGTCGCATTAAGCGCTCGTGTTGACGGGAACAAGGTCTGTTGTTGCTGATCAATAATAATGCCGCCTACCCGGTCGTGATTGATGATGGAGGAAAAAGCAAGTATCGCCGCTGTTTTAATTGCAGCAGTGACTTTGAGCATATTGCGTGTACCAAAAAACATCGCCGGGCGGCGATCGATAAGCAAAAAAAGATTATGCTGTCGTTCATCCATAAAGACCTTACTGATGGGCTTGCCGCTACGCGCCGTTGCACGCCAATCCATATGCCGAATGTTGTCGCCTGGTTGGTAGGGGCGGGTATCAACCGTTTCTAAGCCTTGCCCACGAAAGCAGGAACGATGCGTGCCGGATCCGTAGCTGCGGGCAATGTGTGAACGATTGCGCCATAAACTGACCTGAGCATGTATCTGCGTAAACTCAGAGTGACTCATCAATGGTGAGGACAGGAAAGGCATCAGGGAATCGGTACGACATCAAGCAGGGTGTCAATCACATCACGTGTGCTCATACCTTCTGCGTGTGCAGCAAAGCTCAAGGCGATGCGATGGTTGAGTATGTCTTCTGCTAAGGCGGTGATGTCGCCGGGTTCAACAAAGTCTCGCTCTGCTAAATAGGCATGTGCTCGCGCGGCGTGAGCAAGCGCGAGGCTGGCGCGAGGTGAAGCGCCGCGTTGTAAATGTTCGTTTAATTGAGGTGCCCATTGTGTGGGATCACGAGTGGCGTGAACCAGGGTTACGATATATCGATTTAGCATGGGGTCGATATAAACTTGTTGTACGGCGCGACGAGCCGTATGTATCTCTGCCTCATTGATGACCGGTTCTTTTTTTGTTGCTGCCGCCGTGGTGTGGCGATCCAGGTCACGGTGCAAAATTTCCAGTTCCTCTTCAACGCTGGGGTAGTTTAAGTTGACCTTCATAAAAAAACGATCAAGCTGTGCTTCAGGCAGTGGAAAAGTACCTTCATGTTCCAGTGGGTTTTGGGTGGCGATCACCAAAAACAACTCGGGAAGCGTTCGGGTGTGGCTGCCGATGGTGACTTGTCGTTCTTGCATCGCTTCCAATAACGCAGATTGTACTTTCGGTGGTGCACGGTTGATTTCATCAGCAAGAATAATCTGATTAAATATAGGGCCTTTTTCAAATTGAAAATGTCCATCTTGTGGAATGAAAATATCGGTGCCGGTGATATCGCCCGGAATTAAGTCAGGTGTAAACTGGATTCTTTGAAATTGAGTGTTGATACCATCGGCCAGCGCTTGCACTGCGGTCGTTTTGGCGAGCCCCGGTGCGCCTTCGATGAGTAGATGACCGTCAGAAAGCAGCGTAATCAAGAGGCGTTTAATGAGTGCCTGTTGGCCAACGATGGTTTCGCTAATTCGATGTTCGAGTTTTTGTAATGTCTGAGTCATTTCAATAATAAAGTTAAGGGACTGTATTGTTCTATCCTGTCCGTTTCCAAGAGTGTGGGTTTTATGTTAGCTACAATGTACACTGTGCTTCCAATAAAAAAAAGGAGGGGCTGGTTGTGAGTTCTGCGTCAAAGGTGTGGTTTCAGTTGGGTTTTCCCGTAATTATTGTGCTGCTATTGGCGGTTGTTCTGACGGTTTTGTTGCCTTCGTTGCAGGCAGAAAAAATAAAGGAAGAGCCTGGTTTTATTGTCGAGTCTCTGAATTTGCCTATGGCTATAATCCCTGCGGGTCGATTTACTATGGGTGGTCGTGATGGTTCAGCGAATGAACGGCCGCAACGACAAGTTAAGCTGGGCGCGTTTTATTTGGGTAAAACTGAAGTGACGCAAGCGCAGTGGGTGGCGGTGATGGGTAGTAATCCCAGCCTTTATAAACATCCTAAACGGCCAGTTGATCAGGTCACCTGGATTCAGGTGCAGGAATTTATTCAGCGATTAAACGAGCATGAAGAAACGACTAAGTATCGTCTCCCCACAGAAGCGGAATGGGAGTACGCGGCACGTAGTGGGACAACAACATCATACTCCTTTCCAAAAAATGAGTTGGCTAAGTTTGCTTGGTATGGCCATAGTGGAAATGTAGGAACTCGGCCGGTAGGGCAGCGTCAACGCAATGCCTGGGGGCTGGCCGATATGCATGGCAACGTATGGGAGTGGGTCGAAGATTGTTGGCATGATAATTATACCGATGCGCCCAGTGATGGGCGAGCCTGGACAGAGCAAGCCGATTGTGCGAGTCGAGTGTTAAGAGGCGGAGCTTGGAATAGTGAGAGTCAATATGTTCGCTCTGCTACTCGTGGCAGTTATGTTGCGGATATGAATGATGCAGGGAACGGATTTCGTTTGGCGCGGTCTTTATGAGTAGCTGAATAGTTGCTGTTGCTATAGTATAATTAAATACTGTTAGAGGTTATTTTAAGAGCAGAAGTAACCACGCCTCTGTTAATCATTTGAATTTTAAATAAAAACAAGTGGTGTGCCGTACAGTGTGGTTAAAAAATAATGAATTTCTGCCAAGGATTTAAGGTGTTTGAGGCACCTGTTTTTACCTGTGCAGTGCTCCCCTTTTATTAAAGAGTTAGCAAATTTTAAGTCACTGCTCAGCGAGCAGTCAAACACATAGTAATGATTCAGACTCTCCCTGAAATTCGCTTTTTCAGGGGGCTAAATAGTGACATCAATAAAAAATAGTAACGAGCTATGTTGGAAGTAAGTAATCTTGCCTGCGTGCGAGGGGATAATCAATTGTTCGAAGGTCTCTCTTTTGGCTTGACTGAAGGTGAAGTGCTGTATGTGCATGGCCCCAATGGGAGTGGCAAAACCACATTATTACGTGCAATCTGTGGTTTAGTAGTGCCTGAGGCAGGTGACATTACTTGGGATGGCGAGCAAACAAGCAAGCTTGCAGAGGATTATCATCGACATATTTCCTATTTTGGCCACTTGAATGGATTGAAGGATGAGCTGACGGCCCTGGAAAATTTAACGATTTCAGCCCATTTAGCTGGTGTGCGGGTGACGGAAGAGCAAATCTCTTTAGTTTTGGCTAAATTAGGTGTGGAAATTTGCCAGGAATTACCTACCAGCGTTCTTTCTCAAGGCCAAAAAAAACGTACGGCATTAGCTCGTTTTATATTGAATAAGAGTAAGTTATGGATTTTGGATGAACCTTTTACCGCGCTGGATGTTGCCGCTGTTGCGGTGTTACAGGATGTGATTGTCCATCATGTGCAGCAAGGCGGGATGGTGATTTTAACGACGCACCAAGAAGTTGCGCTTGAAGGTGTTCATGTTCGTCATATCCATTTGAAACACTAGGAATTTTATGTTTTCTGCGTTTTTTTCGGTGGTGCGTAGAGAGTTACTGTTAGCCATGCGACGGCGCGCAGATTTTTTGACCGTTTTGTTTTTTTTTATTATTGTGGTCAGCCTCTTTCCTTTAGGAGTGGGCCCGGAGGCGGATACTTTAAGGAAAATTGCGCCGGGTGTAGTTTGGGTTGCCGCATTGTTGGCCTCCATGCTGGCATTGGGTCGATTGTTTTATAATGACTATGTTGATGGCACGTTGGAGCAAATGTTGTTGGTGCCGCAACCCTTGTCTATCTTGGTTTTAGGGAAAGTTTTTGCGCATTGGTTGGTTTCCGGTTTGCCTTTGGTTTTTATTGCGCCAGTGATGGGCTTGCAATTTGATTTGGACGGCGAGGCTATCATTGTATTGATAGGCGCTTTAATGTTAGGTACCCCCATTTTGAGTTTGATTGGTGCGATTGGTGCGGCTTTAACGCTTGGGGTCAGAGGGGGCGGGGTGTTGATCTCTTTGCTGATCTTGCCTTTATATATACCCGTTTTGGTTTTTGGTGCGGGTGCGGTGGAAGCCAGTGCGTCGGGCTTAGGTGCGCAGGCGCACTTGTCTTTATTGGGCGCGGGATTGTTTGTCTCTGTGGTGCTGGCACCCTGGGCAACGGCTGCAGCATTAAAAATTTCAGTTGAGTAGGTTAGTTTTTGAAAATTAATATATTTAAATATGCGGCCCCCGCGACGTTCTATCCCCTTGCAGGAAAGATGATTCCATGGTTTATGTGGGCAGCGGCATTGTTGGGTATTGCGGGTCTTTATTATTCTTTTTTTGAAGCGCCATTAGCAGATTACCAGCAAGGTCAGTCTTATAAAATTATGTTTATCCATGTTCCTACTGCCTGGATGTCGATGTTTATCTATGTTGTTATGGCGATGTGGGCGGCGTCAGGTTTGATTTGGAATACGCGTTTGTCAGCAATGATGGCTAAAAGTTTAGCGCCGACCGGTGCGCTCTTTGCTTTTCTCGCCTTGGTTACAGGGGCGGTATGGGGTAAGCCCACATGGGGGACTTGGTGGGTATGGGATGCTCGCCTGACCAGTGAGCTCATCCTGTTTTTTTTGTACATTGGGTTTATTGCTTTGGGTGCCGCGATTGAAGATCCCCGTCGTGCTGCAAAAGCAACGGGATTGCTGGCGTTGGTTGGCATTGTTAATGTTCCGATTATTTATTTTTCTGTTATTTGGTGGAGTACCTTGCATCAGCCGCCTTCATTGAAATTAAATGAATCGACGATGGGCGTAGAGATGCTGATTTCTATTTTGCTGATGACACTTTGCTTTTGGTCTTACACCATAGGGGTCGCGCTTTCTCGTGTTCGCACTGAAATTTTACAGCGCGAGAGCAAAACGGATTGGGTTGCAGCACTCGTGCAAGAAGGTGAAAAAAAATGAGCATTGCAGAAGCACTGGATATGGGGCGGTATTCCGTTTATGTGTGGAGCTGTTATGGATTGACCCTTTTTTGCATTATCGTTGAATTAGTATGGTTAAAGCAGCACCGAAAAATGGTTTGGCAGCGAGTGTGTCGTATGGTAAGAATGACTAAGAGGCAAAAAGATGAAGCGCAGGTATAAAAAAATTGCATTTATTGTGGGGGGCGTAGCCGGTATAGGTATCGCTGCCGCGCTTGTATTAAATGCGTTTCAAAGTAATATGGTTTTCTTTTTTAGTCCGACTCAGGTCATGGCGAATGAAGCGCCTGTTGATCGACCCTTTCGTTTAGGCGGTTTGGTGAAAGAGGGGAGTATCGAACGTCAAGACGATGGCTTGACCGTTAACTTTATTGTAACGGATCACGCAGTTGATATGCCGGTGGTGTTTGTTGGCATTCTCCCCGATTTGTTTCGTGAGGGGCAGGGTGTGGTAACACAAGGTCGTCTGGAATCGAGTAATCTGTTTCGGGCGGAGGAAGTCTTAGCCAAGCATGACGAGACCTATATGCCGCCTGAAGTAGCAGAAGCGTTGGAAAAAGGCCAGCAGGCAAAAGCTGAAAATGATAGCAAATCAACCACGACGACTTTAATAGCTAATTAATTAGTCATTATAAAATAGACTCCAAGGAGAGTGCTATGATTCCAGAGATAGGGCAGTTAGCTCTGATTATCGCTTTGTGTTTGTCAATAATACAAACATTTTTTCCGTTGGTCGGTGCTCATAAGGGCTATGCCTCCTGGATGGCGCTGACCAAACCGGTTGCTCAGGGGCAATGTGTGTTTGTCGCTTTAGCCTTTGTTTGTTTAACCTACGCTTTTTTACAGGATGATTTTTCGGTGCTTTATGCGGCGAATCATTCAAATTCATTGATGCCAACCATGTACAAGTTCGCTGCGGTATGGGGGGGGCATGAAGGGTCGATGCTCTTATGGATTCTTTTTCTTTCTTTATGGACGGTTGGTGTCACCCTTTTTAGCCGCAGTATTGACGATCAGACTCTTGCGCGCGTGGTGGGTGTGTTGGGTTTTCTTTCTATCGGTTTCCTTTTGTTTTTGTTGTTAACTTCTAATCCTTTTGAGCGCCTGTTTCCAGCGGCTCTGGATGGTCGTGATCTCAACCCTTTGTTGCAAGACCCAGGCTTGGTGATTCATCCGCCGCTCTTGTACATGGGCTATGTTGGTTTTTCTGTTGCCTTTGCTTTTGCGATTGCCGCGTTGATCAGCGGTCGTATTGATGCCGCTTGGGCGCGCTGGTCTCGTCCCTGGACGACGGCAGCTTGGGCATTTTTAACAGTAGGTATTGCACTCGGTAGCTGGTGGGCCTACTACGAACTGGGCTGGGGTGGCTGGTGGTTTTGGGATCCCGTAGAAAATGCTTCTTTTTTGCCGTGGATCGCGGGGACGGCACTGATTCATTCTTTGGCGGTCACCGATAAACGAGGTACATTTCGTAACTGGACCTTGCTGTTGGCCATTACGGTATTTTCTTTGAGTTTGCTGGGTACGTTTTTAGTGCGTTCTGGTGTGTTAGTTTCTGTTCATGCTTTTGCTACCGACCCAGAACGAGGTTCTTATATTTTGCTTTTCCTTGGGGTCGTCGTCGGTGGTTCACTGGCATTATTTGCATGGCGTGCGCCGAAAGTCGGTTTTGGCGGAGACTTTAAATTGGTTTCTCGTGAATCGATGTTGTTAACCGGTAATGTTATGTTATCCGTGACTTGTGGTGCAGTCCTGTTGGGTACGATCTATCCTCTTATTCATGATGCGATGGGGATGGGTAAGCTGTCAGTGGGTGAGCCTTATTTTAATGCTGTATTTTTCCCTCTCATGGTGCCTGTGTTATTTTTGATGGGGGTTGGCCCGATAGCCAAGTGGAAGCAGGCAGCAATCCCTGAACTCAAGGCACGTTTAAAATGGGCCTTGCTTGCCGGTGTTATTGCGGCGATTGTTTTACCTCTTTTAATGGGGGGCGGATCGCTATTAGTCAGTTTCGGCACCTTATTAGCAGGATGGGTTATTGCCTCTGTGTTTGTTAATATCGTCAACCGTGTTAACTCAATGAACAGCGATCAATCGGTCATCGTTAAGTTGGCAAAACAACCTATGCATTTTTGGGGCATGGTTGTTGCGCATTTTGGTATTGGCATTTTTGTCTTGGGTGTGACTTTTGTTAAAGGTTTTGAACAAGAAAAAGATGTTCGCATGGATGTGGGCGATACGATCACCTTGTCGGGCTATACCTTTTTGTTTGATGGTGTGGTCAAGGTGCCTGGGCCCAATTACGAAGCGCAACGCGGTATTATTGTTGTGAGTAAAGATGATAAGCCCTTTGCCTTGTTGCAACCTGAAAAACGGGTTTATACCGTGCAAACTAACCCGATGACTGAGGCGGCTATTGAATCGACCTTCTTTGAGCAAATTTATGTTTCGCTAGGTGAGCCTGTCGGTGGTGGTTCCTGGAGTGTACGCCTCTATTACAAACCTTTAGTCGCCTGGATTTGGGCCGGTGCGGGTTTTATGGCTTTGGGTGGCTTGCTGGCAATGACGGATAAACGATATCGATTAACAGTGCGTCGTCGTAATCCATTAAAAGTCGAAAAAGAAGAAGGGAAATCTGGAAACAAATCTTCCCCTGCTGTGCCAGCGGAGGGGTAGTATTATGGCTCGTTTTTTTCGTTCTCTTCGTTATTTGTTGCCTTTGGCTCTGTTTTTGATTTTGGCTGGTTTTTTATATAGGGGGTTATCTCTGAAGCCTTCAGAAGTACCCTCACCTTTGATTGGTAAAGCAGCGCCGGTATTTGAGCTGCCTACACTGCACGATGCCAACGCAACTTTTTCTACGAGCCAGATGAAGGGAAAAGTATGGTTGTTTAATGTTTGGGCGTCGTGGTGTCCTTCGTGTCGTATTGAGCATCCTGCTTTTATAGAATTAGCCAAGCGCAATTTTGTGGCGATCGTTGGGCTTAACTATAAAGATGAGCGTAAAGACGGACAGCTGTGGTTGCGTACACATGGTGGGGATCCCTATACTTATATTGCATTTGATTATGAGGGTCGTGTGGCTATTGACTGGGGTGTTTATGGTGCGCCGGAAACGTTTATTATTGATAAAAATGGCATCATTCAATACAAGCATATCGGTCCGGTTACGTACCAGGATTTAGAAAAAATTATTATTCCAAAAATCAAGGAGTTGCAGGGGTGATGCGCTTTTTTAGCCTGGTTATTATTTTATTGGCAATTGGGGTTACGGATAGCTTGGCTAAAGAAGCGACGCCCATGGCTGAGGATCCCGTTGTTGAAGCCCAGGTCATGGAGATCTCTAAAGAGCTGCGTTGTCTGGTTTGTCAAAACCAGACTATAGCCGACTCGGATGCTGGGGTGGCCGTTGACTTACGACGACAGGTTCGTGAAATGGTGGAAGAAGGAAAAGGTGAAACTGAAATAGTGAGCTATATGGAAGAGCGTTACGGCGATTTTGTAAGATACCGACCTGCTTTTAAGCTTTCTACTTTAGCACTTTGGTTAGGTCCGGCTTTATTATTCTTTGGTGCGCTGGCTTTACTATACAAAAATTTAGCACGTACAAAAGATAATGTGATTGATGATATGACTCCCTTATCTAAGGAAGATCAGGTCAGAGTATCCGCTCTACTTAATAAAGAGGCGGGGGAGAAGTAGGTTATGGTTGTTTTTTGGATTATTGCGGCTAGTCTTTTTGTTGCCGCAATGCTGTTTGTATTGCCGCCTTTGTTGTCCAAGAGGGTGGCTGATAAAGTCATTGAACATGATGAACTGAACGTATCAATATATAAAGATCAGCTCGCTGAACTGGAACGCGACAATCAAAATGGTGCTATTACCCTTGAATATTATGAGCGCACGAAGCATGAAATTGAACGTCGTCTCTTGCAAGATGTGGAGGGTGCAAAAAAAAATGCCAGTGGGTCGACCACTCAGACAACAACAGAGCCGAGTGGCCGCCCATTAGTGATTGCTTTGGCTGTGCTTATTCCCTTGTGTTCTATTTTACTCTATATGGAGTTAGGCAGTCCAACGGCGGTGACGGGTGTTCCTCCGGTTGTAGCGGTAGCTGGAGAAGGTTCCGATACAGGTAGTGCTTCAGTGGAACATCCGGATACCGGTGCCCAGGTTGAAGCGATGGTGAACCAGTTGGCAGCGAGTTTAGAAGAAAATCCTGATGATATCGAAGGCTGGTTGATGTTGGCGCGTTCTTACCGCTTTCAACAAAAACACGCTGATGCGGTTATCGCGTTTGAAAAAGCGATGCCGTTGGTTGAAACAAATCCGCAACTGCTTGCTGATTTTGCCGATACGCTTGCCATGGCAGCAGAAGGTAGTCTGGATGGTCGACCTATGCGTTTAATTCGAAAATCATTGGAGTTAAACCCGGTTAATGTTCAATCTTTGTGGCTGGCTGGAACGTATCATTATGAACGGGGTGATTATGAGCTTGCTTTGTCTTATTGGCGTAGACTGAAAAATATCGTTCAGCCCGGTTCGCAAGAAGCGAATACAATGGAGACCAATATAGCCGAGATAGAGGCGCGACTCAGGGCAGAGGGTCGTGCTATTCCGCCAGAAGAAGAACGGGTCGCTGCGGTGATAAAAGGCCCGACTTTCGTCTCGGGTACAGTACGAGTTGACCCAGAGTATCAAGAACAAATTTCACCGACTGATACCGTTTTTATTTATGCGCGTGCAGTGGACGGGCCGCGTATGCCATTAGCGATAGTGAAAAAACAAGCGCAAGATTTGCCATATGAATTTACTCTAGATGAAAAAATGGCGATGATGTCGGGCATGTCGCTGGCTGATTATCCGCAAATTATTGTGAGTGCCCGGATATCCAGGTCAGGCGATGCCATCGCTCAAAGTGGTGATTTCGAAGGCACAACGGCCGTGATTGATGTGGGCCAGGTCGGGCTGAATATTATGATTGACAATGTGGTGCCATAAGCAGAGTTCAGGTTTTAAAAAAAGACAGACCCAGCTGTTATTGATGCTGATGGCTAGTGTGTTGTTGGGCGGCTGTGAACAATCAGAGCTGGCACCTGATAGCCTCACGCTAGGCACCTCTTTTCCTGAGCTAAGCGTGAGCACATTGCAGGGAGAGCCGATATCGCTGAATGCACGACTACAGGATAAAGTTGTGCTCTTGAATCTTTGGGCGACCTGGTGTCCACCCTGTCGCAAAGAATTGCCGAGTTTGGAAAAGTTAGAGCAAATTCTAAAAGAACATGCTTTTGCAGTGGTTGGCCTGTCTATTGATCATGATGTTGACCTGGTTCAGGAGTATTTGTCTGACCAAGGGGTGACTTACAATAATTATGTCGACATTGACGGGCTAGAAGCGAATGAAAAGCTGGGCATTGTGGCTTATCCACATACCTTTTTAATTGATAAGAATGGCCGTTTAATTGCACGTTATGTGGGCGAGCAAGTTTGGCATACGCGCACCATGGTTGATCAAATCACACAAGAAATTAATAAACTTGAATAAGGCAGAAAAAACTCGGAGTGAAATCATGATTAAAAAAAGACAGGGTGTCGTCGCGATGTTTCTTGTGGGTTTGTTATTGAGTGGCGTGACTTATGCTGCTGATTCTGCCAATGGTGGACAAATATACAGTCGTCACTGTACGACCTGTCATGGTAATGACGGGCGGGGGACGATGCCGAGTGTACCGGATTTTACCCGAGGTCAGGGTTTATTCAAACCGAACAGGGATTTGCTTGACATTATCGAGCAAGGTAAAGAAATCATGCCTGCTTTTCAGGGGATTCTGACTCGTGATGAGATGGATGATGTTGTTGCTTACCTTCGAACTTTCCTCTAGATTGAGAAGACGATTTGATGTATTCGACCACTCTTAAAAATTTTTCTATATTTTGTATTTTGGGTGGGTTGTTATCGTGTAGCTCTGGTTCGGAGGCACTTGATTCTGATGCCTCCTTGCCTAAGGCGCCCGCTGAAACGTCTACTCTCGTTTTTCCTTCACAAAAAAACGATGAAAATGTACAGCAAGCAAAAACCTTTTATGTGCATGAAGCATTTGGTGTGGGTAAAGATGTTTATGTACGATCTTTGGCGATGGACAAAGCAGAACGAGCCATTTGGATAGGCACCTCAGTCGGCCTGCTTTATATCGATTTACTCAGTCGAGATGTGCGCGATGTGTTTACAAGAGCGGAGGGTCTGGCGAATGAATATATTTTTTCTGCTTTTGTCGATAAAACCGGAGTCAGTTGGTTTGGCACGAATGGCGGTGGTTTGACGGCCTATAAAAAGGGCGAATGGGAGACCTTTTTTCCAATGCACGGCTTAGCCGATTATTGGGTTTATTCGATCACTGAACAGTCCGATGGCACTTTATGGATCGGTACTTGGGCGGGTGTAAACAGGCTGGATGCGGCGCGAGAGAATTTCGAAACTTATGTTGAAGAGCTGGTCAATGAATGGGTCTATGGTATCGATGTTGATGCCCAGGATCGAGTGTGGCTGGGTACGGAAGGGGGCGTCTCCATGTACGATGGTGAGACATGGCACGCCTGGACAAATAAAGAAGGTATGGGCGCTGCCAACGAAGCCGATTTACCCACCAGCATTAATACTGGGCTGGGTACCCGCTCTCGCCATGACCTGGGCATATTGACCGAAGGGCGAGAAACCTATAATCCAAACTATGTGTTCTGTTTGATGGTAGCAGATTCTGGTGATGTTTGGGTGGGTACCTGGGGTGGGGGCGTGAGTCGTTATGATGGTAAAAAGTGGCATAACTATACGGTTCAAGATGGCTTGGCAAGTAATGTGGTCTTTAGCATGGATCAAGATGCAGATGGAAATTATTGGTTTGGTACTAATCAAGGTTTGTCTTATTATGATGGTGAAAACTGGCAGACCTATCAAAGCAAAGACGGTTTAATGGGTAATAGTATTTATGCGATACAAGCCACTCCAGCGGGTGAAATATGGGTCGGTACACGAACGGGCGTGGCGCGTTTGGCTAAAGGCAAACCCGCTGAGCGACAGCAACAGAAGAAGTAATCGTAGTTAGAGGCTGAGGTTAATGGGTTACCAAAAAATTGGAATTTTTTTAGTTATTGCCGTGGCTATTGCGCTGTTTTCTTATAATCTGGGACAACAAGAACCGATTGTTAAAGAGCAAACGGTTGTTAAAGAGAGTGACTTGCCCGACGCAAGTATAAATACCGATGTCTCTTCTTCCCAGCCCATTCAAACTGCAACTGCACGCGCACAAATTCTGGATTCGGGAGCAGGTACGGTAGGTTTGCCTGATACCGGGCGTATTGCGCATTTTGAAATTGGTAATCGCAATGTCAAAGGTATTTATGCGGAAGCCGGACAAGTTTGGTTCGCAACCTCCGGTGGGGTAATACGTTATGATACAAGTTCGGATCAATACACGGTATTTGATAATAAAACTCCCGGTATTTTGTCGAATGGTATTTTTCACGTTAGCCGTATTGATGATCGTCTTCTGGTCGGGAGTTATGGTGGAGGCTTGTCGGTCATGGACGTCAACACGGGTTTGTGGTCCAATTACAATGTACCGCAAGGTTTGGCGGATCAATTTGTTTATGACAGCCAGCTGGCAAGCAATGGCGATCTTTGGATCGCGACCTGGTCTGGTGTGAATCGAGTCGCGGGTGCTCGTTTGGATGACCCTGAGGGCTGGGATACGTTTACGGTAGAAAATACAGAGGGTGGCTTACCCAACCCCTGGGTTTACGGTGTTGAAGAAGGTGTGAATGGCGAGATGTGGTTTGCAACTGAAACGGGTTTGGCGCGTTATCAAGACGGAAAATGGACAAACTGGCAGCATGAAGATGGTTTGGGTGCGCCGATCGAATCAGTGCGAGATGCCATAAAATTTACCAATGATCCGGCAAAAGCATCCCGGCATCATGCTCAACAAAAAGCAGAGCAAGGTTTGTCGGATATCGATGTCGCTTATAATCCTAATTATATTATTTCCTTGGAAGTTGATGCGTCCGGCGATGTTTGGGCAGGCACCTGGGGCGGTGGGCTGGCTCATTTTGATGGAAATAAATGGACGAATTTCACTACGGCAGATGGCTTGCCAGGCAATCATATTTTTATGCTCTATATGGATACGAGTGATACGTTATGGGTCGGTACGAGTAAAGGCTTGGCACGAATGGATCAGGAAAAAAACACATTTACCAATTTCACAGTGCGTGATGGCTTGTTTGCAAATAATGTATTTTCCATGGCTGATGGCGTTGAAGATAGTATTTGGATAGGTAGTTTTGGTGGTGTCGCGCGCATTGCTCAAAGTACCTGGTCTGATATACAAAAGCCGTAACATTGTAGAAAACCAAAGAGCGCGCTTATAGGTGGTTTGTGTTTATAGCGGCGGAAACAAGGTTGTGGTTGGGTGATGAATAGTCTGGGAACGCGCTTGGCTTTATTGATGTCGGCTGTTTTGTTTATGCTGATGTTGGTGGCTGGGTTTTGGATCCAGAAGCAGTTGGTCAATACTATTTATCAAGAAGAAATTGATCAGGCAGAAGTTCATGCCAAGACGTTGCTTGCCAGTTTACAAACGCTGATGCTCAATGGCCAAGGTACGCTCGCACGCCAGTGGCTGGATAGAATGGGCAAGGCCGAGGGTATTGCGGATATTAAAATTTACAGACGTGATGGTAATGAAGCCTTCACAGATTTATCAACGGTTAATGCCGTTAACGAATTCTTGAGTATTCCCATATTTGAGCGAACCCCTTCCCCTCTCCAACAGATACAAATAGCGGATGCCGATTTTTTTCAGCAGGCTCTGCGTGGCAACACCTCTTTTAACTTAGGTGATAACGATGAAATAACGGTGCTTATGCCGATTAAGGCTGATACCGCATGTTTGTCATGCCATGGTTATGAAAGCGCTAGTCTGAGAGGGGTACTGAAACTTTCAATTTCCACAGAAACGAGAGCAGCACGCATCACGCAGTTACAGCGCAACTTGTGGATTATTGCCTTCGTCCTAGTTTCAATCTTGGGTAGTGCACTCTTTTTTATTTTTCGATGGAGTGTGTTAGATCCGTTGTCTGAACTTTTCACCGCTATATCCAGCGTTGCAGAAGGGGACCGGGAAGTTCTTCTATTGGTTGACCGAAAAGATGAATTAGGCAGGTTAGCTGCACGTTTTAACGAAATGCAAAAGCATATTCGGCAGAGTGAAGTCCGGGTTAGTGCCGTCATGGATAGTGTACTTGAAGGAATTTTAATTATGGATGAGCAGGGTAAGATAGAATCAGTTAATCCTGCTGCATTGCAGACCTTTGGTTATCAATATGAAGAATTATTTGGGGCGTCGATTGAAGTATTGATGCCGGAACCTTATGCTGCTCACCATGAAAAACCGGTAAATGCTTATGTGAATGAAGGGGAGCCGAAAATAATTGGTCTACCGGCTCGTGAACTGGAGGGCTTAAAAAAAGATGGTACTATTTTTCCTATTGAGTTGAGTGTCAGTGAAATGTTGCTTGATGATGGGCGTTATTTTGTTGGTGTGATCAGGGACATTACGGAACGAAAGCGTCAAATGGCGATCATGGAGCATGCCGCATTGCATGACAGCTTGACGGGTTTGCCTAACCGTACCTTATTGACGGACCGATTAAAGCAGACTGTTTTATTGGCGCAGAGATCCGGTGAGCAGTTTAGTTTATTGTTAATGGATCTGGATCACTTCAAAGAAATTAATGATACTTTGGGACATCACTATGGTGATGTGGTGTTGCAGCAAGTTGCTGTTCGAATGCGAGAAACTTTGCGTGAGTCCGATACCATTGCCCGCTTGGGCGGCGATGAGTTTGCTGTGTTATTGCCTTCTTCTGATATAGAACATGCAGAAAAAGTGGCTAAAAAAATGCTGTTTTCATTGGAAAATGCATTTCTTATCGATGATCAATTGTTACATGTGGGTGGGAGTATTGGTGCGGCACTTTATCCGGAGCATGCAAAGGATGAAATGACATTGCTGAGAATGGCTGATGTTGCAATGTATGTTGCCAAGCGCGCAGCTCAAGGTTTTTCTATTTACGACCCCGCAAAAGATGAGCACAAACCGAGTAGTTTGGCTCTATTGGGTGATTTGAGAGAGGCCATAGAGCAAAATCAACTCGTCTTGTATTTTCAACCTAAAGTAAGTTTACAATCTGGACGTTTGATGGGTGTTGAAGCCCTGGTTCGTTGGCAGCATCCTAAGCGAGGTTTGATGTTGCCGGATTCATTTATCCCTTTTGCTGAGCAAAGTGGTTTGATTTTGCCTCTGACGTTATGGGTGTTGAAGCGTGCTTTGATGCAGCTAAGCACATGGTACGAAGCAGGCATCCATGTTGATATGGCCATTAATCTATCGGTGCGAAACCTTCAGGATAGCGACTTTCCTCGACGTGTTTCTAATATTGTGAGTAATTTAGGGCGGGCCGAATGCAAGCTTTGGTTCGAAATTACCGAAACAGCTATTATGGCCGATCCTGCAAGAGCGGAAGGGGTGTTGGTGCATCTGAATGATATGAACATTGATTTATCTATCGATGACTTTGGAACGGGATATTCCTCTCTTGCCTATCTGAAACAATTACCTGTGAAAGAAATAAAAATAGATAAGGGGTTTGTCATGGGTATGTTTAGCAATGACAACGATGCGGTCATTGTGCGTTCCATAATAGATTTGGCGCACAATATTGGCTTGCAAGTCATTGCGGAAGGTGTGGAAAATAAAGAAAGTTATGACCGCTTGGCTGAGTTGGGGTGTGATTTGGTGCAGGGATATTTCATCAGTCGACCTTTACCAGTCGATGAGTTTGATAAGTGGTTGGCAGAATCTCAATGGCGTTGATTTAGCCTGAGTAAAAATAAAAAATTTATTACGCCCTGACTGATAACTGCTTCTTTAGTGCGTATCCGACTTGCACTCTACATTCGCGTCCAACTGCGTTTTCTAAGATTAATCTATCGTTTTGTTGAGAGGGTACTAACCTCAGGCATGCACTGCGTAGACACGCCTGAGTGTTTGTTTATGTAGGTTTTTTAATGGCTATGATCGTGGGATTCATTTTCATGGCCGGGGTGGTTGTGCTCATGATCTTCTAGTTCACTTTCCTCATGTTGATGGTCATGTTCATTGCTGTCTGCCGCGTGGTTATGCTGATGCGCATGTTCATGGCCATGTGCGTGCGCATGGTTATGTTCATGGCCGTGACTGTGCTGAGTGCCATCTTCGTGCGTATGTACATGCTCATGTTGATGTGAGTGTTGATGTTCGTGGGTATGTGAATGTTGGTGCTTACCTTCCATAGTCAAAGTTTCCTTGATTGTTTTTTAGATTGAAGTTTGATAACCCCGTTGTCGAATATACAGATTCACTAACGGCCATTTCAAGTGAAGCTTTAGTTTGGAAAACGTATTTTCCCAGGTAAAGTAGCACGAGTGTTGACATCGTAGCACGGTCGGTGCTATGATTCTCTAAATCATGCTACTTGCGGTAATTGGTTTTGCAAATAAAGCTTTTAGCTGAAAATTAAGTACTAGAAAAGCTGTTGCTTTTTTCATTGTTACGCCGATAAGGTTCGAGATGTCCATTCTCCTTTCGGTTTTTTAATATTCAAGCAGGATAAAATCAGATGGCATGTGATGTAACTTATCATCGGCATATCCACCGTCAGGTGACTCACACCCATGTCCATCGTCACGATGACGGACATCATACTCATGTTCATGATGGGGATGTCACAGAAGAGCATGAACACGAGCATAGTCACGAGGAAATTGAGCATAGTCATCAACATGATGATGGTCACCACGAATAATTAAACTTAAAGCATTAGGGAGTCGAGTTCAAAATGTCCAGACACAAATTATTACGTAAAATGTCATTACTGACCACAGCAAGTCTTCCCCTGCTACTGGGAGGCATGTCATTAGCTCACGCTCATGGTGAATCGATTCGCGGTGGGGGCTCTGGCAGTATCAATTCGGTGGGTGCGGCCATTCTTGAAGAAAAAGTAATTGGTTTACGCTGGGATGCGCGTCGTTATGAAACGTTCAGCGATCAGCAGTTGATAGATTTCAGAGCCGATGGTGAAGATGTACATATGCACTCTAGTGAGGATGCCTATTTTCTTTCGTTTGGCTTTCCGGTCAATGAAGATATGGATATCAATATCATGCTGCAATACAACAATTTTAAAGGCTTTAAAGATAACGGCGATCAAAATGCGAGCGAGTGTTTTGCTGGTAACCCGGCGGTTAAGGGCGATCTTGGTTCGGCCAATTGTGTCTCTTCTACCTCAGAGTCTCCAGGGTTCGGTGATATGTTGGTCACAGGCCGCTATCGCTTTTTCAACGATGGCGACAATCAGTGGGCCTCTGTGTTCGGTGTCATTCTGCCTACCGGCAAGATTACAAATGAAACGGACATAAACAAGGGAACAGGCAAAAGTGAGATCATTGGTACACATAACCAACCCGGTAGTGGTGCGATTACCTTTCAAGGTGGCGTGGCCTATAGTGGCCATCTCACGAAAAAAATTGCTTTAGATGCGGATATAATCTATCGTTTTGGTACTCAGGGTGCCAAACAATTTCGTGCAGGTAATTCCTGGCAGTTTGATGTGGCAACGAGCTTTGCTCATCACAGTTCAATTGTGCCGGTCATTGAGTTAAATGGTATATTCTTCGAACAAGATATTGAGAACGATGAAATTAAGAAAAACAGTGGTGGTGATGTGATTTATCTCTCGCCCGGTCTTAATTTCAAAATTAACAAGAAACAGGGTGTTTACGCCAATGTTTCATTCCCTATCTACCAAGAACTAACGGGCATCTCTAACGACGAAAAATATCGCTGGAGTATGGGCTGGAGTACGGCTCTGTAAGGCATACAGGAGAGTGTTATGACAAGTACGTTGTGGTGTAAACGATTTTTGAGCAAGCTACTATTGATGATCGGTATGGTGGGTGTGTTTGCACCCGCTTACGCTCATTTTCAAATGATTATTCCTTCAGATGAAATTGTTTCTGCAGGCGAAAGTCGTGAGCTTCGTCTTGATTTGATTTTTACCCATCCCTTTGAAGGTATGGGGCTCAATATGAAAAAACCCAAACGCTTTGGCGTTTGGGTGGCCGGAAAAGAGACTGATTTACTGGACAAGCTGCAACAGACAAGCTATCAGGATCATGCCGGCGATACCTTGTCTGCTTATCAAAGCAGTTATAAAATTCGCAAGCCCGGCGATCATCTTTTTTTCGTTGAACCTCAGCCATATTGGGAGGCTGCGGAAGAGCGCTTTATCATCCATTACACCAAAACAGTAGTGAATGCCTTTGGCATGGAAGAAGGCTGGGATCATGAACTGGGTCTACCCATGGAAATCATCCCCTTGGCCAGACCCTATGGGCTGTGGACGAATAATTTGTTTCGTGGCGTGGTCAAACACAATGGCAAACCGGTGGCTTTTGCTCGTGTAGAGGTTGAGTATTATAATGAAAAGGGTGACCTTAAAGCACCTGCTGATCCCTTTATCACTCAAGTTATTAAAACAGATGCCAATGGCGTGTTTGCTTATGTTATGCCAAAAGCGGGTTGGTGGGGAATGGCCGCGCTGGTTGAAAGTGGAGAGACGATGAGTCATGAAGAAAAAAATTATCCTGTTGAGCTGGGTGCGGTGCTTTGGGTTAAAACCCACGATTTAGGAGAGTAAGATGATGATGCTCAGCGCATTTAACTTTGCCAAGGTGTCTTTTTCATGGAAAATCTTAATCAGTGGTTTTATTATTATTTTGGGGAGTGGTTATTTAGCTGCGGTGTTTAATGCCGCGTTGTCCGTCGGTATGAGTCCACAAGCCATTGCCGATCATTATGCCGATAAAAGCCTTTCCAGTACTGAGGCGACCGCGATCGCCGAGCAAGGCTTTGCCGAAGAAGAATTTTCTTTCGACGATGAAGGCGAAATGAGTATGGAGGGAATGGATCACTCGCAAATGGATATGTCCAAGATGGATCATGGTGCGGGAATGAGTGGCGATGATACGCTGCCGCCGCAAATTCTGGCGCAGGTTTCTCATGTTCATCTGTTGTCGTTTGCTTTGCTTTTGCTGGCCATGGGGGGACTTGTTTGTCTCACACAATTGACAGAAACGATTAAAGCTCTCGTCGTTACACTGTTGTTTTTCGGTTTATGGGGCGATATTATCAGCCTCAATTTAGTGCGTTTTGTTTCGGGTAGTTTTGCTTATCTGACCGTCGCCATGGGCACGACCATAGGGCTTTGCTTTGCTTTCATCTCATTCCGAGTGTTATGGGAGCTGTGGCTGATGAAGTCAGCAGAGCAAAATTAGCTGCGCTATTACCATTAATATAAGGAATTAAAATGAAATTGAATTATACTCATCGTCCGCTTGTTTATTTGTTTGCTCCCTTGTTGGTCGTGGGTCTCACTCTCGCCATCGGGTCACAAAATGTCCAGGCGCATAAAGGTCATGCGGGATCGACCGTCGATTTTATAAAGAAAAAAGCAGCACTCAAAGAAATGTTGCCCGCTGGTGCCAAAATCGTCAAGCGTAAACAGCCATTGAAAGCCGATGGAGTCGAGTGGGCGAAAAAAACCTACCGTGTCGAGTTGGATGACAAACTTTACAGCTACTACCGGGCCACCGATAGACAGAGCAACGTGATCGTCGGAGCCGCTTATGTGGGTAAAACAAATTATCGTCATGGTGATCTTGAGTTTGCTGTGGGCATTGATGCAGATCATCGCCTTACTCAGGCGGCCATTTTGAGTGTCAATGAAAAATATGTGGTGGATTTTGAGGGCAATGTGGGTACGGCTCTGATTGCAGATTACGCCGGACTTTCCCTAGAAGAATTAATCGCCAAAGCCGACGAACTGGCTTCATCCGATAAGGCCACTCGCGAATTTGCTGTAGCGATACGAGATGCGGCTGTGTTGTTGGCTGCGTTTATACGCGATGCTAACTAGCCCGCATTTCTCACCGGATTCACACGACCTCTATCTCTATTCTTCTTGCTTACCATATCCATTGTGAAAACAATCTACTGCGCGATTTTCACGTGTCCCTGTGAGAATTTCGGGCTAGATAAGAGCGATTCAGTTTCAGAAAACAGGTGATGACCGGGGAAAAATATTTCCCCGGTCATCACCGTACCTAGCTCGTATGCGTATCGTCTTTTAGAGCTTGTAGATCATTCCCAGAGAGAGGGAGCTAGGGGTGCCCCCATTAACCGTTTTGACTTCATTGCCGTGACCACCATCGACCGCTTGGAATTGGGCATTATCGTCATTGTCGGTGATCGCATACGCGACGTAAACGTCAGCCTTTTTGTCCAGCTTGTGAAAGACGCCGAGACCGATTTTGCTGGCAGCGGTGTTCGGTGAATTGTCGGCATCATCTACCATCATGTATTGAGCACGAACATCAGTGTGCCCCGTAAACTGCCATTTCCAGTTTACGCCGAAGGCGTTACGTTGCCATTCGTTAACTGTATCGGAGTCGATGTTCTCATAAATGCCTCCCAACTGGTGGTCGCCGAGACCGTAGACAGCGGCAACACGGAAAGCTTGGCCATCCCGGATTGCACTGTGTTCTTTCCAATTTTCGTAAGCCATAGAGAGTGTGAGGCTGCTGATTTTCCACCATACGCCAGCGCCAAACATCGCTTTGTCGTTATCATCAACCGCATTGGAAGTGTCTTCTGGTTCTACGGCATACATGGCTTGAATATTCAGTGTCTCATTTTCGAACTGGTACATCACCGAGTTTTTGACGCGCTCGTTGAGTTGATTACCATTTTGATTACCAGCACCGAGCATGCCTCGACGTTCGCCGACGGAGTCGCCAAATAACCCCCATTTTGAGGCCACAGTTTTGAAGGGGGTGTCATAGACACCAACGCGAAGGCTGTTCGCGTCGCTGGCCAATCCGACATAGCTGTTACGATTGGCAAAATTACCCGTGGAGCTGTCGTCCCAACGTACTTCTTGCTCAACTTGCCAAATGACTTTCATTCCGTTTTCCAAGGGTAGCTTGCCTTTAAAGCCGAGGAGAGAGGAGTTACTGGAAATACTCATGCCATCGTTATTGACATCAGGATCATCTTGGTCGCTATAGTCAATCGAAACATGAATTTTGCTGTATATGTCCAGTTTTTCACCGGCAACTTCGACTGCCCCAGCGGTTAAAGGTGTTGCCAGCGCTACGGCTATCGACAGCGTCGTTAGATTTCTTTTCACTTTTATGGCTCCCTGTGTTAAGTATTATTGTAATAAGTATTATACCTTACGCCAACATATAAAGAGCACAATACGCTTTACATGATTGTTGCGTAAAAACAACAAAAAGGTATAAATCTCTGTAACATAATGATTAAAAGTGTTGCATTTCCATCGATTACTGCTATAAATATAATCTTGATGCTTGAAGTATGTTTTTGAATTAAAATAATTCGAATATTGGGGAGAATTGTTTCATGAAAAAAAATGTGATTACCCTGGCCGCAGCCGCAGCGGTTGTTGCCGCACCGATGATGGTGAGTGCCGCTGATGAAAGTAGCACGAAAGCCAACTTCTTTGGTTATTCTCAAATTACCGCTGCTGTTGGTAAGGGCAAGGAAGGGAATACGGCAGATAGCTTACGTTTTGGTGCTGATAGTATCCGTCTGGGCTACCAAATTACACATGGCAAAGTGTGGGGCAAGCTGCAAGCGGATTTCAATAAAACCGATAAAGGTGACCGCATCGGTATACCTGAAATCATCCAAGATGCGGTGGTGGGTTATAAATTTAATGATGCTGCCAAGATCAGTGCCGGTATTTTCAAAACACCTGTTGGCATGGACTTCGGCAACGCCAGCAAGCAGTTGGATATTACCAAGCGGGGTTTGGAATCGTATTTGGTGTTAAATCGTGCTGCTGGTTTGATGGTGAGCGGTCGCAAGCTGGGGGGCTTTGGTTATGATGTAGGTGTATTCAACCCTGCCCAGCGTTCGGGTGCCGTTGACTTTGGGGAAGCCGGTGACGGTACGGCCTACGCGGGTCGGGTGATGTATGACATGAACGAAGATCTGCACATTGAGGCTTCCTATGGTGTCAGCACCCAGGACTCAGGATCCGCTGCAGAAGATTACACGGTATTTGATCTGGCCGGTTACTACAAAATGGGTGCGATGACGTTTAAAGCGGAGTACATTTTTGGTAGTAATGTAAAAGGCAAGAAAGATTACGACGAAAGTGTTTGGTATGTGCATGGTGGTTACGCAGTCAATAAAATGAACGAAATTGTTCTTCGTCACTATGCTGCTGACAGCGAAACAGCCAGTGGCAATAGTACCAGCCTGGGCAATACCTACCTTGGTTGGAATATTTTTCTGGCTAAAAAGCAGAAAGATGCGCGTATTCAGTTGAACTATGTGTTCGCCAGTGGCGATACCGATAGCTTTACAGGTATTGTTGAAAGCATCGGCTATACCGACAATGTTTTATTAGCCCAGTTCCAGGTGGGTTTCTAGGTTTGACCTGAAAAAAATATATGCATACTGCTTCGGTAGGTGCATGAAACAGCAAAAAAGTCGAAGTGGGTCAGCGACCCCTTCGGCTTTTTTTATTGTCACTCTTCCATTTAGGAATGGGAGTGCCCGTCATCAGAGTGTGCATGGCTATGGTCTCCCGGACCGCTTGGCATGGCCTCCCCGGTCGTTGTCATGGTCAGTTTGCCGTGCTTAACGCCCCGTACACTGACCAGCTTGTCGGCCAGTGATTGCAGCAACTGGGCTTTGCCTTTCAATACTAATACTTCAAGGCAGTTATTATGATCAAGATGAACATGCAGTACGGAGCAAATCTCGCCAACAAAGGAGTGCTGAAGGTGCGTTAAGGTTAGCGAAAGGTCTCGAGTGTGATGATCGTAGACCATGGTGAAGGTGCCGACGGTCTCCGTATTGGCTTCCCATTCCTGTTCTACCATATGGTCACGAATCAAATCCCGAATGGCCTCAGAACGATTTTTATACCCCTTACGGGCAATTTGTTTATCAAATTGATCCAACAGGCCATGATCAATAGAAACGCCGAACCTGACCAACTCAGACATGTAAACAACCTCCAAACACGATTTATAGTATTTTTAAACTGTGCCATGTCAGGAGTGGGAACGCAATAACTTCTGCTTTTATCATCCCGGCTTTGTCAGTTGAAGAACTCATAACGGATACCTGTTCACATTCCCCACAACGAAGAAACAAGAGAAAAGCAATGAGCCGACTCAAAAAGCAATCACATATACTTTGGCAGTATCAGTACCATGTTATATGGGTGTCAAAGTACTGTTAGGGTAAAAAAGGAGATAACAACTCGGTAAAATGACGGATTAAAATGTATATGACAACCCAATTGAGGCTTCGATAGTATCAGCAAATTCGTATGTCGTTTCTGTTTCTTCTTTCCCTGAGCTGTCGACAAAGGAAAGTCTCCTTCCCGTGTTTTTCTGAAATGAAAACGACACGTAACTTTCATACGCATACTCATAGTCAAGTTGCATGCCAAGACTGTTATACTCGTCTTCGAAATAACCACCTTGCATGCCGCTCACTGGGCTGCTGTCAGAGAGCCTAATCGTGTTAGTGCCGCTTTCATTATAAAACATAGTGGTCGAAAGTGCTTTGCTGAAGTGATAAGTCAAACTCGTTTCTGGAAATTCACTGCTTATTTCAAACTCACCTGACCAACCTTCTTTTTTATGGTGATTCCATTCGATTTCTAAATCTACTCCTGGTTCTACGCCTGTTGCATCCAAATATTCCAAATTAACATTTAGTGTATAAGTCCATACTTCGGATGACTCATAAATAAAATCGACACCTATTTCATATTCATTAGACCCACTTCTTTCTTTTTCAAAAGAAGATTCAGCTTCAGCATAATAATTAAATTCCCATTTATCCTTTATTTCTTGCTCATAAGCAAAACCAAATTGTAGTGTATTGAAAGTACTCCAGGGAACATTGGATATACCGGAAAAAAAAGGAAGATTCTCCGGGTTTGTCCAGTTGTAATTCCAACGTTCGTAATTAAAAGAAAAGACTTTGTTGTTTGCTTCGTACTCAGTCTGAATAAGCACACCAGAGGTCTCAACTTGTGCATTTCCGATATTGGACTTCGAGTTACCTGTATTAAAATATTCGATTTCGATGCTGCTTTCAGCGCCGTGGTGACCGTCAGCCGCATCGGTAGCATCGGCAAAAGCGACGGATGGTAAGCCAAAAATAAAAAGACAAGTGAGTAAAAACCATTTTTCACATATCTGATACTTCATACTATTTTTCCTAGGTTTAACTGTACTTATTATTCGAGCAGTGTAATAAACGCAAGGTCAAGGAAATATCATAAAAAAATCAAAAAAACATCAAATATGGCTTCATCAAATTAGCCAATCGGGAGGCAGAGAGATGCAGACCTTTTTTGTGTCATTGTCTATCATGAACCTAGAAAACGCAGTTGGACGCGAATGTACCCCACAAGGGCACTTTTTCCAGCGACAGGTATGCTGACATGGGGGGTTACGCAGGGCGTGGTTGGGGCAAAAAGGATCCGTTGTCACGTAAGCGAGGCGATTTTTGGCAGGGACGCATAAAATCAATACCGAGGTAGCGACACTTTGTACCCATGTGGGGAGATAAATTTTTATTATTTTTTGTTTGGTTTTTTCCACTCACGTCGATTAATGGCATACCCTGTGATTTTACCAACAAAGGGAAGAGTCAACATGCCCGGAAGTTGGGAAACTTGTTTGGGGTCTCGGTAGTAGTGAATGCCGATGTCCATTTTAAGGTGGCCAGCGCGAGGCTGAGCAATGTAAGTGCCAAAGAGGCGATCCCAAATTGAGAGGTTGAAACCAAAGTTACTGTTGGTTTCGTTGTCCTCAGTTGAGTGATGTACTCGGTGCATATCCGGTGTGACAACAAAGAGTCGCATGAAGCGATCCAGTTTCGAGGGCAGACCCACGTTACCATGATTAAACATGGCCATGGCATTCAATATCACTTCAAAAATCACGACGGCGACAACGGGTGCGCCCAACACTACAATAGTGGCAAATTTGATCAACATCGACAGAATAATTTCGATGGGGTGGAAGCGTGCCCCGGTGGTGACATCGTAATCGAGGTCAGCATGATGTACCCGATGTAGCCGCCACAGGGTGGGGATAGCATGAACCAGCACATGTTGCAGGTAAATGATGAAATCCATCGCGATGACAGAAAGCACCACGGCCAAGGGAATGGGAATCCTGAAATGATTGAATAGCCCCCAGCCGTGCTCAGTCGCAAAAGCGGCTACGCCGATTGCCGCTGCCGGAAAAAGCAAGCGTAAAATAATACTGTTCAACACGACCAGACCCAGGTTGTTGACCCAGCGCATTGCCTTGGAGACGATCAACGCTCGTCGTGGTGCTTTGATTTCCCATAGCGCCATCAAAGCAAAAACGCCGAAAAAAAAGCTTAAACGAATCGTTATTTCATGTTGAGTTATAAAGTCTGAAAATGTCATTCCAAATCACTCCTTACGGTATTCAGGATGATGTTACCGTATTTGGAGACGTTTTTTAAACCGGATGTTCAGGTCGGTTGCTGAGTGAGGTAGCCCCCGTTTTTTGAGAGCGAGCTTTTTATGTCTCAGGGCAAGCAAAATGGTATATTCCTTGACAGAAATTATTTACAGTCCCTTAGTGCAACGATAACAGCGAAACGCTCTCACTCTTACTATTATGAATAGCTTAAACGAAAAATGGCATATTGTTGGCGTTTTAATTGCGGGTGCAATGATGCCGATGGCGTTTGCGCCGCATAACTACTATGTTATCGCCTTGTTATCTTTGGCGATATTATTTTTTTCCTGGATTGAGGCAACGCCAAGGCAGGCTTTTTTGCGAGGTTGGTTTTTTGGTCTGGGCTTGTTTGGTTTGGGTGTGACCTGGATTTATACCAGTATCCACGGCTATGGAGGGGTTTCAACGGGTTTGTCCCTCTTTATTGTTTCCGTATTTGTCGCATTTTTAGCTTTGTTTCCTGCCCTTGCGGGTTTGTTAGCCGCTCGTTTGCTGTCTAAAACAAGTAAACCAATTTTCTGTATGTTGTTACTGGCTTCGGTTTGGGTGCTGATTGAATGGCTGCGAGGCATGATTTTTACGGGCTTCCCGTGGCTTAATGTGGGGTATAGCCAAATTGAAGGTCCGTTGAGTGGCTTTGCTCCGATATTGGGTGTTTATGGCTTAAGTTGGATTTTGGCTTTATCGGCTGCAGCTTTATCGGTAGCCATTGTGCGACGCGAGTCTTCATGGGTTGCCGCTTGTATCTTGTTTGCGAGTATCGCGGTTGGTCTTGCTTTGTCCCAAGTACAATGGACTGTAGCCCAGGGTCAGCCCATAAAAGTGAGTTTGATTCAAGGCAATGTTCCACAAGATCAGAAGTGGTTGCCTGAGCTACGCCAGCCTTCAATGGATTTATATCGAGACTTAAGTCGTGACAACTGGGACAGTGATTTAATTATCTGGCCGGAAACGGCTTTACCCGATTTTTATCACCGTTCACTGGGTTTTATCGAAGATCTCAAGATAGAAGCGCAAAAAAATAAAACGGATATCTTGCTTGGCGTGCTTTATACGGACTTGGAAACAGATCGTTATTACAATAGTGTTATTGCATTAAACAATAAAGAAAATGCTTTTTATCACAAGCAACATTTAGTGCCATTTACCGAATATTTACCCATGGAATCGGTTTTGGGTGCCTTGGTTGATTTTATGAATGTGCCGATGTCCAATTTTAGTGCCGGAGAAAAAAGACAAACCTTGTTGCATGTGGCGGGGGTAGACGTCGGTATTTCTATTTGTTTTGAAGATGCGTTTGGCGAAGAAATGATAGCATTATTACCGCAAGCAACCGTCTTGGTTAATGTCAGTAATGACGCCTGGTTTGAAGGGACGGATGCCCCCTACCAGCATTTGCAAATGGCGCAAATGAGAGCGTTAGAACTAGGTCGACCCATGTTGCGTGCAACCAATACCGGAATAACTGCCGTGGTTAATCATCTGGGAAATTTTCAGTCTGTTTCGGCAGATTTGGAAATCGCCGTTCTAAAAGAAACCGTGCAACCGATGACGGGCCTGACACCTTATGCACGTTTTGGCAATGTGCCGATCGTGACGTGGATGTTGTTCATACTCGCGTTGGGCAGTTACTACCATTTCCGGAAATAGCTTTGGCAACAATTGTGCTTCGATAATAGCATGATCCTAGAAAACTCAGTTGGACGCGAGTACAGAGTGCAAAATATTGATTCAGATAACATAGCGAAAAAATTGTGGTCACCTTAACGGTGTCCGGTAAACAATCATAATTAGTGCCAGCCCGAAAACTTAATCGCTACGGGTATAGGTACACAGAAATGGCAAAATTTCGTTTTTCATTAATATTCTTCATTGCCTCTCTTTTCTTAACCTATAGCCCTCGTTTATCTTCTAGTATTTCTACTAGCATCCCATCTGGATCACATATGAAAAAGTATTTAACTCCAATTTCTCCTTCCCTTATTTTAATTTCAGATGCAATTTTTCGTTTTATCAAATCTTCTTTAGCATCCTCAATTTTCCCTACTTGTAGCGCAAAGTGTTTGACTCCATTTATTGGTAAATCAGTCCCTAATTCCTTGCTTTCTTTAGGTGCATGGCTGCTATTTTTGAACCAAAATAACTCTAAAAATGCCTCGCCGAGTTTGAGGTGTTTTATTTTAAAAGAATCATTTTGTGCATCAAAATGTAAAGCTTCTTCGTACCCCAAAGCTTTATAAAAATCACCCGATAACTCGATATTAGATACGCTAATCGCAACATGATGAAATGAATACATTCTACTGCCCTCTACTTAAAAATTGAATTTAGTTGATTTACCATACCTTTGGAATCAGAATATTTGAAATATATTCCGCTCAATACTATATCCAGAAAACCCTACTGCTGATGTTTTAGCTGCATCTTCATATACTTGCTCAGGAGAACCCAGTATAAAGTACCGAAGGAGAGTTCTTAATGATTGCTTCAAGTTCTGAGTGATCACTTTCTCTATCCACTAATGGAATTGTAATAAAATCTGCACCAAATTCTGCGGCTACGTGAATTGCAAATGCCATTTCAGACACAGTTTTTATAATTTTATACAATCCGTTCACAATTACCCCCAATAAATTTCACAAGAGCCAACGAATAAGGTTAGATCGTGTGATGACGAGGAGGGAACCACGATCTTAATCGTTTGTTGGACAAGCCCGATGATTTAAACTGTTAGGCCTATAAAAATGAAGACGAACAGGTGTTTTAAAAAAAATTAACAGAGTACAATTCGTACTCTGCTTATTAAATGTGTAAAATTAAAACGTTACAACAATTTTTCCATTCGCAGTTCCGCTGTCTAAAAGGCGGTGTGCTTCTTGGATGTCGTCAGCATCAAAGATCTTTGCAATGGTATTCGGCATGACGCCACTTGCAATCTGCTCAGCGACCCAATTTAGGGGACTTTCATTTAGTGGAAGTGCTTCAGAGCCAAATAGACCACTGCCAAAAAAGCTAAGCTTAACAGTGTTGGGTAAGTCGCCCATAAGATTAAATGACTCTAGCACTAATGGACCGCCCAACAAACCAACGACCACAACTTGACCCCACTGGCGGATGGTCTTGAACGTATCTTTTAATGTTGCTGCACCGACCACTTCCAATGCATTATCAACACCTGCAGGTATAATTGCTCTTACTTTTTCGTGAATATCGCCATCGTCGATTACCACATGATCTGCACCTATAGATTTAAGTTTATCGACACTGGCAGGGTTACGCGTAGTCGCAATAACAGTCAGTCCTCTCGCTTTGGCGTATACCACGGCGGCCATTCCGATACTTGATGTGGCACCACGCACTAGTAGGCTCTCGCCGTAGGCGATTTTGAGATTTTTATCAAGCGCGCCCCATACTGTTAGATACGCTTCTGGTAATGCAGCGAGTTGTTCATTACTTATTTCGGAATCAATTGCAATGACATTTTTTGCGTTAACTGTAATATATTCAGCGTAACCACCGTGGCGGCTGAACATCATTCCGCCCATAGCAGTTGCGACTTTTTGGCCTACGCGAAATTCACCGCTTGGATCGTCAATGATCTCGCCGACGGCTTCAATACCAAGCGCTTGGCCAGGTGTGAAAGTACCGTAATTGCCACTACGGTAGTAGCTTTCTGCCTTGTTAAGACCGAATGCTTTTACTCGAATTTTCACCTCACCTTCTTGTGTTACGGGCTGATCAATATCAACAAGCTTAAGCACTTCCGGCCCACCTGTTTGTTTTGCGATGATTGCTTTCATGGTGATTCTCCTATTGCCAACACAGTTATTGGCGTGGTTGATTAGTAGAAAATAGGTACTGGTGAATCTTCCAGTTGCCATCTTCATTTTTAAAAATGAAAAGCTCGTTATTACCCTCTTTAACAACTACATCAGCCGCTAGAATTGTTGTCTTTCCCGCAGAACTGGTTCGAGCCCAGGCGGTGTCGCCTAACACTTCAATCTCGTGGGTAGTGAATTTTATGTCGAGCTTGATAGCGTTAAATACATTCGTATAAGCTTGCTTAACGGCACCCCTGCCAACGTACGCTGGAGCATGTTGTGGCATAAAGACTGGCTTTTTCCCGTACAAGCCGAGAACCCCGTCTATGTCGCTGCCATTAAGCGCAGTTTCATAATGGGAAATAAGATTATTAATTTTCTGCTTGTCACCGCCAGCGTGGGCTAATCCTGCTAACAATAGGCAAAAGGTTAAAAGCGTCAATAGTGATTTCATACCGTGTTTTCCTTATTGGTTAAGTAAATTCTTATCTTAATTGAAGACTCCAATAATAATTAGAGTGCTTTTTATTGAATAACTTTCTCATAAATGGAACAATAAGTGCTGACATGGTAAAAACCTGGCTTGGCAGGAGGGGTTATGGATTTGAATTCGACGCGCATGTTCGTCAATGTAGTGACGAAAGGCAGCTTTTCGGCTGCCGCGTCTTTTATGGCAGCACCGGTGGCGACGGTCAGTCGGCGAGTTGCTGCTCTCGAATCAGCATTGGGTGTACGTTTGCTTGAGCGCTCAACACGGAAACTGCGTTTAACTGAAGCAGGGGCAATATTGTATGAATTTGCCTCGCGAGGGTTAGAAGAAATGGACGCAGGACTGTTGGCACTGTCCGAGCAACAGCAAAACCTAAAAGGCCGCCTGCGCTTTTCCTTACCACCTAGTTTCGAACCAATGTGGAAAATGTTAGATAGCTTCCAGGAACTGTACACCAACATCGAAATTGATCTTTTTGTGACAGAAAGGCGATTAGACTTTATCGAAGATGGAATCGATGTGGCGTTAAGAATTGGGGATTTAGTTAACCCATCAGCGATAGCAAGATTGCTTTTGAATTATAGTCATCGTGTCGTGGCATCGCCAGAATTTTTAGCCGAAAATTTGTTCAAGATTCCACTGGATGTTGCCGCTCACAAATGCGCTGCATGGGCTAAGAAAGACCAGGACATAGTATGGTCCTTAGGTAACGAAAAGGTAATTATCAAACCTTTTATTCGGGCGAATGATTATGCATACATGCGTTACCTAGCTCTCAATCATAAATGCATTACAGAATTGCCGCCGTTTTATTGCCAAGAGCCGATCGAAAATGGAGAATTAATAGAGGTGCTTCCCGATTACCCCATGCCTGTACAGCAAGTGAGTCTTGTTTATCCGAGCCGCAAACATGTATCGCGAATCACGAGAGTATTTATTGACTATTGCGTTAAAAATTTTAAAGCATGAATATACAGAAGCTCATGCTACAAAGTAGAAGCGCTATCGAATTATTTTGATTTTCGACTTATACACTGATTATTTAATTACCTCTTTCAGCTCGACAACAGCGACAGGACACTCGACAACTCTCTTGAAAAATACCAAGTGCGGCTGGAGAGCGTCACCATTTTATATTTTATTGGTATAAAGTAAAATATCAGTTGTTGAGTGGTTTTTATGTGTGGTTTACAAATCACTTATACGCTGAAATTGTTCATTAAGATTCTGAATTTCCTGACGCAGCGTGGTACTGCGCGTTTTTTCTTTTTCAACTACAGCGGCGGGTGCCTTGGCGACGAAACGTTCATTAGAGAGTTTGTCCTCAATTTTTTCTAGATCGGTCTTTCTTTTTGAGATTTCTTTTTCAAGCCGGGTGATTTCAGAATTTTTATCAATGAAGCCCGCCAGTGGGATAAGTAGTTTCATTTTACCGACCAACGAAGTCGCCGCTTCCGGTGCTTCGTCGTCATTTTTGAGCCAGGTAATGGATTCCAGTTTGGCTAGAGCTGTAATAAGGTGGGTATTTGCGTTAAGACGTGTTTCGTCGTTGACGCTCCCATGGCTTAAAAGTACGGGAAGCGGTTTGTTCGGAGGGATATTCATTTCACCCCGAATTTTTCTGACGCCCAGGATAAAAGTTTGTACCCATTCCAGATCAGCAACGGCATCTTGATCAACTTTGTTGTTATCTGCAACAGGGTAGCTTTGCATCATGATGGTCTTGCCTTCTATTTTTATAAGCGGTGCTACGCGCTGCCAGATTTCTTCCGTGATAAACGGAATAATCGGGTGAGCCAAACGTAAAACGGTTTCAAGTACGCTGACCAAAGTCCACCTGGCTCCATTTTGAATAGCTATTGAGCTGCTTGTTGAAGTCAGAGCCGGTTTCACTAATTCAAGATACCAGTCACAATATTCGTTCCAGGTGAATTCATAGAGTTCATTGGCGGCGAGATCAAAGCGATAACTATCCAGATGACGATTCACATTATGAATGGTGGTTTGTAGCCGGGACATAATCCAGCGATCCGCCAGGCTGTATTCAAGATGAGTCAAGTCAATGCTTTTGTTTTCGCAGTTCATTAACACATAACGAGCCGCATTCCACAGCTTGTTACAAAAGTTTCGATAGCCTTCTATGCGGCCCATATCAAAGCGAATATCTCGCCCGGTCGAGGCCAGAGCAGCAAAGGTAAAGCGCAATGCATCGGTACCAAATGCCGGTATGCCGTCTGGGAACTGCTGACGTGTTTCTTTTTCGATGCGCTCTGCCATTTTGGGTTGCATCAAACCGGAAGCGCGTTTTTTGATTAACGTTTCGAGGTCGATCCCATCTATCAGGTCGATGGGATCAAGAACATTACCCTTTGATTTGGACATTTTTTGTCCCTGGGCATCGCGCACCAGACCATGGATATAAATTTCTTTAAACGGGATCTCTCCCGTAAATTTAAGCCCCATCATAATCATTCTCGCCACCCAGAAAAAAATGATATCAAAGCCGGTAACTAAAACACTCGTTGGGTAGAAAGTTGTTAATTCCTCTGTTTTGTCAGGCCAGCCTAATGTAGAAAATGGCCACAGCGCAGAGGAAAACCAGGTATCAAGCACATCAGGATCCTGAGTCAGTTCAAGCTGGGGGTCGAGATTATGTTGTGTACGAATTTCAGCCTCATTGCGACCGACATAAATTTTTCCGGTATCGTCATACCAAGCGGGAATACGATGCCCCCACCAGATTTGACGGCTAATACACCAGTCTTCAATATTGCGCATCCACTCATAGTAAGTATTAGACCAATTTTCAGGAACAAATTTAATTTTTCCTGATTCCACAGCTTGAATTGCAGGTTCGGCCAACGGGCCTGTTTTGACATACCATTGATCTGTTAGTAGCGGTTCAATTACCGCATGTGAGCGATCACCCCGCGGCACCATCAGGCGATGATCTTCAATTTTTTCAAGTAAGCCTGTCTGCTCTAAATCGGCCACTATTTTTTTGCGTGCGACAAAACGATCCAGACCTCGATAGGGTTTGGGAATAAGGTCGACCGTAAACAGAGGGGAGTTCAGTTCATTATGTTGTTGCCCATCATCTTGAGGCGATTGCTTGATGCTGGCGTCAATAGTAAAAATGTTGATTAAACCATGGAATGGCAAGGCTTGAAGTGCAGGTGAAGTATTGTGCCGTTGCCATACCTGATAATCGTTGTTGTCGTGAGCTGGCGTTATTTTTACACAACCCGTGCCAAATTTCGGGTCAACATACTCGTCAGCAATGATGGGAATGTTACGACCAGTAAGCGGTAGTTTCAGCATTTTTCCAACCAGGTGGCGATATCGTTCATCATCAGGATGTACCGCTACAGCGGCATCACCAAGCAGCGTTTCAGGACGGGTGGTGGCAACAATAACATGACCGTCATCATTCGCTAATGGGTAGCGCATATGCCACATTGAACCGTTTTCTTCCTTTGAAATTACTTCCAGGTCTGACACGGCCGTATGTAAAACAGGATCCCAGTTCACCAGCCGTTTGCCTCGATAGATCAGCCCTTCGTTATATAACTGGATGAAAACGTCCTGTACTGATTTTGATAAGCCATCATCCAGAGTGAATCGTTCTCGTGACCAATCCAGAGAGCTGCCCATACGACGCAATTGCTGGCTAATGGTACCGCCCGATTCTTTTTTCCATTGCCAGGTGCGTTCAACAAATTGTTCACGGCCCAAATCGTGTCGTGTCAAATTTTCGGTGGCTAATTGTCGTTCAACGACCATTTGTGTGGCAATGCCCGCATGGTCGCTGCCGGCTTGCCATAGCGTGTTGTCACCTTTCATGCGATGAAAGCGAATCAACGTATCCATGATGGTATCTTGGAAGGCGTGACCCATGTGCAGGCGACCTGTCACATTGGGCGGGGGGATCATAATGCAATAGGGGGTGGCCTTTCCTCCTCTGGGTTTGAAGTAGTGATTTTTTTCCCAGATTTGATACCAAGTTGATTCAATTTCAGATGGGTTATAGGTTTTTTCCATATTGTTTATTAATTTTGGCTTGCTCAGTTTGACAGAGAGTGTTTAAAGCGTTAATTGTACACGGTCTTGACTTTTTCTTTCGATGTTTACGGAATTCTTTTTGCTCATAAATTTTGTTTGTCAAATTGTCATTTCATGTGAGGATACTGCATATTTTTGTTCTCGATAGTAGCGGTAGCGCTTTCTACTGAGCTGTTTATGTGGCTCGGTGTTGTAAACAATTTCGGCAATACGAGAAAACTGAGTGTGTGCCAGAGGGACATGCGTTGCCATGTTAATTAACACGTCATGGGCGGTGGCCGGAATATCTGCATATCCCAGGGTTATTTTTACCTTGTCGTCTTTTGTCATGTGGTGAGCGAGGACGTGGGGCAAAAAACTACCTGGGCTGAATGTCCAGAGCAGATCATCTAATCGCGACGTTGCACTTTGATTATCGGTATGGATATAAATAAAGTGTTTTTGGCGAAAAACTTTTTCTGTCAAACGACAAACAAAGTGCTCACCTTCTCGTGTTTCAGAAACATTTAATAAGTAAAAATCGACTTGCATAATCGCGTTATTAACTTTTCTTTTTCCCGGATCGGCCCAGGATATATTGCACCAAAAGTGGAACCGGTCGCCCCGTCGCCCCTTTTGCTTCGCCCGATTTCCAGGCCGTACCGGCGATGTCGAGGTGAGCCCAATGATATTTTTTAGTGAATCGTGACAAAAAACAAGCTGCCGTAATAGTACCGCCTTCGCGTCCACCGATATTGGCCATATCCGCAAAGTTACTTTTTAGTTGATCTTGATATTCATCCCATAAAGGCAGTTCCCAAACGCGATCTCCCGTGATTTTACTGGCATTGTTTAAATCATTGACCAGGGGCGGATGGTTACTCAGCAAACCATTTGCATGCCGTCCCAGAGCGACAATCACGGCACCAGTTAAGGTGGCAACATCAATCACTACAGCAGGATCAAATTTTTCAGCATAACTTAGTGCATCGCATAAAACGAGCCGACCTTCTGCGTCAGTATTTAATATTTCGATGGTCTGTCCAGACATGCTGGTCACAATATCGCCAGGCTTGGAAGCCAAGCCATCGGGTAAATTTTCGGAAGCCGGAACAATCGCGACCACATTAACCGGTAAATTAAGCATGGAAACCGCTGCCATTGCACCCATAACGGCGGCGGCACCACACATGTCATATTTCATTTCATCCATCTTGCCACCCGGTTTGAGCGAAATCCCACCGGAATCAAAAGTAATACCTTTTCCTACTAAAACAATAGGTTTGGCCGTTTTAGCGCCGCCCCGATAGTCCAAAGTAATGAGTTTAGCCGCTTGTCGGCTACCCTGACTGACGCTGAGCAAGGCCCCCATGCCCAGTTTTTTCATGTCGGCTTCTTCTAAAATTTCGACCTTCATTGCCCGGTTTTTTTTGGCCATGCTTTTTGCCTGGTCAGCCAAGTAGCTGGGGGTACAGATATTACCGGGTAAATTACCCAGGGTTTTGGCTAAATCAACACCCGTAGCAATGGCACTCCCCTCCAGAGTTGCTTTTTCTGCTTTGGTCAAATCCCGTCGCGAGGGTACGGTGAGTATGAATTTACGTAAGGATCGCTTGTTTTTTGTTTTAGTACTTTTGAGTTGATCGAATTGATAGGTCATATCCGCAGTAACTTCAACCGCTTGGCGTACTTTCCAGTGCATATCCCGACCTTTAATATTAAGCTCGGAGAGGTAACAAACCGCTTCTGTTACGCTTGTATTTTTCAGCCTCGTCACCGTTTGCTGGATTATTTTACGGTATGCGTTGTCGTCGAGTTCTCGTTCTTTACCACAGCCAATTAGTAAAATTCGATCCGCCAAGGTTCCAGGAACGTTATAAAGAAGTAGGGATTGGCTAATGGCTCCTTCCATATCACCACGACGCAAAATATTGCTAAGATGACCGTCTGAGGCTGCATCGATACGCTCGGCAACAGCCGTCAGTTTGCGGGACTGGAAAATACCAACAACGATACAGGCCGATCTTTGCTTTTCTGGTAATCCACTTTTTACGATAAAATCCATCATGACCCTTCCCTGAAAAAATGTGATGAGTACGCCGCCTAAAAGCGTTCTTTTATATCATTCTTAGGGATGGACGCGCAATCACTTCCTTTGCTTCGCCTCCTAGCCTTGTTTCCTGCATTGCACTACCTCCTCCATACCCTGGCCTAGTCGGGTTTTGAGATCAAACCACCGCCATTTTGACCTGATTAAATAGATGGTTTTATATTGAAATTGAGTGCCCGGGGGACACCGTAAGCGTTTACAATAAAATTAAACCTGTTACAACATGTCATTTTTGTCAGTCCCCTATAAAGAGACCGTCAAAAATGGCATGCACAGACTAGTGTGCGTATAACAACCATTTAACCTCAATAATAAATTATATTTATAAATCAAAGAGTAGTGTTATTTTCAACCCATTCAGTTTGTTTGGCGTAAATAATGCTATTACCAGCTGTAATGAGAAAATTCGCTTTGCAACAGGCTCAAAAACACAAGGATAACCCTGATGATTTTAAGGCAATTGTTTGACTACGACACCTGGACCTATAGCTATCTTGTTGCAGACCCGGAAAGTAAAGAAGCTGTACTCATCGATCCGGTACTGACTCAAATTGACCGGGATCTGAGTTTGCTTTCTGAGTTGGAGCTGAATTTGAAATATGCTCTGGATACCCATGTTCATGCCGACCATGTTACTGCAAGTGGTCATTTGCGTGAAAAAACGCAATGTAAAACAGGCGTCGCCAAAAAAAATGGCGTGGCATGTGCCGATTTAGCATTAGAAGAGGGTGAGACCTTAACTCTGGGTCAACTTTCCATTCATGTGCTTGAGACACCGGGACATACTCCCGGTTGTTTAAGTTTTAAAATAGGTCACGCTATTTTTACCGGTGATGCTCTGTTTATTCGCGGTTGCGGTAGAACGGACTTCCAACAAGGCAATGCTGGACAGCTCTACGATTCAATTCAAAACAAGCTCTTGACTTTGCCAGACAAAACGATCGTTTATCCGGGGCACGATTATCAAGGTCGAACCACCTCGACAATAGGTGAAGAAAAAAATCATAATCCAAGACTACAGCTTTCTCGAAGTCAGTTTGTCGAATTTATGAAAACATTAAATTTAGCCAACCCCAAGCTGATTATGGAAGCTGTTCCAAGCAACCAATCCTGCGGAAAATAACTGTCTTAATCGAGGCGCAACAATGTGACATTACTTCTTTGGCCAACCGCGCTTGGCATAGGAATAATACTGGGTATGTTTGGTGCTGGCGGTGGCATGGTCACCGTTCCGGCGTTGATTTATTTTGCTGACATGCCGGTAAAACAAGCCATAGGAATGAGTCTATGGATCGTCACCTTAGTCTCTTTTGTCGCCTTGGTTCATCAACGAGTTTGGAAATGTTTGCAATGGAAACTGGTCGTCACACTGGGGCTATCAGGTATTGTAGGTAGCGTTTCAGGTTCGATATTCGCTCAATACCTTCCTGAACAACTACAACTGGGGCTATTTACTGCTTTAATTTTTGCGGTGACATGGTGGGTCAGTAAAATAAAGCTAGCTGATCGTATTGGTCTCTATCGTTTTGTACCCGCAACGGTCACCGGATTTGCAATCGGAATTTTGACCGGAGTCTTTGGGGTCGGAGGAGGATTTTTACTTGTACCTGCGTTGATTTATCTGGGTATCAGCCACTTTCCAGTAGCCGTTGCCCATTCTCTGGTATTAATCTCCCTGAATGCCCTTGCGGGAGGCATCAGCTACCTTGGTCAAATTGAAATCCCCATATTTGATACATTTATTTTTGCTTTGATTGCTTCAATGGGTACCGTAATAGGTACCTATTTATTGAAAAGAGTTCCGGGTCACTATTTACAAAAAAGTTTTAGTATTATTTTGGTTTTAATGGGCATATTTATGAGCTGGCGTACCCTGACTATGTAAAAGGACGAGGAAGCTGTCCGAGAATACGGTCAAGGTAGCGCTCTTTAACGGAGAGGGTATTATGCAAAATTCAAAACATCATCAAGTCGTCATCATCGGCGGGGGAACCGGAGGTATTGCTGTTGCAGCTCACCTGGCAAAGGAAGCAGAAAAGCTGGATATTGCCATTATAGAACCCGCAGAAACCCATTATTATCAACCCGGCTGGACCTTTGTGGGTGCAGGAATTTATTCGGCGGAAAAAACAGCACGCCCAATGAAAAAGGTCGTGCCACGTGGCGTCAAATGGATAAAAGAAAGCGTGTCAGAAATAGCACCTGAAGAAAATCAGCTCACCATGGACTCCGGTCAAATCGTGACCTACGATTACTTGGTTGTTGCCGCAGGAATTAAAATAAATTGGGACACAATACCGGGATTAAAAGAAGAGCTGGGTAAAAACGGGGTCGTCAGTAACTACGACTACAACATCGCTCCCCTGACCTGGAAAGCCATTAAAGAATTTCAAGGGGGAACTGCGATTTTTACACAACCTCCACCGCCTTTCAAATGCCCTGGAGCGGCACAAAAAATACTTTATCTTGCCGATGATGCCTTTAGAAAAAACAAGGTTCGCGACAAAACGAAGATGATTTTTTGTTCTGCAGCTCCAGGCATTTTTCCTGTAAAAAAATACGCGGATGAACTCAACCGTGTCATTGAAAGAAAAGGTTTGACGATGAACTACCAAACCAACTTGATTGCGCTGAATCCCGATAAAAAAGAAGCCATCTTTTCAGCAGGAGAAGAAGAGAAAATCATTCGTTATGATTTCATTCACGTTACGCCACCCATGGCGGCTCCCGATTTTATTAAAGCCAGCCCGATTAGCGACGAAGCAGGTTGGGTCGATGTTGATTTACATACTTTGCAACATAAAGAATACAAAAACATCTTTGGTCTGGGGGATTGTACTAATACACCCAACTCCAAAACAGCAGCAGCGATCCGCAGTCAAACACCCGTTGTAACCAGCAATTTACTTGCGACAATGAACGAGCAAAATGGAAAAGCAGCGTATGATGGTTACGCTTCATGTCCTCTGGTCACAGGTTACGGAAAATTGGTGCTCGCCGAATTTGATTATAACCTTCGCCCAAAAGAAACCTTCCCTTTTGACCAAGGTCGAGAACGGCGCAGTATGTACTACTTTAAAAAGTATATTTTACCTAAATTTTATTGGGATGTATTACTGAAAGGGGGCGACCTCAGCCTAAGCGGAAATTAATCCTAAAAAGCGTTTTGATCACTAGGAGGCTGTCCGAGAATAGCGATCGTAGCGAGAGCAAGCTATTTTGAGTCAAATTTTTCGATCATTTGAGGCGAATAATGGGTCTATTTAACGAAAATGATCGGAAAATTTGACCAAAAGAGCTTGGTCGCAGTAGGTCAGTCTGTTCTCGGACAGCCTCCTAGGAGTGCGACCGAGTGCTGACTTCCGTTATATCTATATGGGTATCAGGCATCATTTTTGCTGTAATTCATAGTTTGTTGGCGCAGAATAGATGCAAAAAATTACTTTATCGGGCAGGCTTAAGCACTCAAAAATACCGACTCAGCTATGTGATCTTTGCTATTTTCACGACATTACTGTGGCTCGCCTTTGTCCATTCGCTTCCCGATACGAATTTATACCACATTGACGCCCCTATCGCATGGCTGTTACGTGTTATACAACTGCTGGGGCTTGCTCTATTTTTGGCCTCTCTGATGCCCATTGACGTGAGGGTATTTTTGGGACTACGCAACAATTCTGGTAACATCGATCCCTTTATTGAAAAAGGAATCTATTGTTACGTTCGGCACCCCATGTACTTAGCGATGATGCTGGTTATGTTCGCGATGCCAGAACAAAGTGTTAATTCCATTAGTTTATATACTGTGGTTGCGATCTATTTCATTATTGGTGCTAAACTGGAAGAACAGCGACTGATACTGGCTCACCCCGAGTATAAAGAATATTGCCACCGCGTAGCGGCCTTTGTTCCTTTTTCGAAAAGAACTGAATAAAACTAGGCACGGGATTTCACCCACTTTAAGATATATTACAATTATCCCAAATAGGTACAATATGAAAACTATAAAAATAGCACTTGTGGCTTCACTTACTTTCAGTGCAAATTTGTACGCAGGATGGCAAGATCAGCTTGATGGACTGGTTGAAAAAACGAAAGAAATTAATCCTGTTACACAGTCAGATTCTAACAAGACAGTATCAGGACTTTCAAATAGTGACATGAGCGGTGCCTTAAAAGAGGCACTTGCAAAGGGTGTTAAATTCGCGGTGACGGATCTTGGCAAAAAAGGCGGCTACCTGAATAACCCCTTGGTCACCATCCCCCTTCCCAAAAATATGAAAACGGCTGAAAAATTGATACGAAAAGTTGGCGGAGAAAAATATGTAGATGATTTGATTCTTGCATTAAATAGAGCAGCAGAAGAAGCCGCACCAAAAACTGCAGAAGTTTTTTTAAATTCAATCAAAAATATGAGCATCACCGATGCTAAAAATATTTTGGCCGGTAATGATGATGCTGCAACGCAATATTTTAAAACAAACAGCACAAACAACCTAACAACAATAGTGACACCCATTGTTAAAAAAAGCATGGAAAATAATAATATAGCCAAGTACTACAATTCATTTCAATCGTTCTACAAAAAAAAATCTGGTATTTTACAAAATGATACCGTTTCATCATTAACAAGCAAATTTGGTGTTGATGATTATCTACCCGGTCAAAAAGACGACAATATCGAAAGCTATGTAACCAACAAGTCTATCGAAGGCTTAATGACCATGATTGCAAAAAAAGAAAAAGAAATCAGAGATAACCCCATCATGCGAAACAGCGATCTTTTGAAAAAAGTCTTTGGTGCATTTTAAAATATTTGCAGTAACAAGCGCATTATAACCTCCTTGTTTAAAACTCAAGTTTTGCTTGTATTTGTCTAATCGACTCATCAGGAGAACCCACCGAGAAGCTAACACAGAGCCATTATGGCTTAGGCAAGTACGCGTTCTTTAGGAAGGAGTAAAATAACTTGTGCATCTGGCATCACAACTTCGGCTCCTCTTTGAGCGTTCTTCAACTAAAACACTCAAATAGAAACTAAATTTGTGCGCCACTTGCATAAGTTATTTCATTCTCATTCCTTAGTTACCCGATTGCTCAATTTTTCTATATAACGTCCGTTCACTGATTCCTAGCTGCTTGGCGAGGGATCGTTTATCTCCAGAATAGTGTACGAGCACCCAGCGTAAGTAATTTTTTTCCATTTTGTCCAGAGAAATTATTTCACCTTGCCAGGAAACTGGGGAATCTCTTTTTGGGACGTTTTGCTGGTCTTGAAATTCATCGGGTAAATGCTCTGCTCTGATCATTTCACCGTTGGCCATTAAATGAGCCCATTCCAACACATTGCGCAACTCTCTGATATTGCCATGATATTCATGCGTTTTTAGCAACTGCAATGCCTGAGCATCAACAGCAGGCGGGCTGTCTCCGTGAATGCGTGTCAACAAAGCTTCGACTAACAACGGAATATCTTCTACACGGTCACGTAACGGGGGCAGGTGAATGGGAAAACTACTGATGCGGTAATAAAGGTCTTGACGAAACTCTCCGCTTTTTACCATGGCTTTCAGATCACGGTGCGTGGCGCAGATCAGACGAAAATCTGCCTTGCGAGGATCCGGACAGCCAACACGCCGGTATGTTCCGGTTTCGAGTAAGCGCAACAACTTAACTTGCAGACTGAGCGGAATATCACCCACTTCATCGAGAAACAACGTGCCACCGATTGCAGTTTCCACCAACCCTGGCTTGCTATTGCTCGCACCGGTGAACGCCCCCTTTTCATGACCGAACAATTCACTTTCAAACAACGATTCTGAAAGTCCAGAGCATTCCAAGGGAACCAACGCTGCTTTGGCCTGAGAACCCCCTTCGTGAATCGCTTGAGCGACTAATTCTTTTCCTGTCCCCGATTCACCCAGCAATAACACATTAATATCGCTGGATGCCACTCGTTGTATCAGCTCTACCATTTTATTGAAGCGTGGAGACCGTCCCACCAGACCCGATTCGAGGGGCTGGCTACTTGCGCTCTTCGTTGCGCGCAGCAACTCAATCAGATAAATGATGTTACCTGACGAATCTTTTATCGGAAAAGTTTCAACATCAACATGCTCCTCACCATGTGGCGTATGGTGCAGGTGTAATACTCTCTGGCTATGACCCGTAGCAATGGCATTTTTAAGCGGACAGGTTTCGCCCGCCTGATCACAAGGTACTCGATATCCATGGGAAACTTCATAACAATAACGATGTTTTGCTGCAGGTTCCTCACCGTATAAGCGTCGGTAAGCCGCGTTGGCTGCAACAATATGGTAGTCCACGCTCAAGATAATAGCCGGCATTTGGAAATACTCCAAAACCGACAATAGTTGCGATGACGGTGGCGTAAAGACCGGTGCCTGGTTTTTCATTCACTTCCGTGTCAATAATGACCATTTATATAACAGATTATGTCATGTTTGGCGTAGCTGTTATACTCTTTTTCAGCATTTGTTTTCTACCATCACCATCGCTATATTTGGAGTAGAGAGCTGAAAAACCCCTCTGACTAGGGAATGAGAATAAAACAACTTGTAGAAACCAAATTTGTGCACCACTTGCATAAATTATTGTGTTTCATTCCTAAACTGTTAAGTCATGATAGAAAATTTGAAACAACAGCAACATCTAAGCGAGTATTTTCCATTTTTAAACCATCCCTCGTCCGAGTTTGGTAAACCGTTTTTTCGTAGCGCCTCCCTGATTCATATTCCCGCCGGCCACACCATCGCATCAGAGGGTACGGAATGTAATCAATTAGCATTGCTCGTCTCAGGCCAGGTTCGTGTCTATAAACTGGCTGATTCGGGTCGTGAAATCACACTTTATCGCATTAGCAAAGGTGATAGTTGTGTACTAACCGCTTCGTGCATAATGAGCAACACACCCTTTCCCGCCATCGCAACCGCAGAAACGGATGTGGACGCGGTGCTTGTCCCCTCAAGACAAGTACATGAATGGATGAGTGAATCAAAACCTTGGAATACCTTCATTTTTGGTTTAATTGCAAAACGATTGACGGAAGTGATCGCTGTTCTAGAAGGCGTCGCCTTTCACCGAATGGACGAACGCATTGCCGCCTACCTGATTGCCATTGCATCGCAAGGCCAAACTCTCAATATCACCCATCACGAAATCGCTTCTGACCTAGGTACAAGCCGAGAGGTGGTAAGTCGCATTCTCAAAGAATTTGAAGGCAAAGGGCTGATCAAAGGCGCTCGCAGTAAACTGACCGTAGTCAATCTGGCTGGCTTACAAAATTATCGACAATAGCCTGCTCTCAAACTTGGGAATGCGCACTCTCTTTATTACATTTTATTTTTTTGAGAAAGGTATTTTAGTCACAGACAAGCGCTCAAACCTTAGCTTATATTGGCTATCGAATCCTATCAAATATCAGAAAAAGGAAAAACATCATGCAGAAAAATGTTGGAAAAACGGATAAAAATCTTCGTATTGTTGCTGGACTCGCTGCAATCGGTGTTGGAGCCTACTTTCAAAGCTGGTGGGGCGCCATTGGCCTGGTATTTATCGCCACAGCACTGATAAGCTGGTGTCCACCTTATGCATTACTGGGTATTAACACCTGTAAAACAAAATAGAGATTAACTGTACCTATGGAATTAGGTTGTAAACGTTTTCACGCACTTCAGCTTTTCCTCGGCAACCTGCTGCTCCCTGAGTTGCCTTTATGCTCGGCTTCTTGGGTGCTATCTTCTAGCACCTATTAGCCTTGACGGCGTACTAGGAACCGTATTGATACTCGGGCTCTATAATTCAAATAACAAACCAAAAAAATAATTTTTACCTCCCAAATCAACTTTATTGCCAAGTACATCATCTATGTCTGCAGTGATTTTTGAAAATTCGAAAAAAAGGTAGGTATTATCAATGCCAAAGTCACGCTGTAGTGCATTGGCAGAGCCGGTATCAAGGCGATCTAACAAAAATTGTATTCCGGCTTTGTAATAGACCCCGTTCGTTTTACCTTTACTTGTCTCACCCTCGTTAACATTTTGTTTGTAAGAAGTACGAGTCATGCCGCCGCCAACATACGGTACAATAAGTTGGTTCTCGCTAAAAATGGCTCTTAAAGTAACATAAGCGCTGACAGGAACAAGAGTGTAATCAGCCTCTCCTCCGACTTGATTATTCAGGGGTAAAACTCCGCGACCATTTAGAGACATGTAACTCGCCTCTAAGCCAATCTCCACTTGACGTAATATTTTATAGGCTAACGCAACACTGTATTGTTTCATATAATCGTCGTCGTAAAACTTGTCCCACTCTTCCAAGTCTGGATGAAATTGACCAAATTTAATCTCAGTAGACCAGTAAGGTCTGTTTTCATCTGCCAGTGCTGTTGCCGTGACTACAGATAAAACAACGCCGACTATACAAACCAATAGACGAGACCTACAAACACAAATAAAGTGTAAAAATGGGTTTATTGGCGGGTTCATAACTATATTCCTAATTGTATTTATGGGCGATAAGGCAGCACAGGCGATCATTAGCTTGTCGGAATTCAGTTGCTTTGTTTCTAGTTAGCTGAACAACGATGCGATCATAACAAATGGTGCCAAAGCAAGACGAACTAGCACTTTCAACCATGGCCGTTTGGCAATGGTTGTGGCAAGTGGGGGACTATGCTTATAATAAAATTGAACGAATGCGCGACCTGGCGGATGTGTTAAAAGATGCTTATCTCGAAAATTGCGCAGAGCTTGAACCTGTGGTGCACTATAAAAACCATAGGCGGCTGTGGCGATAAAGCAACCGTCATTGGGTAAATCAGGAAAGGCTTGTGTCATCTCTGGAATGACCGTTAATTCATTGGATAATTCACTGTGGAATGCTTGACCCAGCGTCACTTCTTTTTCTTCGGACAGGGTGCTTTCATTATCACTTTTTCCTGTGTTGTCGTATGTGGTGATAGCGATATAGTATGTCGGCTGGCTAGTGGCGGTAATAGCAACAAGATAGGTTGCACCATTGGCTAATCCTGTGATGGTATAGGACGTGACATTGCCAACGGCGATTTGTTTCTCTTGCGTATCGTTCAAACCATAATGAATGTTGTAACTTGTCGCACCGGGTTGCGCTGTCCAATGTGCTGTAAATTGGCCATTGCCAAGATCGAGACGTAATAACTCGGGTGCTGAAGGCGCGGCCTGATCGGGAGACAAATCCGTAAGACGAAAGGTGGTGATGTTAGCAACATCAATAGGCGATGGTTTCGTACCCCCTTCCGCATCGGTGCCGTTATAAGGTGGGCCACTGTTGTCTGAGTCATAATGGACTCTATAGCCTCCTGGTCTGGTTGTATGGGTGACCAGATAAGCATTGTTTTTCCCCCAAGTGATATCGACAGTAGGCGATCCCACTGAGACTGTCGCATCCGTCGCGCTCGAAATTTGTACCGGGTACGGAAAAATATCAGCCCATTGCCCACCATAAGCACCCATATCGGCATTGCTTTCATCAATAATATCATCGCCAAACCCTTGATCAATACAAGGTGACCCTTCTATCAAATGAAAATCACTTATTGAGGTATTAACAAATAAAGGATCATTGCCGGTGATTGCATTGGTTCCTTGTACTTCTGGTTGATTATTGTCATAAAAACAATTGTAAGATATCGAACCTAATGCATTGATACTGTCAATCGCCAGTTCATTTTTAGAAAAAATATTGTTTTGTATCTCTACAGCTTCATTGTTGTAGACAACTGCACGATCTAAATCAAAAAACGTATTGTTCTCAATCTCGATAGTGAAATTGAAATTACCTAAAACCGAGATACCGATCGTCTCTACATCTACAGTCTCGTTTACGGCATTGAAGACATTGTTTGTAATCAAAACATTGGAACTATCTAGTAGTTCGACAGCGATATTCCCTTCATTCAAAGTGAAGTTTTGCAATGTTACATTGCTGACTTGATTCATTCGTAGCAACGGGATATTTTCATCAGTAGCCTTGAGTATCGTCCTTGCTGTTTCCTTGCCGCGCAGGGTAATGTTGCTAATTAAATTAATATTTTCTTCGTAAGTACCGACATCAACAATAATCGTATCCCCAAGCTCTGGTGTTTGAGCTATTGCATCGATGGCACCTTGTATGGTGCTATAATCGTCTGGGACATTGACATCTTGAGCATGCGCAACCGGTATAAACCATAGTATTCCCAAAATTAGAAAAAATGTCGTCAATCGCACTGACTTGAATCCTCTCATTGTTTACCGCGAACTTTAATTTCAATTCGTAGCATCTATTATATACACCTAAACTTTAAACGCTACGAGAATGGCGTGTATTTAGGGACGAAAAAAAACCCCTTGCTATATTGCGCGGGGTTTTTTTAGTTCACAACATGAAAAAAGTTTTACGTTGCGACGGGTCCTAATGCCGTTGTTGGGGTGATGGATAATGCACTGGATTGCCTGTTTTTAATAAGCTCAATGGGCGTGCGTTCCAGTTTCAGGTCATCCCTAACTGTGATATTAAGACCCTCGCGGAAACACTCTCCAGCAATGACATTTTCACCCGTTTGTTCCAGTAGCTTTCCTAGCAACATGTAGGTTTCAGGGCGAGGATCCAGGTCGACACTTTTTTCAAGATAGGATCGTGCTTTAGACCATAAATGGTTACGCAGTGCTAATCTTCCTAGAGTGAGTAGTAGTATCGCATTGTCTGGGCGACGCTTGAGCCAACGTTCTGCGGTAGCAAGCTGAGGTGCGGGAGTACCGCTATCGACTAACCCATAGAGGTGTACTAGGTTGTCATCCCAGGCTTGTTTGATTTTGTTGCGCAATATATTTTCAGGTCTTGAACCTTCACCATTTTCGAGCAGGTAACGGATATATAGAGACAGAATCTGTTTGTCTCTTCTCATTTCACTAGGAACCAATCCCCAAGCATCATCCAAAGCGCGGCTGTCTTCTCCAGTTTGAGACGCCTTGCCAAGCACATGAGCAAAGGTGCTGCGAGCCAAAGCTAAAGTTTCTGTAGAGGTGAGTACTTTATATTCTTGTAAGTCGTGGATGATTTCAGCGAGATCTTCCCAAGACTGGCTTTTAATGTAGCAATCTTTAAGCTCTGCTAAAATAAGTGTGTTTTTGGGATCTTTACGCAACAGTTGTTGCAATTTGTTCGCCGCTTGATCCAGTTTTCTATCCGTAATCAGAAGCTGGGCTGCTGTAATTTCAGCTGAGATATCTGAGGTTGCGGTTGTGTTTTCTGCAAGTTTTAAACATTTGTCTCGAACTTTTGTGTTGCCCAGTTCCTGGGCTGCTCTTGCGGTACCCAAATAACTCAGAGCTGCTGTTTTTTTGTGTTTCATAGCTTTGCTTAAGAGTTTTTGCGCGGGTTTCCAGTGGCCTTGAGCCAGTTGTAAAAAACCTTGATTGAGCGCATTGTTCGCTATTTTTTCGCGTCTATTGCTCGTATATTGACGTATGGTTTTAGGGCTTCGTATTGTAGTTATAAGTAGCCTGACCCCAATATAAAAAATAATAAAACCCGCCAATAATGCACCGAGCGTAAGGCCGATAGGCGCATTAATCGTTTTTACATCATCTATTTGAATCATGACATGGCCAGGATATTTTTCAATTTCCAAGCCTAAATATACCGCTCCCAGTATAACGACTATCGTTAGGATTAAGAACCTCATGATAGCTTGCTCCCCTTGGTTACCTTAAAAAGTTGCCTTGAAAAAAAGGTGTGTTGTTTATTGTCATTCCGCCCGAATAAAGTCCGGATAAGTCTAATTTTTTAAGAAAGAGAAGGTTTGATTTCTCTTAATACTCTTAAAGAATTTGAAATATCAGGCAGGGTCGGATCCAGTTTCAGTGCATCCAGGCTGTTTAAGTCCTTAATAAATTGTTGAGTCGTATCATCTTTTGCATCAAAGTAACGTTGTGTCCAGTCTCTCGCCGCAGCAATACTGCTATGAAAATTGGCATCGTCCTGTCGTAAAAGTGCCAAGCGCGCACTTTCAAGCTTTAATTGCAGATTTTGTTGTAGAAAAAAAGCATGTTCCGGGGGTAGTAAAGGGGCTATAACCTCTCCGCCTTCTGCTATGGTGACACCAGCACTTAAACCTTGCCAGGCGGCACTGGCGAAACCTTTAATTGCAAGTAACGAAGTCGAGGCAATGTTTTCTTCTTTAGCGATGGGTGCCTCTGTAGCCAATGCTTCTACTGCGGGTGTTGTCTTGGTGACGGTATTGCGTAATTTACCTGCTTCGCCAGCCAGACGGTTGATCATGAGCGACGTGTTATGTAAATCCAGAGTTTTAAGACTCTCCAGTGCTGCAATGTCAGTATTAACCGCTTCGCGTATTTTTGTGAGTTGGGGGTTGTCAATGTTTTGTAATCGTTGCTTGGCAGTGCGTAAAGAGGTAATGGCTTTTACCGGGCTTCTTTCCAATGAGACCTGATTGTTTGCAATGCTTAAAATGTGTTCAACTTCGTTTAATGCCCAGTCTGTACGGTTTTTACCGATGGCTTGAGTGAGTTCTTCTTGTGATCTCTGGACGATTAATTGTAGCTTGGTTTGTTCGTCTTCTGTGGATTTAAGGCGGGTATCCAGGCTGGCGATGGTTGAATCCAGGCGATTTTGAACTTGCAGTTTCAGCTCACTGAATGAACCTTTTAGTTCGGACAGGGTACCATCAGTTTGTGTTATGACATCATTGGTTTTTGTTGTGGCTTGATTTAGTTCACCTTTTAGAAGCTCGCGAGTTGTCGCGACCAATGCGGCTGTATTTGCGTCCTGTTGTTTAACGTTGCTGGATATACTATTAATATTGTTTTCTAACTGGGATAGAGATTCTTTTATCTCGCTTTCAAGTTCTTTTTGTGCTTCGGCAACAAGTGTTTTAAGTTCTGCTGTGGTCTGGTCGGTGCGGTTTTCAGAGTTTTGTTCAAGGGTACTCTGAATTTGATTCAGCTCGGATTGATCAAGCCCTGTGGTGTCTGCTAATTCACGTTGGACGGTTGACAATTCATTCCATAGGAAAACTCCTGCAACAACTGCAATCAAGGCCAGCACAATGGCCGTTGTCGCGAGTCCGTTGCCACCATGACGCTTTGAATATGTGTTTGCCGGTGTTTCGTCTGCGCTGCTGGGTCGTTTTGGCGCGGCAATACTCATATTGATATTGCTGGTTGGTTTGGATGTGTTCGCTTCAGTGGAGGGAGCCTTATTTGTGCTGGTTGATTCAGTCGCCGTTGAGTCTGAAGGCTTAGCTTCGGTTGGTATTGGTTTTTCGCTCATTGAATCTGTCTCCCCCTATAGTGGGTTTCGAAATATAATAACGGTTTATAATAAAATTTTTTTTAATGTTTCGGTTATTGCTGTGTTGCCAACGGGGGTTGCTATAAATGGTTTGTGCTTGAAACCAAGCTGTTCCGCTACAACAACGGTTCTTGAACTCAATACTATCAGGTGCAAATTCAATAACCAGGGACGAAGTACCTTTTCAGTCATTATATATAAATTTTCTAATCCTTCATTACTGGTTGAAACGGCAATATTAATGCGGTTTCGTTGTTCTTCACTGAGCATGCTTGCTATTTTTTGGCTTGGCATGCGTCGTTGATAGACCTCTGCGTAGGTTATCGATGCGCCCCGTTTTTTTAAGGTGTTCGCTAAGTGCTCTCTGCCGCTGTTGCCCCGGAAAATAACAATATTTTTATTTTTTACATTTTGCAAGTCATTGAGGGCTAACAAACCCTCACTATCAAACCGTTGACCGGGTATCAGGTCAACATGAAGCTGTCCGTGAACAACCAATGATTTCGCTGTGCTTTTGCCTACGGCACCAATCAGTACGTTTTGTGGCCAGCTTAGATGATTTTTTTTAAGCCATCTAAGGCCATAAGTAACGGCATTGGCGCTGACAAAAAGTGCAATGTCAAAAGTGTTAAAGTTTTTAACTACGGCGCTCAGTGAGCCGTTTTCGCTTGCTTTAACTATTTCTATTGTGGGGAAAAGGGTGCATTCCCATCCCATGTTTACAATATCGTTGCAAAGTTCAATTCCTTGGTCAGCAGGCCGTGTTACTAGAACACTCTTACGTATTGCTGCGCTTTGATTCACATAAAAAATCCTGCGGAAATGTTGTTAAAATAATGATGCCTCACTATTGAGCACGATACCTGAACGCCCTATTTCTGAGTGTCAGCCTCAAACTTTAAACTGAGCTGAGCCATTTTTCTAGTGTTTTCTTAAAAATAGTATTAAAAATTTCTTTATTTATCCATTATAAAGTGTTTTTAGTATTTTATCTGCACCTTGTTTAAGTAAGTCATTGGCGACGGTGATGCCGATGGCTGCGGCATCTTCGGGTGCTCCGCTGGCGTCACTTCTGAGTAAAATACGGCCATCAGGCTGGCCAACCAAACCTCTTAAAAAAAGTTTGTTATCAGTAAGTTCCGAGTATCCGGCAATGGGTACCTGGCAGCCGCCTTCCAACTTATGATTCATTGCGCGTTCTGCCGCAACACGTATTTGGGTTTCTTTATGATTGAGTGGCATTAATAATGAAAGCGTTTGATCGTCATTTTTTCGACATTCGATGCCAACCGCGCCTTGTCCTATAGCGGGTAGTAATATGTTGGTGTCGATGCGGTCGCGAATGCGCTCATTCAATTTTAAACGGATCAGACCTGCGGAGGCCAGGATGATTGCGGCATAATCACCTTGATCAAGTTTTTTGAGTCGGCTGCCGACATTTCCTCGCAAATCTTTGATGATTAAATCAGGTCGTTTTAGCTTAATCTGGCATTGGCGGCGCAAACTGGAGGTGCCGACAATCGCGCCTTGTGGTAAATCATCAATGGAGGCAAAATCGTTAGAAACAAAGGCGTCAGTAGGGTCTTCGCGCTGACAGATGATGGGCAGGTGCAAGCCCATTGGCAGCTCTACCGGAACATCTTTCATAGAATGAACCGCAATGTCTGCTTCATTATCCAAAAGGCTTTTTTCTAGTTCTTTGACAAACAAGCCTTTTCCACCTATTTTAGCGAGCGGACTGTCTAGTATTTTGTCCCCTTGAGTGGTCATCGTCAGAAGTTCTACGGAGAGTCCAGGGTGAGCCTGCTCAAGATTTGCACGCACATATTCTGCTTGCCACAAGGCCAGCGGACTTTTTCGTGTTGCGATGCGAATAATTTGTTTACTCATGGTCGTTTCAAGTGTACTTACGGAAAACACTCATGCTACCTTGCATTGGCTTAGAGTTCTAGTACGATTTGTAACCTGTTGATTTTGTTTTTAAATTTGGAGTGCCTTGTGTCAAAAAATGAACCAAAAAGAAAGCTATGGGGAGGACGCTTTAGCGAAGCGACTCATGTGGCCGTAGAAATCTTCAATTCTTCTGTGGGTTTTGATCAACGATTGTATCGTTATGACATTCTTGGCTCTCAGGCGCATGCGCAGATGCTGGCTAAGGTGGGTGTGCTGACAGAGGATGAGTGTTCGTCGATTTGCCAGGGTTTAGATCAAATTTTGTTGGATATTGAGGCGGGTGAGTTCGAGTGGTCAATTGCTCTGGAAGATGTCCACATGAATATTGAGGCAAAATTAACAGAAAAAATAGGTATCGCCGGCAAAAAACTCCACACAGGGCGTTCACGTAATGACCAGGTGGCAACCGATATTCGTTTATATTTACGTGATGAAATTGATAATTTGATGATGCAGCTTGATCGTTTGAAAAATGGACTGCTGGATTTGGCCGAAAAAGAAGCGGATACGATCATGCCCGGGTTTACGCATTTACAGGTCGCTCAGCCGGTCACTTTTGGCCATCATTTATTAGCCTGGTACGAAATGTTAAAACGGGATGGTTTGCGGATGAGGGACTGTCGCCAACGTGTCAACCGGATGCCATTGGGGGCGGCGGCGCTGGCAGGGACAACGTATCCCATTGATAGAGCCTATACCGCGTCTTTACTGGGTTTTGATGGGCTGTGTGAAAACTCACTGGATGCCGTCAGCGACAGAGACTTTGCTATTGAATTTTGCAGTTCTGCGGCGATTATTATGATGCATTTATCCCGATTTTCAGAGGAACTGATCATCTGGTCATCGGCTCAGTTTAATTTTATCGAATTACCCGATCGTTTTTGCACTGGCTCTTCCATTATGCCGCAGAAAAAAAATCCGGATATACCCGAGCTGGTCAGAGGCAAAACCGGGAGAGTGAATGGTGATTTGATTGCCCTGTTAACTATAATGAAAGGTCAGCCCCTAGCCTATAATAAAGACAATCAGGAGGATAAAGAGCCGCTGTTTGATGCGGTTGATACGGTGAAAATGTCGGTGAGTATTTTTGCTGATATGGTACCGGTAATCATGGCCAATAAAAAAAATATGAAAAAGGCAGCGCTACAAGGATTTTCAACCGCGACAGATCTGGCCGATTATTTAGTACGTAAAGGCCTGGCTTTTCGTGATGCGCATGAGGTGGTAGGTCAAGCGGTGCGTTATGGTGTTGAGCAAAATAAAGATTTGTCGGAGCTGTCTCTAGCGGAGTTGCAAAAATTTTCTGCAGACATAGAACAAGATGTTATTACGGTACTTAGCTTGGAAGGTTCCGTGGCGGCGCGTGATCATATTGGGGGAACCGCACCCTCACAAGTGCGAGCGGCAATTGCAAGGGAGAGGGCGTTGTAATTGGGGTTTTAGCTTTGCTTTGTGTTTTGTATCAGGTTCTGTTCTGTATTATGGATCAAACGCATCATATCATCCCCTTTGAACCAGCTGGAGACACCACTTTCAATAGAAATGCTGGGTATGGAATCTTGTTTTTGAACAGCTAACTGGCTGAGTTTTTTCGTTATTTTATGAGCCAGGGTATTGGCTGCCTGTTCTCCAGTCTCGGGCAATACTAGCAGAAATTCATTCGCCGTTAACCGGCCTACCATGTCGGCCCAGCGCATTTGATCTCGGAGAAAACGAGACAAAAGCAGCATAATATTTTCTAGCTGATCAATATATTCTGCTTTTATATTAATGCGGAGGCGAATCAAGGACAGTGGATTGTTATAGCGACGGCTGCGTGATACCAAGGGTTCCAGACCTTGCATCAAGGCACTTTTATTGGGGAGTCCCGTTTGCGGATCACGCGTAGAGACTTTGGACAGCTCGTTCGCCAAACGGTCACGCTCTTGATAGACCTGGGTCGTTTTCGTCACATCCAGGAAAAACCAAATTGAGTGATCTTTTTCATCGACGGATGGATTATACCAACATTTATAAAAATGTTTTGTATCTGTTGCCTTGCTATGTATTGTTATTTCTTCTTTTTGATTCTTTATGGCGTCTCTAAGCGTTGTCGGTAATGCGTCAATATGGGCACTTTCAGGTGGGCGGTTGATATGGAACAGGGTCTTGAACGTTTTATTGAAAAAGATGATATCCCCTTTGGTATGAACAATCAACACGCCAATGGGGGCGGTCTCTAAAGATAAAGTAGCTAGTGTTGAGTCTAGCGAGTTGCTCATTGTTGATGTACTCCATAGCGATGAAAAGACGACCCATATTTCGTATTTCTAATAAAAGAACCTGGATGAATGAGCCTCAGATTAAACCCAAAAAAAACACTGTTGATCCACGGTCTATAGCATAAGATATTGATTTTTTTGACTGAGCAAGAAAAGTTGCATCACCAACCAAGCCAACTACGATTGTTTCCTCTCGGCTTTAGCATCCTGCGTCGCTCTATCTTCCACATCCGTGTCCAGTTGCGTTTTCTAGGTTAAACGTTTTACCGGGTGTCTGTACAGTCCAAAATAGGCGATGTGCGTTATCAAACCATAAATACATCAATTAATTAGTGCAATACGCTTTCGAAAATAGGTGACCGATGTCGCAAATTTGTTGAATCTTCGCGTGCTTGAGCCGATAAGTCATACAGAGTATGACCCTATGTTAAAAAGCGAAAAACCAACTTTAGAAGAAATCAATACGGTTAAAAAGCGTTTTATGGCGCTAAACAGAGAAAGATTACAGCGTACGCAAAGCGCTTTGCGGGAACGACAGCGTGATTTTCTCGAAGTATTACCGTTATTATTTCATATTAATCACCCCTCTTTGCCTGGATTTATTTCTAAATCCACACCAGCCGGGGTTGCTGAATATCGCCCCTCTGATTTTACGATTAAAACCATAAAAAAGTTTTCTAAAAGTTTTGATCAAAAAAGAAGAGCATTATTACGCTTCGATATTTATTCACTATTTCTTATGGGTAGTGGTGGCACCGTAGCGTATTCTAAAAAAAGTGATTTTGACATCTGGGTCTGTCACACCAAAGAACTTGACGGAGATCAGCTGAAACAGCTTAGACAAAAAGGATTAGCCATAGAAGAATGGGCGATGAGCTTTGATCTTGAGGTTCATTTTTTCTTAGTGGAAGCGGAAACTTTCGGCAAGGGGGTTCACGAAGATATTTCAGCAGAAAGCAGTGGTAGTGCGCAACACTACTTGTTGATGGAAGAGTTTTACAGAACAGGGCTGTTACTGTGTGGTCGTTATCCCTTGTGGTGGATTATTCCACCGGACCAAGAAAATAATTATGAAGCTTATGCGGCATCTTTACGGGCAAAGCGCTTTATCACGAAGAATGAATATATAGACCTTGGTGCGTTGCCTGGTGTGCCTGCGGAAGAGTTTTTTGGTGCGGCGCTATGGCAATTGTATAAAAGTATTGATTCGCCTTATAAGTCGGTGCTTAAGCTTTTATTGATGGAAAGCTATGCTGCGGAATATCCTGATATCAAATTGCTATGCCACTTATTTAAGCAAGCTATTTATGACGGAGAAATCAATCTTGATGAGCTAGACCCTTATATTATGATGTATAAAAAACTTGAAGATTATTTGGAACAAAGAGAGGAAAGTGAGCGCTTGTCCTTATTGCGACGCTGTTTTTATTTCAAGGTTAATGAACCACTCAGTGTTCCTGATAAACGCCGAGAAGAAAGCTGGCGACGTGATTTAATGAAATCTGTCACCCAGTCCTGGGCGTGGCGAGAGGATTATTTGGCAATGCTTGATTCCCGCTCTGAATGGAAAATTGGGCGCGTCGTCAAGGAGCGGGCGGCATTGGTCAAAGCGCTCACGTTTAGTTATCGATTTTTATCAGATTTTGCTCGAAAGCACGCTCAACTGGCTTCTATAAACCAAAAAGATTTAAATATACTCGGTCGTAAACTTTATGCCGCTTTTGAAAGAAAGGCGGGAAAAGTTGAAATTGTCAATCGAGGCATTTCCAGTAATCTTCGGGAAAGCCATTTATCTTTTTATCGTTCAGTGGGCCAAGATGGTAAAGAAAGTTGGTTGTTGTTTACAGCACCTCTTAAGGAAAATGAAACGATAAAAGAGCGGCCTTTGCGACGATCGCACAGTCTTATTGAGTTACTTTCCTGGTGTCATTTCAATGCCATGATGAATAATAATACTGTGCTGGCCATGCAGAGTAATGAAAGTGATTTTACGTCTCGAGAGTTAAAAGAGCTGTTATTTTCGTTTCAACGCTTGTTTCCAGAAAAAAATGTAATCAAGACTGAAATATCAGATTTCATGACAGGTGCGTTGGCACTACATGTGGGTATATTTGTGAATTTAGGCATCGACCCCATGAAAGAATACGCTCGTAATGGCCATCATTTGATGAGCGATCATAACGATGCATTGAGTTATGGCGGTTTGGGGGAAAATTTGGCATTAAGCTTTGATATGATTACCATTACCACCTGGAAGGAAGTATTAACATCACGTTACACGGGTGCATCAGGTTTATTGGAATGTTTGCGGGAATATGTGAGATGGACGCCAATAAGCAAGGGGGTAACCCCGCCAGAGTTATCCGCTCAGTGCTATTCGTCAGGGAGAGCGATCACCATAAAAAAACGCATCGAAGAATTATTTCGAGATGTGGTTGCTTGTTTTTATCAATCGGAACAAGGAGGAGATTCAAGATACATTCTTTCTGTAGAAAATAAATTTTACATTACTGATATCGAAAATAATATTTTAAATTATGAAGTGGCTCACTCCTACCCTGAGTTAGTTGCTCAACTAGGCGAACATTATGATCGATATCGACCTGTTGTAATAGACCGGCAGGCTCTCCAAAAAACGCTGCTTCCTTCCTTGTTTTCGTTTAATCGTCCGGGTGTTGTGCAGCTCTTTTATCAAATTTCGGGTGTCCTTACCGAAATTTATGTGCTGGATGAAAGAGGTTCATTATTCTTTCAAAAAATGTCTTTTGTTGATGGTCGTTCCGTGCTTTCCCATTTTTCTCTATTTTTTGACTCTATATTAAATCGTCAACGGTATGAAATCATAGGCTTTGAAGAAGAAAACATGAGTGAAGTAAAAGACATCGAATATTTTGAAATCATATCAAGAGCAGGGTCGCCTGATCCTAGTATTGCCAGGCGTGAATTACACCAAAATTCAAGGCCAACTCGAGTGTTTAATATACAAGTCATTGGAGCGGTAGTTGATCATATCCCGGTGTTTCGGATTTATTGTAATGAGATGGAGTTTTCTTCAGCAGAATATGGGCCTGCTCTTTTCAAAAAAGTGGCTCAACATGTGCTGTCGCTACGTAAAAATAGAGAACCTTACCCCATCTATATTACAGATATGGATATGCCTCATGCGATGTTAAGTCATGGTGGGGTTGATGAGCATGTACAAACTATTTATTTTTTGAATTACAAACGGAAAATCGAGCGCCAGCTTAATGATGCACTGGCAGAGCAGGTACAAGTATAAAATACTGCTCATACTTGAGGCTTGAAAATCCCTTTCTGAAATTTCTTCAGCGGCAGCCCTCTAAAAACAACAGATATCAAAAATGATAACCACAATATACCCGTGGCGTTTGAGATTCAGGTGTTAGTGTGCGTTCAATTCATTTCATGGTAAGGCACAATGACGAGTAATAGCTGGCTATTGCGAGGAATTTTAACGCCGCCA
>JAADHS010000121.1 GCA_013151745.1 Gammaproteobacteria bacterium | reverse complement strand
TGGAAGCTGATCTGGAACGTCTGACACGCATAAACAAAACCGTTAGCATGATTCCGTCACACCATTTGGAAGAGGGTAACGTCAGTTTACGTTCGGTAGACGTCATGGTGATCTCACCTGGAGAAGATATTCGTAGTATTGCTTCTCGTCATACTGGCGAGTTGCCTTGGGCTTTGCGAATGTTATTAAAAAGTGTAGGGGCATTGAATAAAAATGGCTCTAATTTGATTAGCTATCTCTTGTTTGAAAGAAGTTATTGTCGAGAACTCATAGACTTGGGTTACAAAGATACGATTGAACGCAAAGAAGAAATATTGAAATTTTTAGGCTATGCTGAGCATGAAAATAAATTGTAAGAATCTATACCCGTAGCGCTTGAGATTTAGGCGTAATTGCACGCCCTATTCATTCCTTGGCTACGTTGAAATTCCCAATAGCCAGCTATTACTCGTCATTTCGTCTCGCCATGAAATGAATTGAATGCACACTAACACCTAAATCTCAAACGCTACGGGTATATTTGGGAACGGGTAAGTGATAACTTTCCGGTTTGGCGCTCAAATTTAGTTCGTATTTATTCATTTCGAGATCCAATCTAAAACATTGCGGCTAAAAAGCTGCCGGTTCCTACAGTATGCAGCTTTCTCTAGAGGTTTGATTGTTCAATGCAATAAAGCGATTTCTGCCGCTATTGGAGAGCACCACTTTTCTGGCAACAAGATTGTCATATTTATGGCAAAGCTGAAATGTTCGATTACTGCCACTGGCATTGCCATCAGGTGAAAAAACAGCAATCGTCTTGCGATTGGATATGATCTGAACCTGCTTTTTTTGATTTTGGAATACCCTGAGTACCCTGTCATTTTGTGCGTCAAAACTTCGATTGTGATTTTGATCCACGGCAACGAGCCAGCCTTGTGTCCATGTTTTGGTATGGGGCGTTGAGCAACTCAATATACTGTTTAATGGGCAAACTAATACAGATTGCCCTAGTGTGAGTGCCTGGCTTCGTGCATACTGTAGCGCTCTTGTCAGTTTTGTGGTTTGATCGTTGAGTTGGTTTTCTCGAAGCAGAGAGCTGAAGCTGGGGGCGGCGCTTGCCGCAAGTATTGAAACCAGTGAGAGCGTCACGATCAGCTCTATCAGCGTCATACCTTCGGCTGAGGTGCATTGATGTAGGGTTGGTGATGTCATGTTGTATAGTCTATGCAAGCTTAAGAGGCTTAACGATAGGCATTTGTTGTTTATGTTTGTCGTCCTTTGTCTATACCCGTAATGGTTGTAAAGAAACCTGATGTTATAATAAATTTAAAAATAGCTGAATGTCAGAGTGTAACCTATGAGAAAAAATTCATTTATAGCCTGCTGTGTACTCTTTTTCGTTTTCAACGCAACTATGTCATCAGCGGGTTCATTCAGGTGTGGCCAAAAATTAGTCTCAACGGGTAATTCTAAAGCTGAAATCTTTAGGAAATGTGGTGAACCCAGTTGGCGAGAATACTCTGAATCAGAGTTATGGCCTGAGAACAGCCCATTTGCGGTCGCAAAAATAACCCGGGAGCAATGGGTTTATAATCGTGGCTCGCAAGCGTTAATCCGCTATTTGAATTTTGAAAACGGTAACCTGGTTTCTATTGATTTAGGTGACTATGGATTTAATGCAGATTATCCAAAGAAACCCTGTAGACCTGAAGAATTAGAACTTCGTCATAGTAAAAGCGAAATTATGTTTAAATGTGGAACGCCTTACTTTAAAGATACTCGTGAGGAATATCGGGTGGATAATGTAAAAGGCAGCAAGCAACGCACTACCATTACTGTCGATGAATGGACATACAATTTTGGCCCCACCCGTTTTTTACGCATACTGACTTTTGAAAATGGTAAATTAGTGAAGATACGTCAAGGCGAGCGAGGAGGTTAGAAGCGTGCACAAAATAACAGCACAATTTCGACTATAAGAACGACACTACACTTGTTGCTTGGCAAAGGCCTCTATTCGATCTAAAGCCACTGTCAAGTTTTCCATGCTGGTGGCAAAAGAGAGTCGCATGTATCCTGGCGCACCAAATGCGGATCCGGGTACCAGAGCGACACCACTTTCATCGAGCAGGCGCGATGCCAGTTCTACATCATTGTTGACCCCTTCCACTTGTTCGATTAGCGCGCTCATCTGAGGAAAGGCGTAAAAGGCACCGTTGGAAGGAATACATTGAATACCACTGATGCTATTGAGTTTTTGCACGACATAATCATGTCGTTCCTTGAATGCCTTAACCATGGTAGTGATACAGCTTTGTTCTCCTGTCAAAGCGGCGACAGCGGCAGCCTGTGATATAGAGCAGGGGTTTGAGGTGCTCTGTGACTGTATTTTTTTCATTGCCTTGATTAAGTCTTTAGGTCCGCCAGCATAGCCAATGCGCCACCCCGTCATAGCGTAGGCTTTAGAAACCCCGTTTAAAACGAGGGTTCGCTCATATAGCTCAGGGGTGGTGTTCAATATGTTAATAAACGGGGTGTTATCCCAGCGAATATGTTCGTACATATCGTCGGTTGCAATTAAAACATGAGGGTGTTGTATCAGGACGGCCGCTAAAGCGGAAAGTTCATCGGCACTATACGCTGCACCAGTCGGATTGGTGGGGCTGTTAATGACGAGTAGGCGCGTTTTAGCGGTAATATTGTCAGCTAACTGCTGAGCTGTGATTTTGAAGTGTTGGTCGATACTGGTTTTTATAATAACAGGGGTGCCATCAGCTAATAACACCATATCGGGGTAAGATACCCAGTAAGGTGCCGGAATAATGACTTCATCTCCAGTATTAAGTAAGGCTTGAGCCAGATTGAAAAAGCTTTGTTTTCCTCCCGATGAAACCAGTATTTGCTCTTTTTGATAATGGAGCTGATTGTCGTGTTGAAACTTATTGATAATAGCTTGTTTCAATTCAGCGGTACCATCCACTGCTGTATATTTTGTCATGCCTGCGTTAATGGCTGCAATCGCGGCTTTTTTAATATGTAGAGGGGTATCGAAATCCGGTTCTCCTGCACCCAATCCGATGATGTTGTGTCCTTGTGCTCGTAACTCCGAGGCGCGGGCAGTGACGGCCAAGGTGGCGGAAGGGCGAACTTTGTTAACGCGGGATGACAGTTCTAGATTCAACGATATGATCCTACATTTTGTTTTAAAACTGGAGAGCTTGTATCATACAATTTATCACCCTTGCTCGCTACAGAAAAATCTCAATAATCCGTTGAGTTAAGCGGTTCATTGACCAGATTCATATTAAATCTTTTATGCCATTCTTTGTGCAAACCGGAATGGGGTTATTGACATGGGGTATAGGTTAGCGTGGGTTGTTAGTGATATTATTAAGGTTTATATTCCAGTCCGCCATCAATGTCACTAGCGACGCACAGTGGGGGAATAACATACACACTGTGGGTTCACCCGAAAAAATCAAGTAAAAATATATGTCACGTCATTTTCAGCTTAAGTCGGAATTCACCCCCTCCGGAGATCAACCCGTCGCGATAGAGGAATTGATCGAGGGTTTAGAGGCGGGAGAGGCACACCAAACCTTGCTGGGCGTAACCGGCTCAGGGAAAACGTTCACTATTGCCAATGTGATTGAAAAAGTGCAGCGTCCGACGTTGATTCTAGCCCCGAATAAAACCTTGGCTGCTCAGCTTTATGGTGAGATGAGAGCATTTTTTCCTGATAATGCTGTGGAATATTTTGTTTCATACTACGATTATTATCAGCCTGAAGCGTATGTCCCTTCTTCTGACACCTTTATTGAAAAAGACGCCTCGGTTAATGAGCATATCGAACAAATGCGGTTGTCGGCCACCAAGGCTATTATGGAGCGCCCTGATACGATTATCGTTGCCACCGTTTCTGCCATTTATGGCTTGGGCGACCCCCAAACCTACCTTGGTATGGTTTTGCACTTGGTGCGGGGGGAGCTGATTGACCAGCGTGCGGTATTGCGTCGTTTGGCGGAACTTCAGTACAAACGCAATGATATGGAGCTACAACGGGGTACGTATCGAGTACGCGGCGAGGTCATCGATATTTTTCCTGCTGACTCGGAAATTAAAGCGTTAAGAGTGGAATTGTTTGATGAAGAAATAGAATCGCTCGCTTGGTTTGATCCGTTGACAGGGCAGGTATTGCAACGTATCCCTCGAGTGACTGTGTACCCCAAAAGTCATTATGTCACGCCCCGACAGATTTTATTGGACGCAGTGGAATCGATAAAAGTTGAATTAAAAGAACGCCTGGAACAGTTTCATTCGGTGAATAAGCTGGTTGAAGCGCAACGTCTGGAACAGCGTACTCGTTTTGATATCGAAATGATTTTAGAGCTGGGCTACTGCTCGGGTGTCGAAAATTATAGTCGCTATTTGTCAGGTCGTGAGGCCGGAGAAGCGCCCCCGACGTTGTTCGAATATTTTCCAAAAAATGCGTTGGTGGTGATTGATGAAAGCCATGTGACAGTGCCACAGCTCGGCGCTATGTATAAAGGAGACAGATCACGCAAAGAAAACCTTGTAGGCTACGGTTTTCGTTTACCTTCTGCTTTAGATAATCGACCCCTGAAGTTTGAAGAATTTGAACGACTCGTTTCTCAGGCCATCTATGTATCCGCTACCCCCGGGTCTTACGAAAACGAAAAATCGGGTGCGGTCATTGAGCAAGTCGTGCGACCTACCGGTTTGATTGACCCGCAAATAGACGTTCGTCCGGCAACGACCCAGGTTGACGATGTCTTATCAGAAATCAACAAACGTGCCGCCAAAGGGGAGCGGGTATTGGTGACCACACTTACCAAAAGGATGTCTGAAGATTTAACCGATTACCTGGGGGATCATGGCGTGCGAGTCCGCTATTTACACTCTGATATTGATACAGTAGAACGCATGGAAATTCTCAGAGATTTGCGCAAGGGTAAATTTGATGTGCTGGTTGGCATTAACTTGTTGAGAGAAGGGCTTGATATTCCAGAAGTTTCCCTGGTCGCTATTTTAGATGCAGACAAAGAAGGTTTTTTAAGATCTTATCGTTCTTTGATCCAGACCATTGGTCGTGCTGCACGAAATCTGAATGGTATGGCCATCTTGTATGCAGACCGGATCACAGGCTCAATGCAGTTAACCCTGGATGAAACCGATCGTCGTCGTGAGAAGCAACAAGAGTACAATAAAAAGCATAATATTACGCCCACCAGTGTCGTCAAAGCCATCCAGGATGTGATGCAAGGCGCTTACGCCAACACGGATGATAAGGAAGATAGTGCAAACCAGCTATTTTCAATTGCAGAGTCCAAGCTTAATGTTGGTTATGCTACGCCAGCCGAATTAGAAAAAAAGATCAAAAGCTTAGAGCGACAAATGTATCAACATGCTAAAGATTTGGAGTTTGAAGAAGCAGCTCATATCCGAGATAAAATTCATGAATTACGTGAACAATTTTACTAAACTTCATAATAGTTTAGATTTTTTCATTGTAATCCAAGGCTCACATAAGGATTATTGACCGTGAACGGGTTTAATTTAATCATAGGGGGTAAACCGCGCTATATTATTGCGCTTTTTTTAGTATTAGGGGGTTTTATACTGCTTGCCTTTGCATCATTTAAGCCGAGCGCGGATCCCGATGTCATTAGAAAAACGATGGATGCGGGACATAGTTTTGCCTTTATTTTATTGAGTGGTTTGCTCTATCTGGCGATGGAGCATCACGGAAAATGGCAAGCGACGATGGTGTCGGGGCTGTTTTCGGTACTGCTTATGGTTGGCATTGAAGGATTACAGCCTTATTTTGGTAGAACGGCCTCGTTGGCGGACATACAGCTTAGTTTGCTAGGCACGTTCATCGCATTAAGTGGGATGCTTGTCTGGCGTACGGTGAAAAATTCATTGCTGAAGATGATGTCTCTGTTTTTACTTGTATTGGCGGTGGGTTGGATCGTACAGCCGGTCTGGTCTGAGTGGCGCTCGCTCTGGTGGCGAGAACAACAATTTCCACTCCTGGGTGATTTTGAACATAAATTAGAGACAAAGCTGTGGAGCGCGCATGGACAGCACACTCGGGTTTCATTGTCAGATCAACATGCTGTGTCTGGTCTCCACTCACTGCAGGTCGAGATCAATAAAGGGGTTTGGCTTGGTGTTCGCTATGCCGCCGGTGATCAGGATTGGCGAAAATATAAAACCTTGACAATGACGTTCTATAATCCAGGTACCGCATTTAATATGAATCTTCGCATTGATGATGGTGTGAACGCGTTTCCGAAGTACAGTGAAAGATATAATGGCGAGTTTCAGATCGGGGAGGGGGCAACCACGCTCCTGATTCCACTGGCGAACATTGCTGCGAGCCCAAAATCTCGATTACTGGATCTCAGCCGAATTAGAAAAATGATTTTATTTTTGAGTAAAAATGAAAAACCTCGGCTATTTTACCTGGATAGCGTTCGTCTTATTTAGGGTTTTTAAAGCGTACGATATCTTTTAAAGAGATATGGCGCGCCCGGAGAGATTCGAACTCCCGACCAACTGGTTCGAAGCCAGTTACTCTATCCAACTGAGCTACGGGCGCTTGTTTAGCGCGGCTAGTATATCCGAGATCCTGCTTCTGTGATAGAACTATGTCAAGTTAAGAAATGGAAATTGAATAAAAAGCTTGTGCTATGCACTGTGGATTAATTGAATTTCCAGGTTCAGGGCGGTGTTTGTTTTGTTTGGAGGAAGTATGAATAAGCAATTATTTTTATTACGCCATGGTCATTCGCCGTTTGGTGAGAGGGGGGCGGATAAAGAACGAATACTGAGTGAGCAGGGGGGGCGTGATGTGTCCGCGATGGGCTCGCGTTTGAAGAAAAAAGAGATTGTACCTAATTTAGTTTTGTGCTCTACGGCACAAAGAACAAGACTGACTGCGCAATACATAATGACTGCAATAGGGGGATGTATTGATCTGGTACAATACGATGATCGTCTCTATAACGCCAGTGTAGAGAGCTTGCTTGATGTTGTCAGAGAGCAAGATAAAAACATAAATTCGCTGTTAATCATCGGTCACAACCCCGGATTAAGTGAGCTTGTGCATTTTGCTGACGGCGAATCTTCTGGTCGTCAACATGCTTTCACTGGCTTGGCGACCTCCTCGCTTGCACATCTTGAATTGAGCGTACCTTGGTCAAAATTAGAGTTCACTCAGACAAAAGTGGTTGACATATTAATCTAGTATTAGGACACGATATTAGTACACCGTCAAAATGACCTTGACGGTGTACTAGACTAACTCGCCAATAAACCATGTCAAACTCAATTTCGTCAATTAAACCCCAACAAAGCTGATTTGTATAGTTGATTGCGGGATATTGCTACCTTTGATTTATTTAGCGTATAATGATTGTGCAATATTATTTGGAGGGAAACGACAACGTACACATTCACGATTTACCATGGTTGGCTGTCGTAACGTACCTGGATTTCTTGTCGTTTTCCTTGCAATGATGGCGCTTGCATCCGTGCGTGGGTCATGTAAGCCAAAGCGGGGCGGTCGGTTATGTCAAAGAGTTCTAAACAAGGTTGCTATTTTTAGATTCAGCCGTCAACCTGTGCAAGAATAAAAATTTTTTAAAATTGCCATGAATGATTTACGGATAATTGTAGAAAGTAACAAATATTCGCCATAAAAAAACAAAAAGTGTAGCAATGATGAAAAGTCAATTACAGAAAACAATATGGGTTGCTGTGTTTTGGATTGTAACCCTTCCTGGTTTTGCACAAAAACTGGAACCACAGCTAGAACCACAATTAGTGAAAAATATCAATGCTGGCCTCAGCACCAAGCTAGACAGCAAAAGTACACCACAAGATCCGGTGATCATAAATAAGACCTTATATTTTACTGCATCCGATGTAAATACCACAACTGATATCCCAACAAGGGGTAACGAGCTATGGAAAACCAAGGATGATACGGTATCTACCACTATGATAGTAAAGGATATCAACCCGGGCCCTTTGAGCAGCAACCCCAGTCATTTGACGGAATATCAAGGCCAGTTGTATTTTGTTGCTGAGACTGACGGCGTGGGTAGAGAGTTGTGGAAAAGTGATGGTACCGAGAAAGGTACGCTCATGGTTAAGGATATTTATCCAGGAACCCCATCCAGTAACCCTCGAAATTTTGTTGTATTTAATGGGCTTCTATATTTCACTGCAACGAACAAAATTTTTGGCACTGAGTTATGGAGAACCGATGGCAGTGAGGAGGGCACCGCCCTCATAAAAGATGTCGTAGAGGGTGAAGAAAGCAGTTTTCCTACTAGCCTGATTATTTCAAATAATACTTTGTTTTTCACAACTCTAAATGGTAACAACAACTTCCCACTATGGAAATCCAATGGTACTGAGCTGGGTACTTTGTTAGTTGTCAATAGAGCAATGGCGTTTCCTTCCTTGCTTTCTAGTCTGATTGATGTTGACGGTGTCCTATTTTTTCAGGCTGTATCCAATTCAGCCTATGAATTATGGAAATCAGATGGCAGCGAGGAAGGTACGGACAAAGTGAAGGCGCTTGAATCGCCTGCCTTATCTCTTAAAGCACTAAATACCATGCTTGTTTTTGTTTCCAAGAATGGGGGCAATGGCTATCAGCTATGGATATCAAACGGGGAGGTAGAAGGGACGGTTCCAATTATACTCAATGCAGCTGACTATACTTTTCTTGGTAATTTGACTGTGGTTGAGAACCGGCTTTTTTTTACAACGGATCAGGGTAATAATCAGGGTCAAAACTTATGGGTATTCGATGGTACAGTAGCAAGTTTAGTGAAAAACATAGGTGAGAATGCCACCAGTGGATTACCTGCCTGGTTAATGGGTGTTAATAATGAACTCTACTTTGTTGCTGAAAAGGGTGGGGCATGGGCATTATGGCGATCCGATGGCAGGGCTGAAGGAACACAAATTATCCGTGAAGTGGACTCCCCGATAGGTCAAAGCAACCAGTGGATGCGTGTCGTTGGAGGGACAACATTTTATTTTACGATGCTGGGAGACGCGGACGATTCAGAATATCAAAAGTTATGGAAAATAGAAACCAATGCCTCTCCAAATGCGGTGATTGATACGGTACCGGTTTATCAATGTGCAGGTAATAGCACACAGGTTACCCTTAATGGGAGTCAATCATCCGATTTTGAAGATGAGTCACTTTCGCTTGAGTGGCGAGGGCAATTTGGTCTCGTTGTTGGCGAAGAGGTCACTGTGCCACTGACTGCGGGTGAACGTAAAGTACTTTTGACGGCAATAGATAGTCGAGGGCATGCCCATACTACGTCCACAGTCGTAAAGATAGAAGATAAAGTACCACCTATTGTTGTGCTCAATAAGTCCGTAGTGGTTATTGCAGCAGAAAGTGATAAAGGTGCGAATTATAATATTGAAGCGACTGTTTCAGATCAGTGCAGTGGTATAGGGTTGTATCAACTCACTTCTCAACCTGTCATTCCTTTTAGTATAGAAACAAGCCCCAGTGGTCTCGTTGCGACAGGAGTCTATCCGCTGGGTGAGACTGTAGTGGAACTATCAGTAGAAGACCAGTCAGGGAACCAAGCTTTAAGTGTCATAAGCATAAAAGTAGTTAAGCCAGAAGATCTACCGACACCATTGACCAGTGTTGCGCCGGGCAGTAATCAGAATGCTACAATTAAAGGGATAGCGGTTACCGATAACGGTGGGGGTGCGATACATCCTATGGTGTTTTTGTTTTTTATTGCTTATGGTTTGTATGTTAACGGATTTAGACAGAGAAGTTGGCACTGAGCATGAGAAAAACCTCTATCCTGCTGGCTATACTTTTTCTATTAGTCGCATGTGCAACATCACCCACCGGTCGCAGTCAGTTCGTGATGATGCCAAAAGCACAGATGGTCGTTTTGGGCGTACAATCGTTTCAACAGTTGCAGAATGAGACGCCGCTGGTGAAAAATAAAAAAATGACGGCCTATATCCAATGTGTGGCACAGGCCATTATTGATTTACCCAGTGTGCAGCAGGCTAGCTCCGACTGGGAAATACAGGTATTCGATGATGACGCAGTGAATGCTTTCGCACTGCCTGGCGGAAAGATTGGTGTCAATAAAGGGCTGTTAAAAGCAGCGCAGAGTGCGGATCAATTAGCTGCGGTATTAGGGCACGAAGTTGGTCATGTGTTAGCACGCCATGGTAACGAAAGAGTGTCACAACAGTTTGCAATGGGGCAAGTAATGACGTTGATGGAATCATGGATGGCAGTGAACAATTCTGAATATCGCAAAACAGCTATGGCCGCTCTGGGTCTCGGTGCGAAGGTGGGAGTTTTGCTGCCCTTTGGCCGGGTGCAGGAGAGCGAATCGGATGAAATTGGTCAAGATCTCATGGCGCGTGCCGGTTTTGATCCTCGCGCCAGTGTCACATTGTGGCAAAATATGGCGAAGTTAAGCTCCAAACAGCCTTCGGAATTTTTGTCTACACATCCGTCCCATAAAAACCGTATCAAAGATTTGCAGTCGAACATGGGCCAGGCTTTGGCGCTTTATGAAACGGCGCAGGCTGCCGGTCGCACGCCAAGTTGTCGTCCACCGAGTTGAATATATGTTTGTTCGGTTAGAGTCGATGACTGTGGCCTATAGTTTTACGTAACTTTACAGAGGGCTATAATGATGCCAAAGCCATTACGTTTGATATTAGGTGCTGTATTACTTATTGCAACCATCGGCATTACGACTTGTCAAGGGCTACTGAATGCAGCACCGATGACTTAGTTGAATTTATAATAAGTTAGAGAGTTTATAGAATTAAGCCATGTCTTTCTCTCAAAAAATAATACGAAAATTACGAACATCATGGACGCCTCGTAGTTTATTGTTGTTTGTTCTTCCTCTTCCGCTTATTCCTGCGATGTTGGTGTCACTGATCAAAGGTGATCTCAGTCAAACGATCGTGTACCTTAGCGCGATAACGTTGTTTCTGGGTGGTGCTATTTTATTACGTCGTGGTTTAGTCCGGGGAGCAGAACATAGCTATCGTTCTTTTGCGACCACCTATAAACGATCTACTCAAGTACCGATTAAAACACTAGGAGCCGTCGCTGTTTCACTTGGAACTACCGTGTGTTCTTATTTTGCAGTGCAACATAGCCTGGTATTTTCAACGATGTTAGGCATGTTAACTTTTTTAGGTGTTTATTTATCTTACGGACTTGATCCTAAGAGAGAGAAACCGACTGTAAAAGGCGGGTACGGACTTACTCCGAATGAAATCATGGACGTATTATTACAAGCGGAACAAAAAATTGAAGCAATTGAGCAAGCGGGTCGTCATGTCGGAAACAAGGAGCTGAGTGTTCGCTTGCAACGTATCAGTGCACTTGCACGAGAGGTTCTCCTGATGTTAGAAGAGGACCCCGGTGATTTACATCGTGCTCGTAAATTTCTTTATGTTTATTTGGATGGTGCACAAAAAGTATCAGCGGGTTATGCTCGAGCCCATGGTCAGACGCTAGCTACGGAACTGGAAAATAATTTTCGAGAGGTGCTGATTACGATTGAAGAAGTTTTTATTGAACAACAAAAACAATTAATTGATAATAATATTGTAGATTTGGATGTGCAAATAGAGGTGTTATCAACACAGTTAAAACGAGAGGGTATACTGTAGTAAACACTAAATTTCAAGCGCCACAGGCTATAGAAGGACATTCTTTGATGAAAAATGAAAACCTGAATTTTTTCGAAAGTGTAGACGTCGCTGTTGCAGAGACGATGTTTCGTTCTGCGGCCCAACAGCTTAAGGGCACGAACAGCAAAAAGAAAATTACGCGACTGGAAAAACAAAAAATTAAAAATCTGGCTGACGAAATTGATTTCAATGACGGTACTTCCATTTTATTTTTTGGTAACAAGGCACAACAGCAATTAACCCATATTGCCGATAATATGCTGGAGGGAGTACGTAATAAAAATATAGGTGGTGCGGGTCAGGCTCTCAATGAAATTGTTGCTGTTTTGCGAGGGTTCGACGCTGAAAGTTTGGCTGCGAGAAAAAAATCGGGTTTTCTTTCTCGTTGGTTTGGTGGTGCTAAGCCCGTTACCAAGTTTTTACAACAATATGAAAAAGTACACAAACAAGTGAATACGATCAGCATTGAGCTGGAGCGTCACAAAACGACACTGCTTACCGATATCACCACTTTAGATCGTTTATATGGAACAAATCTAGATTACTTCCATGAGCTTGAACTTTATATTGAAGCAGGAGACGAAAAATTAATAGAGTTAGATCAGGTCTGCATTCCAAAACTAGAACGCGCAGAACAGCAACAAAATGAACTGCTTAAAACTCAGGAGTTGCGTGATTTGCGTGCTCTGCGCGATAACCTTGAGAGACGTATTCATGATCTTCGTTTGACCCGACAAGTGGCGATGCAAAGCCTGCCTAGTATTCGTTTGGTACAAGAGAATGATAAAGGTTTAGTTAATAAAATCGCCTCTACGGTTGCTAACACGATACCATTGTGGCGCCAACAACTGGCTATTGCCGTAACCCTTCATCGCTCTAGTGAAGCGGTCAGAACGGTTAAAGTGAGCCATGATCTAACTAATCAATTATTGGTCGGTAATGCAGAAAACCTGAAGCTGAGTAATGCTGAAGTTAAAATGCAAATGGAACGAGATGTTTTCGATATAGACAGCATTAAAAAGGCCAACCAAACACTGATAGATACGATTGAAGAGAGCCTAAAAATTGCAGATGAAGGTAAACAACGTCGCAGGAATGCGCTGACACAACTCGAAAATTATGAGTCAGAACTGAAAAAAACACTGTCTTCCATTCAAATATAAATCAGAAATATATTCGACAATATTTAACCTAAAATCAGCAGTTGACCACTCGTCTTGGAAGGTAACTTATTGTTATGAATAGTAATACAGTTCATGTAACTTTGTGTCTCTGTTCTGTAGCTCCTTGATTTACGCCACTGAAAACGCACACTTCAATTCGTCCAATTGCGTTTTCTAGATTAAACCTAGAAAACGCAATTGATCCAGATTGCTACATTTTTAAGCAAAAATATCGACGAGCAGATATAGAGCCAGTATGATCGCGATCCAAAATACCATGCTGCCTGTTGGCCAGCTTTCGGAAAGATGATATTTAGCGACTGACGTTTTCGAAAATGTGTGGCTTATTTTATGCACGGGCGCAAGCGTCATACTAACGACAGATTTTTTTGTCTGTTGTAAAAAATAGAGGCACTGCCGGAAAATTTTCGGTACCAGTTTACGATAAAGCCATTCTACATCCAGGTTCGTTGAGTGTAATTCGGGTGGGTACATGCATTTTTTGTTCAGCCAGACAAAGGCGAGTGCTGAGAAAAACAGCAACTGCAATTGCGCCAAAACATGCGTGGTATCGTAAGGCCAGTAATCCACTTCCCAGGGCAACAATGAGTATAAATATTGTGGCTGTGCACCAATAAAAATACACAAGGCTGCTGCCAGCCCCATGGCAATTAACATATTGGTCGGGGCTTCCTGTGTGCGAATACCTGAATCATGTGCAAAAAAGGCAAAGTAGGGGATCTTGATACCCGCATGATGAAATACACCTGCCGAGGCAAAAAGCATGAGTAACCAGAGATAATCAAAATTTTCCTCGATCATGGCAGACATCACCATCGATTTACTGATAAAACCGCTGAATAACGGAAATGCGGATATCGATAGGGCACCCACGAGACAGAGCGCCGTTGTTCTGGGCATAGATTTATAAAGCCCACCAAGGTCAGAGCCATTAATATTACCGACACGATATAATACGGCACCCATACTCATAAATAACAGACCTTTAAAGATCACATCACTGAATGCGTGTGCAACCGCACCATTCAGTGCCAGGGCGGTTCCAATACCGATGCCCGTGACCATAAAACCCACTTGATTGATCAAACTATAGGCCAGCACTTTCCGCAAATCATTTTCAATGACAGCATAGAAAATTGGAAAACAGGCCATGGCGACGCCGATATAAACCAGAATTTCTTCACCCGAAAAACCTCTGGCTAGTGAATACACGGCCACCTTAGTGGTAAACGCCGATAAAAAAACGGTTCCTGTTACCGTGGCTTCAGGGTAGGCATCAGTCAACCAGCTATGAAGAAATGGAAAGGCGCACTTAATCCCGAATGCGATAAAAATTAGCCAGGAAGCTATCCCTTCTAGCCCAATGTGATCAAAAGCCAGTGAGCCGGTGTTGTGATAGTGGATTAATGCCCCCGCCAGGAGAAGAACACCGGAGACGACCTGAAAAATAAGGTAGCGGAAACCGGCATTAAAAGACCGTTCTGTACCTCTGGCCCAAACAAGAAAAACGGAACTCAGTGCCAGTAATTCCCAAAAAATAAACAGGGTGATCAAGTCACCGGCAAACACTGCGCCTAAAGCGGAACCCGCATAGACTAACCCGGCAAGTTGTTGTGTCTGGTCTTTGATGTGCCAAGCGTAAATAGATGAAATAAAGCTTGCAAGGCAAAACAGATAACCAAACAGCAAACTCAGTTTGTCCGTTCGCATGACGACCAGTTCAAAAGTTAAAATTGAATGGCTCATGACTATGCCCGGCTCGACATTAAACCAAAGATGCAGCCCGCCAATCACCGGAGCCATTAATAAAACAAGGTTACGGATGAACCCCCGCGTGACCAGTACCAGCAGTGCGGCGACAAAAAAAAGTATAAACGGGGGCAGTTCATTCATCGTAGTAATCTTCTTTGCGCATTATCACTTTTCGCATCGCTTTAGCGATCACAACCAAAACGACACAGGCGATAAATCCATATAGGGCGTAGAATGCGGGTATTTCCTCCCAGGAAAGACTGACATGGCGATGCACTACAAAATCGGCAATCACCAGCAAAATACAAATCGCATAAAAGCCTTTTAGTAGACGTTCAACATTTTCAGGCTTATCAAAAAGATGTTCTTTATGATTTTGTGCTGACATTTTAAAATCCTCCAGCAGCCTGGTTTGCCAGTTGGTAAAAGGGGTCGGGGTAGAAAAACAGAATGACACAGGCCACCGATGTTAACATCATGGCCAGTAAAATCAGGTGAGGGGCTTCTTTTATCTCGGTATAGTGCTCGCCATTGTCTGGTTTGCTAAAAAAAGCGCGAATGGGGATCGGTAAAAGATAAGCAATATTCAATAGAGAGCTGAGCATCAACACGGCAAGCAGCATTAACTGCCCTGTTTCGACGGCACCTAAGCCAAGATACCATTTACTCCACATGCCACCGAATGGAGGTAGACCAATAATACTCAGGGTGCCAATGAAAAACGCGATAAAAGTAACGGGCATCACACGACCTAAACCATTGAGTTCACTGACCAATGTTTTATGTGTCGCGACATAGATTGCGCCTGCTGCAAAAAACAGTGTGATTTTAGCGAACGCATGCATTGCAATATGCATGGACGCACCAATTATAGCCGCTTGACTGGCTAACATCGCCCCAAGGGCAATATAACTGAGCTGGCTGATGGTTGAGTAGGCCAAACGCGCTTTTAGGTTATCCTTGCTCATGGCAATCATCGAGGACAGTAATATGGTGATGGCTGCTGCCCAAATCAAAACGCCGGTGACATCATTAGACAAAATAAAATCGCTGCCAAAAATATAGAGGGTGACTTTTAATAAAGTAAAAACCCCTGCTTTGACAACCGCGACTGCATGCAGCAAAGCACTGACCGGGGTTGGCGCAACCATGGCCGCAGGCAACCAGTGATGCAACGGCATCACCGCCGCTTTGCCGATACCAAAAAGAAACAATGCAAACAGTAAGCCTGCCCAGGCAGGATCAAGTTTGCCAGCAAGAATGCCGCCTTCCTGAAAGTCAACGGTGCCCGCTATAAACCAGGTGATCAAAATACCCAAGAGAAAAAAGCCAATGGAGGTGCCCAGCAAAATACCCAGATAAATTCGCCCTCCTTTTTTGGCTGCGGGGGTACCGGCATGAACCACCAGTGGGTAAGTTGAAAGCGTTAATAATTCGTAAAACAGGAAAAGCGTAAATAAATTAGCTGAAAACGCAACGCCCAGCGTACAGCTGATCGCGATGGCAAAAACAGCATAAAATCGCGTTTGATTCTTTTCCTTTCGCCCTCTCATATAGCCTATTGCATAAACAGAAGTAATCAGCCACAGCAACCCCGCAACCAGTGCAAATAACATCCCTAATGCTTCTATTTCAAAAGCGATCGTGATGCCGGGAAAGGGTTCCGCAATCGTCAGGGAAAAAGGTTCACCATCCATAAAACGCCTAGCCAGGATAACAACCAAAATGGCAACAAGTGAAGCCGTAACCAATGTGACACCTTCGCGTAAATTGGGATAACGATGTGTTGCAATAATGCCCAGCGCACCCAGCAGGGGTAAACCCAGTATAACGAGGATCAGTGTTTCAGCACTCATTCAATCGTGCCTATTAATAGTTGCGCGGCGCTCGTCGCCACACCCACGGTTAATTCTGTATTCAGTCCAAAATAGATATTAGCGAGTGCCAATGTCCAAGTTGGTAGCAATAAAAGAAGGGGCGCTTCTTTTATTGATTTATTTGCTTCGAGTGCCGCTTTGAAATAAAGTGCCTCAATAATTTTTCCGACATAAACCACTGCGAGTAAAGACCCCACCAGGATAACGGCGACCGAAATCCAGGCTTGTTGTTCAAGTGCTGCCAGTATTAAATACCATTTACTGACAAATCCGGCCGTTCCAGGTATCCCCACCAAACTCAGCCCGCCAATGATCACTGCGCCAAATGTCCAGGGCATGACCCGACCCAGGCCATTGATGTTATCCATTCGGCATGAACCCAGGCGGTAAATAATTGCCCCCACAGCCATAAACAGAGCACCTTTCATTAAGGCGTGGTTAAACAGATGAAGCAATGTGGCCATCACCCCCGCCGTTGAAGCGAGACCAATACCCAATGCCATATAACCGATTTGTGCCACGCTGGAATAGGCCAGTAGGCGCTTGATGTCCATTTGATAAATCGCATAAAGTGACGCGATCAAAATACCGGCTATGCCTAAAATAATAAACAGATCAAATATCGGGGTATTTACTACAAAGTTATCAGGAAAAATCGTAAATAATATGCGTAACATTAAATAGACGGCTACTTTTGTTGCTGTGGCCGCAAGGAAAATAGTGACGACGGTAGGCGCATACGTATAGGCGTTAGGTAACCAGAGATGGAGCGGGAAAAGCGCCAATTTTAAGGCCACACCAATCACGATAAAGGCAAAACCGGTGTGTACGGTTTTATGCTCAAATACGGCGGGTAAACGCTCTGCCAGATCGGCAAAATTTAAAGTCCCGGTTTGAGAATAAATGAGACCGACCCCGATCAAAAAAAAAGTGGCGCCGATGGTGCCCATGATCAGATATTGATAAGCGGACGTTAATGCCTGGCGATGGCGACCAAGACTGATCAGACCATAGGACGCAAGCGCAGAGATTTCTAAAAAGACAAACACATTAAAAATATCACCGGTTTGAGTGATGCCGAGCAGGCCACACAGGCAGAGTAAAAACAAGGCGTAAAAAAACGGAATCTGCTGTTTAGGAATTTCTTTTTCAACACTCAAAAGCGCATAAGGCAGGGTGAGTGCGGTAATGCCGGCGACGATCAAGGCGACAAAAGCATTGACGGCATCAATGCGATATTCAATGCCCCAAGGGGGCGCCCAGCCTCCCAGCTCATAACTGATGGCACCGCCATTGACGATATTCCATAATTGAATACCCGCCAATAGTGCGCAGACCACCGCGACCAGCAGCGCCACAAACCAGGCAAGACGAGCACGAGGTAAAATGGCAACGATAGGTGCCATAATCAAAGGAACCACGACCAGCAGCAGGCTTAAGTGGCCTTGTATTGCCATCATAGAGAATGATCCTGCTCATGTATTTCGTCTTCTTCAATCGTGCCATAGGCTTCTTTGATACGGACGACGAGGGCCAGTCCCAGTGCGGTGGTTGCGACCCCCACAACAATGGCCGTTAGAATCAGGACGTGAGGCAAGGGGTTGGAATAAACCTCAAAACCTTCTTTGAAAATAGGGATAGTGCCATTTTCAACAGTGCTTAGACTAATATAAAGTATAAATACCGAAGCTTGAAAGATATTCAGCCCCACAATTTTTTTGATCAGGTTGCCACGACTAATGACGATATAAAACCCCACCATCATCAACAAAATAACGACCCAGTAGTTATAATGACCGAGAATAAAATCCATCAAGGGCGGCCTCTGCCTGCGAATGCAAAAAAGATAATTAACATCACCGAGGCCACCGTTAAACCGACCCCCAGTTCCACAAGAAGAATGCCAAGATGTTGGCCGGCCACTTGCGTCTCTCCCAGCACACCGTACTCAAGATAGCGTCCGCCCAAGAGTTGAGTGGCCAGCCCGACACCGGCATAAAGCACAACGCCGAGCGCGGCAATAAGACGCAATATATAGGGTGGAATGATTTTTTCTGCCACATCAAGACCAAACACCAGCGCGTAAAGTATGATGGCTGCGCTGAAAATGACTCCGGCCTGAAATCCACCGCCCGGCCCAAAATCACCATGAAACTGTACATAAAGGGAGAAAAGTATAATCAGCGGGATCAATAATTTTGATACAACCCTAGGAATGAGATTATGCGTCATCACTTTCCTTTTCTAGCTGTGTCTTGTCAGTTTGTTTGGCACGCCGTCCGCCAATGAGCAGTAGTACCGCTATTCCAGCGGTAAAAACAACCACTACTTCACCTAAAGTATCAAATCCGCGATAGCTCGCTAACACCGCAGTGACCATATTGGGCACGCCCGTATCGGGCATCGATTGTTCGATATAATAGGGTGCCACATGTACTTGAGAGGGCGCAGCAGGATCACCAAAACCAGGGATATCCATCGTGCCATAAACAAGGGCGGCCCCGGTCACCACCACCAGACTGAGAGGTAGCCAGGGACGATGCCGTGATTTTTTTTCCTGATGGTCTTTGCTCAGTGCCAGTGTTGCTAACATTAATACCGTAGAGATCCCTGCGCCCACCGCAGCTTCCGTGAAGGCCACATCCGCAGCATCCATGACAACAAAGAGTCCTGCCGTTAGGAAGCTGAAGATACCATAGAGCATGACGATCGCAAAAAGATGGGTCATACGCACAATGGCAATTGCCGTGATCGCTAAAAATGCCAATAAGGTGACATTGATCAGAATATCAATCATTTTTTGATTTCAGCATTAGAAAGCCAGGGTTTGAGGCCGCCGTGCATCGCCGCATTCGCCAAGGCATGAGAGGCAACCGGACTGGTGAAGAAGAGAAAAAATAAAATCAATAACAGTTTGAATGCATCAAGTGTCAAACCAGTTTGCAGTATAAGGCCCAGAATAATCAAAATGGCGCATAAGGTATCCGTTGTTCCGACCGCATGTAAACGGCTGTAAAAATCCGGAAAACGATGAATCCCTATGCCGCCTATCACACCCAGCAGTCCACCACAGGCAAGCAACAACCCACTCAGAATATCAATAATCATTCAGAATTTATTTTGCCTGTTTTTGTGGATGTCTTCGCACTGGAATGAAAATCTCCATATTGAACTAATCTTAATACCGCAACAACGCCGATAAAGTTAATCAGCGCATAAACCAGGGCGATGTCCAATAAATCTGTTCGGCCAGAAAAAAAGGCAAAAACAGCAATAAGCAGAACGGTTTTGGTGCCAAACATGTTAACCGCTGAAATTCGATCATAGACCGTGGGTCCCAGCAGTGCCCGTGCCAAGGCCAAGGCCATCGTAATTAAAATGGCGATCGTAACGACAATATACATTATTTTTCAACCCCCTGGTCAGGAATTTTCCTGGCCATACTACCCTCTAACAAGTCATCAGCCCCCTCTTTTGTGAGGGCATGGACTGTGACCCAATCCGGGTCAAGCTCAATGCTGACTGTTCCCGGAGTCAATGTAATGGAATTGGCATAGATTACCCGCCCTAAATCCGTTTTTTGTGAAACAGGTATATTGACAAGTTGAGGGCTGATATCGATTTTCCCTAACTTCAAAATTCGTTTTATCATAACAAAATTTGATTTGATTATTTCAACCATTATATAGATAAAGAATGCGGGGAATTTGGCGTAAAGATGGACAGGATAACTTTCGTGATCAATGACATTCATCCGCTTGGCTATAATAAGTGTCAATACAACGCTGCCTCCTCCCAAGCTTAATAGCAAGAGCGAAAACTTTCCGGACAACAGGATCCAAAGAACAAAAAGCAACGCGCCAAAACTAAAGATTTTCATCTGATGAATTCCACGGTTAATCAACAAAACGGATGAAAGAATTATAGCAACAAAATTAAAAAACATATTAACATTTTAATACGGCGATGATCATCCTGAAAAACGCAATGGGATGCAAAATAACTTATACCATTGGCATCCCTGCTTTAGTCCGTCTTCACCTAAAATCGCCTACTTTTGGTGGTGCCCGTTTTTCAATCGCAAAAGCTCGAAATAAGCGTCACTATTTCTGCATTTTTTCTCAATCAAAACGCCACTGGTATTAAGTTATTGTGTTCCATTCCTAAGCACTACTTCGGTTTGCTAAAGTGATTAACCGATCCATCGAGATAAGGGGAAACCGCAAGTGATGTGAGGAGATAAAATGAGAAAATTTTAGGCATTATTAAAAAAAATCGGCTAAAATAATTCATAATTCCGTTCGGCGGCAATCAGGAGAATGCGCGGCGATTTTTCGCTCGCTTTTATTGACAAATTGTCGCGAAGAGCGACACAGATGTTATGTGTGGCATGAACGCGCTATCCAATCCTTACATATGAGGGCAATCGCGCCATAATCTTAAGTGCTAATGAGGAATTGCCAAAAGAAACCATTGAGCATTGCATTGCCATGGCGCTGACTTATCACTTACTCAAAAAACCTCTTAATTCGTAAGCTCCTTAGCGTGATGGCGCAAATGATCTTCCATAAATGTCTGAATGAAGTAATAGGAATGATCATAGCCCTCATGACGGCGAAGGGTAAGCTTTTGCCCTGAACCCTTTGCTGCCTGTTCGAGCAGATGGGGATGAAGTTCGCTTTCAAGAAAATTGTCAGCTAATCCCTGATCCACCAGCAATAGAGCCTTTGAAGGTTGCGTGGCAACCAACTGACTGGCATCATGTTTTTCCCAGACTTGCTTATCGCCCCCCAGATAATTTTTGAACGCTTTTTGTCCCCAGGGGCACGACATGGGCGCACAAATCGGGGCAAACGCTGAGGCGCTTTTATAGGTTTTTGGATGTTTTAGATGCAGGGTTAAAGCCCCATGCCCACCCATAGAATGGCCAAATATCCCGTGCCGAGATAAGTCTGCGGAGAAGTTTTCTGCAACAATATGGCGTAATTCTTCAACCACATAGGTTTGCATATTATAGGCTTTTGCCCATAGTTCTTCAGTGGCGTCCAGATAAAATCCGGCTCCCGTACCAAAATCCCAATCATCATCTTCCCCCTCAATGTTCTGATTGCGGGGTGAGGTATCCGGGGCGATGAGCATCAGGCCAAGTTCTGCAGCCAGTCTTTGTGCTCCGGCTTTGATGACAAATGTTTCTTCAGTACAGGTCAGCCCGGCCAGATAGGTAAGAGTGGCAACTTTGCCGGCTTTGGCTGCCGGAGGAACAAAAACTCCAAATTTCATCTCCCCATTGCAGGCACTTGATTGATGGGAATAAAAGCCCTGTACGCCGCCAAAGCATTTTTGCTCGCTAATGATTTTTATTTCAGGCATGTTGATCACAGGCCCTAAAACACTACGACCGAGCGGATGGATTTACCCGCATGCATCAGATCAAACGCCTTATTGATATCTTCCAGCGGCATGGTGTGGGTAATCAAATCGTCAATATTGATTTTTTTATCCATGTACCAATCGACAATTTTTGGAACATCAGTGCGCCCGCGAGCGCCCCCAAATGCCGTGCCGCGCCAAACGCGGCCGGTAACCAATTGAAACGGACGGGTGGCAATTTCTTTTCCGGCTCCGGCAACACCAATAATAACGCTTTCTCCCCAGCCCTTATGGCAACATTCAAGAGCCTGACGCATGGTATTTACATTGCCGATACATTCAAAACTATAATCAGCCCCCCCTCCAGTAAGTTCCACCAGATGGGCAACCAAATCGCCAGAAATTTTATTTGGATTTACAAAATGGGTCATGCCAAAATTTTTGGCTATTTCTTTGCGATCAGGGTTTAGATCAACCCCGATAATTTTGTCGGCTCCAACCATTCTTGCGCCCTGAATAACGTTCAGCCCGATGCCGCCAAGTCCAAACACCACCACGTTGGATCCAGGCTCTACTTTGGCATCAAATGCCACGGCACCAACTCCGGTTGTTACTCCGCAACCAATGTAACAAATCTGCTCAAACGGGGCATCTTTGCGCACTTTTGCTACGGCAATTTCCGGCATAACAGAAAAATTTGAAAAGGTGGAGCAGCCCATATAATGCAATACCGGTTGCCCTTTATAAGACAGACGCGAAGTGCCGTCAGGCATCAAGCCGCGCCCTTGAGTTTCCCGGATTGATTGGCACAGATTGGTTTTTGGGTTCAGGCAATAATCACATTCCCTACATTCCGGCGTATAAAGCGGGATAACATGATCACCCACTGCAACCGAGGTAACACCGGAACCGATCTCCACCACAATTCCAGCCCCCTCATGACCCAAAACAGCCGGAAACATACCCTCGGGATCGTCTCCAGACAGGGTGAAAGCATCGGTGTGACAAATGCCAGTAGCCTTGATTTCAACCAAAACTTCTCCCGCCTTTGGTCCCTCAAGATCAAGCTCGACAATCTCAAGGGGTTTTTCCGCTTCAAAAGCAACCGCTGCCCGTGTTTTCATGAAAACCTATCCTTACTACAAAAAAATTAATTTCTATTATTTTACCAGATAACATAAACGCAGAAAAAATTGAATTTTTTTGCTAATGGCCGGATAAGTTATTACTATAATTGACATTGCAATTTTTGTCTGCAACCTACGTCCAGACCCAAATTATATTGGTGAAATTTAGGAAAAATACTTGTGAAAAGCGACATAGAGATAGCAAGAAGCGCAACGTTAAAACCAATTGGCAAAATTGCCGATCGCTCATCCTATCCATTGTGAAAATAGTCTACTGCGCGATTTTCGCGTGCCCCTGTGAAAAATGCGGTTTAATCTTGCAACCTCTGGTGGATATACTGCTCTATTTTCCGTTGAAAAAATTGTGTAAAACACCGACTAAATGCAGCCTGGTGCCCTGATAGTTTACAGGGCCTGTTTAAAGTTTGAGTCAGTGCTTTGAAGGTAACACCAGGTATTTTTTTAAAGAAGCTGATTTCGGTTAATTGATAGTAAGGGTCGTTTTCAAAAGCAAAAATTAATACGGGTAACTGGGGTGCACTTTGTAGATTATTTTTCTGAGAGGTATAAAAACGTTGCCATTGTTTGGGTCTGTTTTGCCAGTGACCGGCAAACGCGGGGGCAAAAATGATCGCCGCATTAACGGTATCAGGATGGTTTCGCAAATAATTCAGAGAGGCCCAGCCCCCTGCTGAATGCCCTGTTAAAAATATTTGTTTGGCGGGAATCCCGGCATCTAAAAAAAATTGTACTTGCCTGGCAATTTCTGCTGTTCTGATCTCCAGTTTTATATTGGCAACCGTGTTTTTCAGTTTGAGACGCCACTTGAGTGAAGAGCAGAGAGAGTAGACCAGAATACGTTTGTTATGGATGAAACGATGGCTGAGCTTGGCTATCACCTCAGGGGTTGCACCCAGGCCATAACGCTGTAGCGGGTTACATACATCGCGATATTGCTCAGCTAACGACCCATGGCTATAGATCAATACGACGGTATCTTCTGTCGGGTTTAAATCAATCTGATGAATGGACTCCGGGTCAGGTGTAATAAACTGGCTGATACCGGGCTTGGCGCAGCCCGTTAAGAGTACCAGAACCCAGATAATGAGTCCGAAGGTCTTTTTTTTATCAGCCAATACCGTAACTCGTAACAGCCCTATCCCCTTTGTTCATTTTTTAGATAACGCGTTCGTTTCCACCGTCAACCGGGATTTGTGCTGCTGTGGTTTTTGCAAAAAGCGCACCACATAACTCAGCAGCTAATTCAGCAACATCGCGGCTGGTAATCTCTGTTTGCAATACGTTGTTACGTTTATATTGGTCTATGGTTAAACCATAATGTTGGGCGCGTGATTGTAAAACTTCATCTGTCCATAAGGCGGTATCAAATACGGCATTAGGGTGAAGCGAATTAATACGAATATTGTCCGCGCCCCATTCCAAAGCTGCGACACGAGCCAATTGATTCAGAGCGGCTTTGGAGGCGGAATAAGCTGCGGCACCAGGACCCGGAGCGGGCACATTTTTGGAGCCAATGACTACAACGCGCCCGCCATTGGGTGCGAGTTTCAAGAGCGGATAGCTTGCTCGCATCAAGCTGAAGTTGGCATCAAGATTGACGGCCATAACCTTGCGCCAGTCTTCATCAGCCAGTGTTTCTATGCGGCATCCTCCTGGGAAGAGTCCGGCATTGAGTACCAGAATATCGAGCCCGCCAAAGCGATGGGTCGTTGCGGTTAAAACTTGTTGTAATCGCTCGGGTTGGGTGACATCACAGACCATGCCGAGGTAATCAGGCCGATCATGAATTTGGGTGACTTTACTGTCAAGATCAATGCCCACAACTGCCGCACCGCGAGCCAGCAGACTGGTGACGCAAGCCTGGCCTATGCCGGAGGCGGCACCGGTTACCAAAGCCACTTCGCCAGTAAAGGGGGGCTGGGTTCCGCCTTTTTTGAGTTTGGCTTGTTCCAGATCCCAATACTCCATGTCAAAAAGATCTTGAGCAGAGAGGGCTTGATATCCCCCCAGGGCGCTGGCTCGTAGTATCACCTCTATAGTATGCTGATAAATGTCGCGCACAATAAATGCGTCTTTGATGGTCTGTCCCGCACAGAGCAGCCCGAGATCTGGGTCTATAACGACTCGGGGTGCCGGGTCAAGCATGGCTTTTTCATCTTTGGCCTGAGGAGCATGGGTGTTAAAATAGCGGACATAATGATCAATGTAAGAGTTAAGTTGTGTACCCAGTAATGGCAATCTTTTGGTACGAATGACATGATCAGGTGTTGCAGGGCCTTGTTGAGAAAGTTGAGCAACATCGGGGTGATGGACAAAGTCATTCGCAATTTGACTGGTATCGCGAGTGACGATCATGGCTTTGTCTGCCGCCAGAGAGAGATCATGGCGCAATGTTGCCAGTGCAACAATGTTAGGTGCTGAAGGCGTTGAGGGTGGCATCGTTATTTCCCATGCCCGTTGTGCAGCCAGGTAAGCTTCGGCTTGATTGACTAAGCTTATCATTCTATCGTATGACGTTTTCGCGTTGTCCGAAAAAGAAAAAATACCATGATTTAATAACACCATGCCGATGGTGTTGTCACTGGCTTCTGTGGCGAATATTTTTGCACAGAGTCGAGCCAGATCAAAGCCTGGCATAACGTAAGGGATGACGACGACCTGGTCACCGTAAATTTTTCTGATATGTGCTTCACCTTGATCTGTATTGGTAATGGAAACGATGGCATCAGAATGAGTATGATCAACATATTTATAGGGTAAGGTCGCGTGTAAAATAGTTTCAACGGAAGGGGAGGGTGCAGTGGCCAAAGTCAGGCTGGTCTTAAGCTCATTCACCATTTGCGGGTCGGTTAACGATTCTAATTTTGCAAGCTCTAATAATGGTGCCATTTTAACGGGAGCAAAACCGGCTTCTTCTATCGTAACGAGATCCCAACCACTGCCTTTGACATAGAGAATGTCTTCAGAACGCCCCGTAATCGAAGTTTCTGTAATTTTAACGGAAGTATTGCCCCCGCCATGTAATACCAGACGGGTATCTTGTCCGAGCAAACGCGAAGTATACACACGCTGCGCCAGTTCCCCTTTGAATTGTTCCGCTTCTTTGTCATTCCATAAATTTTTCATATTGACTCTATTTTGATTTTTAAGTAGTGATGCATCATTATTTTAACAAACTACCACAGGATTTTTTATGTGAATCAAGGCGCAGCAAAAAGAGCATAGTGAACTATGCGACTGGAGCTGCAACGCTGAGTCACTTAAAAAGTGACAAAGAAATTGTTAAAATAATGATGCATCACTACTTACGTTAGTTTTTAGTTTGATTTCTGTGACATGGGCTTTCCAGTCACGCACGGGTAAATGTTTCTTCAGTCGTTTGATGACCCGTTCCGCCGTCAATCGGTAGGTGGTGAGTTTCCCGCCATAAACGGTGAGTATACGGGGTTCCTTGGGGTCATCAACGTGAATAAGTGTGTCGCGAGTACGGTTGTGGAGGCTGCCAGATTCCGTGGGTAAAACGCGTAGACCCGCAAATGCAGAGTCAATCCGGGCGGTACTGGCTGAGCGAAATTGGGGGAAATAATAAGAAAGCACTTCTAGTAAATAAGTTTTTTCTTGTGTTTGCGGAGCAACATCATCAGCCCGCCCCTTGAATGGGGTTTCTGTTGTACCGATCATAATATATTCTCCCCAGGGCATGACAAACACCGGGCGTTGATCGCTGGGGGATTCAAGATAAAAAATATGATCGCCAATCTTCCCCTTAACAAGGATGTGCGTGCCCTGAACAAGATCGATTTGTAGCTGAGGGGAGGGAGGCAAAACTTTCTTGATGACCTCGTTACACCAAGGACCCGCAGCATTAACCAGAGTGGCGGCAGTGCAGTGGTGAGATTGTCCTTGATAGTGATATTCAATTTTTACCTCGTTGCTCGTCACTTTTGCATGCAGGAATGTTGCAGGCAGGTGCAAGGTCGTGCCCAATTCCAGTGCTGAAGCCACTACCGCTTGAGTCAATGCTTTATCATCGGTCTGGGCATCCCAATATTGGTATACCGCTTTGAGCCCTTTGAGGTTGAGTCCATCCAAGGTCTGCCATTTTTCTTTAGAAACAGTCTTGAAAGCAACGTTTTTTTTAAAACGACCTAATATTTTATACAAAGTGAGACCGCAAAAAAGCTGCCACGGCCAACGGCTGCTTTGCTGGTATACCGGAAAATAAAAAGGTTTGAGTTTAACCAGCTCAGGGGCTAATTCAAGTAATCGTGCACGTTCGTTAAGGCATTCACGAACCAATGAAAACTGAGCACTTTCCAGGTAGCGCAAACCGCCATGAATCAACTTGCTGGAACGACTGGAGGTGCCTGCGGCAATATTGTTTTTTTCCAGCAGCAGAACACGATACCCTTGAGCGCTGGCAGCTTGAGCAATGCCAGCACCTTGAATACCGGCACCAACAACAACAAGATCATACTGAGCGCTTGTCACGGTTCACCTTTGTAAATCACGGGTATATATTCATAGCGTTATAAGTTGAGATTATCACAATGCTGTAAAACAACCAGGGTTGATGATCTAGAAATGATGTATTAATTGGCCTACATCCATGGTCTCGATAAAAGCGGCACCCATGTGATGTAATTCGCTGGCAACTTCTGGATGTACCACTTCGAACAAAACCCATTTCCAGGGGCCAGGCCACAGTAAGGTTTCATCCATTGGTACCTTTTTATGATTGCAAAATAAATAGTCGGGTGCCAGTTCCGTAGCGGTACTGAGCGAGTCCTTGTTCCATTCCGTCATGACCCAACCGATACTTTCTGCTCCCATCGCCCGAGCGCAGCGTACTGCCAGTAAATCGTAAGAAATTAAAGTGCATTGTAATGAAGCCGGTTGAATGACCTCGATCATCGTTTTGATGATTTTTTCAATGCCAAATTCTTTGATACTCTCCTCTTTTATTTCAACAAAGGCATGGGATTGAGGCCAATTTTTCAGTAAATAAACCGCATCGGACAAACTGGGAATCCCTATCCCCATGTTGGCAAAGGCAGAGCCAAAACGAGCGGTTTCACAGGCTTGGTATTGCATAATATCATTGTAGGTTAAATTGAGTATATTACCGTCATGACCCGTGGTTCGTTTCAGTAAGTTGTCATGCAATAAGACCGGAATACCATCAGCCGTAAATTGGACATCAAACTCGACATGTTCAGCACCGGCCTTGAAGGCCTCGTTTAAAGCCAGCAAGGTGTTTTCCGGATAAGCTGTTGCATAACCGCGATGAGCGATGAAAGTAGGGGATGAATCTTGTCGCTGCGCAGACTCGGAATTACTCATGTTGAATCCATTCAATTTAAGGTCTGTAATAAATAACTTGGCATTCTACGCAGTATAGCATTTCGTCTCCAAGGCGCTCAAAGGTGCACATATTCGTTGAATGTCATCCTTTGAGCAACACCGGAAACGGAATGATAGACCAGTAGAATACCAAGTTATTTATTTACAGCCCCTTAGGGTTAATAATGTTTTGTCCATTATAGTAAGCCATTTTCGATAGCGCTGCAGTAATTCGATGTTTTTTTGTGGCGAATAAAAGCAATAAGTTGTTGTTTGAGCCGGTTGTTGCGCCAGCAGCCAAGCCAGGCCTTTGGCCGTTGCTTCAGTTTGATCTGAACGAGAGACCGAACATTGGGTCAGATCAGCCAGTTTTTGGCATAGCCCCGGAATCAGAGAGAGTCCTCCGCTGACCCTGATTCCATTTTCGGTACTGAGGTATTGATCCATATACTCCATATTGACTTTGATCAAGAACAAAATGCTTTCCAAAACGCTGACGAATTGTGCCGCTATTGAACCTTCACCCACAAAGTGGGGTGTGATATCGGTGCGCCAAAAAGGCGAAGCCAACCCGCCCACCGTATTGATAAACAATGGAAGCTCCGCGCTACTGTATTCTTTTTTTAGCCAGCCTGTGCTCTTTTCTCTCCAGTCCTGTAACTGGTGATGTTGGGCGAACCAGTCTAGCGCACTGGCTCCTCCGTTAATGGTGCCTTCCAGAGTATGATAAGTCTCATTTTGTCCCGTTAATATTAAGCTTTTGAGTAGCTGTGCCGGAATGTCAGCAGAACTTTTCTGCAGGCGCTGAATAAAGACGCCGGTGCCCATATTAACATAGGTTTGTTTGGCGGAGGGTCGCCCTTGAGCGAACAAAGCGGCAGGTTGATCTCCTGTTAACAGTTGCAACGGAATAACATGATTTTTTGATTCGATTTCGCTTAATTTGATATCACCATAGGCAAAAAAACTGGGCGTACACTGGGGTAAAACAGACCTCGGGATACCAAATAAAGACAGCAGTTCTGGATCCCAGTCCTGAGTTTCGAGATTCCATAACAAAGTGCGCCCGGCATTAGCGGGGTCAATATAAGCGATGGACTGAGCCGTCAATTGCGCTGCAAGGAAACTAGCCAATGGCCCTATATATAAAATATTGTTTTTCAAAGCCGCCTGGACTGCAGGCAAAGAATCTAAACACCACTTAATTTTACTGGCACCATAGTGAGGAGATAAAAATAACCCGGTTTTGTTATGGATGCGCTGTTGTTGCGCAGCTAAAGCTGCAATAGTAGGCTCGGCACGGTGGTCTTGCCAACTGATAACAGGGGAGAGGGCTTCACCTGTCACCCGGTTCCAGCATACAATGCTCGATCGCTGTGTTGCGAGGCCAGCAGAGACGACCTGAATCGCTGATCTATGTATTTTTTTTAAGGTGTTTTGTATTGCGTTTTGAACTGAATTGAGTAATTCTTGAGGATCATGCTCGACCCAACCGGGTTTGATTCTGTTGGTAGCAATAGCGGTTTCGCTGTGTGCAAGGACGTGACCCGAATTATCAAATATAATAGCCCGACTCGCATGCCCGCCTTGATCGATAGCTAGATAACCACATTGAGCGACCAAATGTGCCTCCATGATACAGCGTGAATTTAAAATTCGAATTTCAGATCGAGTATAGCTTAGTAATTTGGGTTTTCTAGATTAAATTGTGGTGGCGATTACGGTGGCTGTCCTGTTATTCTTTGGTTAATTACCCTTGGCTCTACCGGAGGTAATTAACTTATGAGCAATTGCCCTGCCTATCTTCCCTACAGTCTGGAGACGATTTTAGACACGATATCCTGTGCAACGCGCTGAACCTTATGCCCAAAGGATGATAAGGAAGCAGCCTTGGTTTCCTTCACTACCGAGCCGGATTCATTTAGTATCTTCGCAATGACCTCCATGCGGGTAGGACCATACTGCCCAGTTCGGAACCGCGTAATTGTGACGTGCAGTGTCTCGTTCCCACTGAGTTGGAAGCTGTCCTGGAGGGCTCGGCCCATGACACCCTTTATGTCATAATTATTAAGAAGATCAGCTTTCTTGCCAGTGAGAGCAGCATCGTACTCAATGCTCACAGCACTGATGGAGGTCGAACTCTTGGGCGAAGCAGGACTCAGGGAGACAGTCGTCGCACAACCTCCAGTAAATAGTAGGCTGAGGAGCGTGATTGCCATCATTTTCATAATTAATCCTTCCCTTGTTCGAGTAATCGAGATATGTCTTCACACTCTTGTTTTGGGGCATTTTGAGGAATAAGCAGGGTATTGTCAAATACATGGCCATGATTGCTAAGGCGCGTGTTCGAATCGAGCGTTACAAATTCCCGAGCTGCGCAAGATCGAACAATTTGATCAAGTGATAAGGGAGGCGGGGTTATGGGAACAGCAACAAAATAGCCAGCGGAATGAAAGCTTCGAATAAGAGTAGGACACTACCGACATTCAGCCATTTTAAAAACATATCCAGTTGATTTTTTTGTTGGGTGAGCCTACACTCGTTATTACATATGTAATAACGTTAAGTGGTGCATAAAAATGATCAAGGTTAAAGTGACTGCCGTTGGCAACTCCATGGGAATTCTCCTTCCAAAAGAAGCGCTTAACAAGATGAAAGCGGATAAAGGCGATACACTGTACCTTGTTGAAAGCCCTGAAGGTTACACGCTCACACCTTATGAAAAGGATTTTGCTAATCAAATAGAGGCTGCAGAAAAAGTAATGAAAAAATACCGTAACGCTCTGCAAAAACTTGCGAAGTGAAAGAGCCTGTTTGGGTAGTGAAACAGCTTGTAATATCGGCTCATAAAATGCTGCTATCGGAATATGGCGGATCGTCAGGCCTACGTGACAGAGCTCTCTTAGATTCTGCAATAGCGAGACCACAACAACGATTTTCTTATGAGCCTGAATCATCCATTTTTGAACTGGCTACTTCATATAGTTATGGTCTTGCCAAGAACCATGCCTTTGTTGATGGCAATAAGCGAATTGCATTTACAGTCGCTGCCGTATTTTTGGAGATAAATGGATCTCACTTTAATGCGCCTGAATCAGAAGTAGTCGTGATTTTCGAAAATTTAGCATCAAATAATATTACCGAAAATGAGATAACGGACTGGTTTAAAGCTTCGTCTGTTTCAATTGCCGCTGGGTGTTAGGAGCCGCTGTTCTTTCTCAAAATAAATACGGCTCAAGCTTTACGCCTTATTAACGTTCATGTCGAACAGACGCACCTGATTCCGAAACCCAGAATTTTATTATTTATTTTCGAGATTGGTAACGACTCAACAAAACGAAATAAAGGGAGTACACAATGTTAATCGCGGGTGTAGATGAAGCGGGTAGGGGGCCTTTAGCAGGGCCAGTGGTCGCGGCCGCCGTAATTTTGGATCCGGCTGTCGCCATTGAGGGCTTAGCGGACTCAAAAAAATTAACCGCGACCAAGAGGGAAAAGTTAGCTCAGGAAATAAAAAACAAGGCGCTGGCCTGGGCTGTTGGCCGCAGCGAAGTGGACGAAATCGATGAAATCAATATTCTCAGAGCGACGATGAAAGCAATGGAGCGCGCTGTACACAGCTTGGCTAAAGTACCTGAGCGTGTGTTAGTTGACGGTAATCAACCCCCCCATTTGCCGACGCTGATCGTAGAAACGATTATTAAAGGCGATGATAAAATTGCCGCCATTAGTGCGGCGTCGATCATTGCCAAAGTGACCCGCGATGAAGAAATGATTCGCATGGATTGTGTTTATCCTGGTTATGAATTCGCCAGACATAAAGGCTATGGTAGTCAATTACATATGATTAAACTGAAGGAGTTGGGTGCCAGCCCGATTCACCGACGGTCTTTTGCTCCCGTTCGACGAGTTTTGCAGGGTGCCGTTTAACGCTATGGACGCCTCTTTTGTTCATCTCCGCTTACACTCAGAATTTTCGATTTCCAGTGGGGTCGTTCGCCTCAAACCCTTAGTCAATGCGGTGGCTAAGGCGGCGATGCCGGCAGTTGCAGTCACTGACCAGTCTAATTTATTTGGCCTGGTTAAATTTTATCGTGCCGCACAGAGCGCGGGTATCAAACCTATTTTTGGCGCGGATGTTTGGATCGCCAATGAGGCAGAACCTGAGAGTCCAACGCCTTTGGTTTTGTTGTGCCAAAATAAAACGGGTTACCGCAATCTTTGTGAATTACTCAGTTTGGCCTATATCGAGGGGCAGCACTATGGCCTACCGACGATAGAAAAAAAAGGTTTTGAAGGCAAAACAGCAGGGTTGATTGTGTTGTCAGGGGGGCGACTTGGCGATGTGGGTCAAGCATTATTAGCCCATAAAGAAGAGCAGGCCCTGGAACTAGCGACCTTTTGGCAAGCCTTGTTTCCGGATCGTTTTTATATCGAGTTGCAAAGAACAAACCGAGAAAATGAAGAACGTTATCTTTGTGCGGCTGTTGATTTGGCATTAAAGCTGAATCTGCCTGTTGTTGCGACTAATGATGTCCATTTTTTACAACAGGACGAATTTGAAGCGCATGAAGTGCGAGTCTGTATTAATGAAGGACGAACTCTCGATGATCCGCGCCGCCCCCGCAACTATTCTGAAATGCAGTACTTACGTACTCCCGAAGAGATGCAGGTATTATTTTCCGATATTCCCGAAGCCTTGGCCAACAGTGTTGAAATTGCCAAACGTTGTACTCTGGAACTTGAACTGGGCAAAGCGGTGCTGCCTGATTTCCCTATCCCGGATGGTATGACCGAAGATGAATTTTTCAGAAAACAAGCTCATGAAGGCCTGGAGCGGCGTCTAAAAGTTATTCTGCACGATATTACTGATCCTGAAGAACGACAACAACGACGCCAGGAATATGATGATCGTTTACAGGTAGAGCTAGACGTTATTATTCAAATGGGTTTCCCGGGTTATTTTTTGATTGTCGCAGATTTTATTCAATGGGGAAAAAATAATGATGTGCCGGTGGGGCCGGGGCGCGGCTCAGGTGCAGGCTCTATTGTGGCCTATTCTTTGGATATTACCGATCTTGATCCGATTAAATATGAACTGTTGTTTGAACGGTTTTTGAACCCGGAACGGGTCTCCATGCCGGATTTCGACATCGATTTTTGTATGGATAAACGCGATCTGGTGATCGATTATGTGGTCAAAACCTACGGTCGGGATCAAGTCTCGCAAATCATCACCTATGGCACCATGGCGGCAAAAGCGGTCATTCGGGATGTCGGGCGAGTCATGGGACACGGTTATGGTTTTGTTGACCAGCTCGCCAAAATGATTCCGTTTGAAATTGGCATGACGCTGGATAAGGCATTGGCCAGTGAAGAGGCTTTACAGCAGCGCTATAACGACGATGAAGACGTGCAAACCCTTTTTGATATGGCACGCACACTGGAAGGCTTGACCCGCAATGCCGGCAAACATGCTGGCGGAGTGGTGATTGCGCCGACGGCTTTGACGGATTTTTCACCTTTATATTGCGAGCAAGGCAGCAACAGCATTGTCACGCAATATGATAAAGATGACGTTGAAGCGGTCGGGCTGGTCAAGTTTGACTTTCTTGGTTTACGTACCTTGACAATTATTGACTGGGCGGTAAAAACCATTAACCGCCAGTTCGAAGGCCAGGACGAACCGCGATTGCTGATCGACTCTATTCCTCTGGATGATGAAGCGACCTTTACGCTCTTGAAAAATAGTGCGACCACCGCTGTGTTTCAGTTGGAATCGCGCGGCATGAAAGACTTGATTACGCGTCTGCAACCGGATTCATTTGAAGACATTATTGCTTTGGTGGCCTTGTTTCGCCCAGGTCCGTTGCAGTCGGGTATGGTCGATGATTTTATCAATCGTAAACATGGTCGAACTCAAGTCGTTTATCCCCATCCTGATCTTGAACCGATATTGAAACCGACCTACGGCGTCATTTTATATCAGGAGCAAGTGATGCAAATCGCGCAGGTATTGGCGGGCTATTCGTTGGGTGGTGCAGATATGTTACGTCGTGCTATGGGTAAGAAAAAACCTGAAGAAATGGAAACACAACGGGTTATTTTTACCGAAGGCGCAGTTGCTCTTAATGTTGAAGAAAAAACAGCAACCTATATCTTCGATTTAATGGAAAAATTTGCAGGCTATGGTTTTAATAAATCACATTCTGCCGCCTATGCCTTGCTATCCTATCAAACTGCATGGCTGAAAGCACATCATCCTGCCGCTTTTATGGCCGCTGTGTTATCGGCGGATATGGATAATACGGACAAAATAGTCACATTGGTTGATGAATGTCGTGATATGAAATTAAAAATTCGCCCCCCTGATCTTAACGTCAGCGTCACCGCATTCACAGCCCGGTCGGATGGACAGGTTCAATATGGTCTGGGGGCGATTAAAGGGGTGGGGCAATCTGCGGTGGACAGCATTGTTGATGAACGGACGACAAACGGCACCTTTAATAATTTATTCGACTTTTGTTCACGAATGAATACTCGTAAAGTGAATCGACGCACACTGGAGGGTTTGGTTCGTGCCGGGGCGATGGATGAACTGGGCCCCAACCGGGCGACGTTAATGGCTTCGCTCACCAAAGCCATGCAAACCGCAGAACAGGTAGAGAGAAACAGCAGTTCAGGGCAAGTTGATCTTTTTGGTAATGTGTTGTCAGAGGACAATGACCCAGGTTGTTCAGCAGACTATGTGCAGACCCCGGAATGGAGCAAGGATCAGCGTTTGCTTGCTGAAAAAGAAACCCTGGGCTTATATTTAACAGGGCATCCCATAACCCGTTACGAAGCGGAACTCAGACATTTTATTTCATTTAAAATAGCGGATCTCAAGCCCAACAATAATCAAAAAATAATTATTGCCGGGTTGGTTGTTGCGGTGCGTACGATGAGAAGTCGCAAAGGCGATAAAATGGCTTTTATTACTTTGGATGATCGTACCGGGCGGGTTGAGCTGGGTCTTTTTCCAGAGAATTATCGCCTCTACCGGGATAAATTGATTAAAGATAAATTACTGGTGGTTGAAGGCAATGCCAGTGTCGATGATTATTCAGGGGGGTTCCGGGTCAGCGCAGATCGATTATTTGATATCGACGAAGCGCGATCCGCCTTTGCCAAGCGGCTCGTCATTACTCTGAGCGCCGACTCCGATTGTGCGACTGTCATACGGGGTCTGGCCGAGGTCTTAACCCCATTTCGAAATGGGGTCTGCCCCGTTCTGGTTTGTTATCAGTCCTCCGCAGCATCCGCCCAGATCGCCTTGGGAGAAGAATGGAAAATTCACCCCGCCGATGAACTCATCCATCGACTCAACGAATCAATGGGTGATAATGAGGTTCGGGTTGTGTATTAACTCGAAAAATGCATTCAGAATGAATGACACAGTCATATTGTTTAAAGGTGTATGTTTGAATAGGACAGTAAAATACACCATATCTACCCCAAAAATTCAGACAATAAAACTCAAGGTATAATGTTTAAATGGCAACCATTTTTACTATCACTACCGATCTAATCAAAAAACTTAACGACAGTCAGGCTCGTGAGTTGGTTGCTCGACTTTGTAAAGCGGAGCTGCGTGCCCAAGGTCTAACTGAATCGGGTGTGACATGGGGTGGCGATCAACGAGCAAAAGATGGCGGTGTTGATGTCCGCGTTGAGTGTAATCAACCATTAACTTCACTAAATTATATCAAACATCAAAATACTGCCATTCAAGTGAAAGCAGAAAAATTTTCTCCCTCCAAAATTCCAAATGAAATGGCACCAAAGGGCAACGTTCGCTCTGCACTTATTGAACTCGGAACAATGGGTGGAGCATATATTATTGTCTCTACTAGAGATGATCTATCAGATAGCTCTTTGTTGGCACGGAAGACTAAAATTTCTGCTGTTTTGAAGGCGCACGGACTCGAGGGAAAAATTGGTTATGATTTTTACGATGCCAGGCAAATAGCGGATTGGGTTGAACAATACCCAGCTTTAGCAAACTGGGTGAGACATGAACTAGGACAATCGTTTACCGGATGGCAACCCTACGGTTCATGGGCATACCACGAAGACGATGTAAGCGATGAATACTTGGTTGATGAACGTGTACGTGTTTTTGTGCTTGGTCAGGATAAAGGTAGTGACATTAATTCTGCCATTGAACAGCTTAGAAGTGAACTGTCACAACCAGCGTCTGTTCGAATAGTCGGGCTTTCTGGTGTTGGGAAAACCCGTTTGGCACAAGCGCTCTTTGACGTGCGAATTGGCGTTGCCGCAAAAGCCCCTTCTCCTGACAACGTTGTCTACACAGACTTAGCCGACGAACCAACGCCACAACCAAAAGAAATGCTCGAAGAACTAGTTTCCCGTGATAGTGACTGTGTTGTTGTTATTGATAACTGTGGGTCTGACACGCATCAGCGCCTCACTGAAATCATCAAACGGAAAGGTAGCCAACTTCGATTGCTCACAATCGAGTATGACATCAGAGATGATCTGCCAGAAAGTACCTCCTGTTTTCGTTTAGAAGGTGTTTCAAATCAGATAATTCGGAAACTACTTGAAAATCGCTACCAAATTCTTTCAGGTAATGACACTCGAAAAATTGCCGAATTTTCAGATGGTAATGCACGAGTAGCCTTTGCGCTCGCTTCAACTGCCAATACAAATGGAGAAATGGCAAAGCTGCAAGATGCTGAATTGTTTAAGCGTCTTTTCCACCAGAAAAACAACCCAAATGACGATTTGCTGAGATGTGCCGAAATTGCCAGTCTTTTGTACTCGTTTGATGGGGAAGATATGTCGGAAACATCAGAGGTAGCGTTGCTGGCCAACATCGCAGAAACTACGCCACGAGCATTCAGTCGCCATATGGCTG
>JAADHS010000093.1 GCA_013151745.1 Gammaproteobacteria bacterium | reverse complement strand
GATTATTGTCATCACTGGTGCTACGGATGCCGAGGTGTTGGTGAATGTGTATGACGCAGGTGCCAATCAGGTGATGAAAAAACCGGTGAATGCCGATGAACTGGATGCTCATATCCGGCGTCTGTTATTTGATGGCAGACAGACTGAGGCGGCATCGCCAAAAACCAGACCGAAAAAAATGGAGCGTGGCTCGGACGACGGCAAGGTAGTGACTTTACACGCCATACACCGTCCTTTGCGTAAGCCGACGTTGCCCATAGCATCACAATCGGTTTCTTCCCCTTCTACTGAATTACCCGTCGAAAAAACAAATATTCCAGTGTTAAGCAGCATACGGTCTGTCGCCGAGCCTGCTTTTCCTGCAACAAAAGCAATAAAAAACTCATCGATTTTGCGGGCGATGGAGAAAAAATCAAATATAGCAGCAGATAATAAAACGACTGGTGTGAAGCAATCTGATCCTGTGGTTATCGCTGAACCGAAGAAACCCGAAGAAGTGCCGGTGGTTGAACCGCAGAGGCATGAAGATCAAAACACTGGTAATACCCAACCAACAGATGATTACAATACTCTCAGCGAGGTTGAACAATACCCGTTATTGGAAAATCAGCGCACGGGTTTGTTTGCCCGTTCCAGTATGGGGTCTTCCGGTACTGAAGGGATAAAAGTGCGTGGCTTGTTGGTGAGTGTACTGGGTATCGTTGTTCTAGTGGCAGCCGCGCTGATGGCCTGGGATATCTATTTTAAGCCGGCCCAGCCGGTTGATACGGTGTTTGTAGAATCCGGTGAAATATTTCAGTCTGTTAGCGTGTCGGGACGAGTGGTGAGCAAACAGCGTGTCAATGTGAGTTTGGCGAGAGCCGGACGTTTGGTGAAAATATGGGTAAAAGAGGGCGACAAGGTTAAACAGGGGCAAGTACTGGCCAAAATTGATGACCGTGAATTAACCCGTCGCCTGAACCGCGCCAACATCAGTTTGTCGTCGGCGCGGGAAAATATTGTGGTGGCAGAACGTACGCTGGACCTATTGCGCAAAGCACATGCAAAAGGCGCAATAGCGCGGCATTTGGTTGAAAATGCAGAAGCCGGCTTGCTTGCCGCGCGTAGTAAAGCGGACATGGCTATGGAAGAAGTGCATAGCGCAACACTGGAGCTTGATAGTCAAAAAATTACGGCGGCATTTAGCGGCACGGTAACCGCCCGTTATGCCCAAATTGGTCAGTGGGTGGCCCCGGCAGAAACACTGTTTACATTGGTGGATGATTCACAACGTGAAATTGAAACACATGTGGATGCAGCAGATAGTGTTGTTGTTAACATCGGACAAGTCGTAATGGTATCCAGTGATGCCTTTCCTGGATTGGAATGGCAGGAATCGGTGGCGCGTTTAGGGGCGGAGGCGGACAGTAAACAGAATACAAGCTCAATAAAAGTGTACATCAGCCTTGGTAGTGACTCACCCGTGCTTCACTATGGTCAACAGGTGAACGCCGACATTCGTACAATATGGAATCCCAATACGCTCAAAATACCTTTTGAAGCATTGACCCACCATAATGGAAAAACTATGGTGGCAGTGCTGAACGGTGAATATGCACGCATGAAAATCATTGAAACGGGTATCGAAAATTTTTCCATGGTGGAAGTCAAACAAGGTTTGAAGGCTGGTGAAGAAGTTATTTTGCTCAGAGGGACAACGCTAAAAGATGGTGACAAGGTGTATCTTAGGCGGACTGAATAAATAAAGTTGCGGTACGGTATGGTCCGTACACACTCTGTCAGCAACAACTGGGGTTCAAAGACATTCATACCCTGCAAGCAGAAGCTGTGAATATTACGATAACTAAAAAAATACTGAATGAATTAACAGAGCTGCTTAAACGCAGGCATAATTATTTTTATAGTGTTATTTCAGACGATGGGAAAGCTTCCTGAGCCAAAATCAACTCACAGCCTTTTCTGAAGACCCAAAAAACTTATTCTCCAAACTCTGAGTCATACGGTGTTCTTCCATTCCATCATTGCTCATAAACTCGACCGAACTATCATCTGTTTTGAATAAAAAACGGCATTATTGGCCGCGCCTCATCAGCATTACTGCCAGAGTACGAAAAATGATACAGGAATCCATTTTCAACCAGGCGATAGGGTTGCTCAGTGCCAGTGCGTAACTGTGATCAAAACCAACTTTAGAACGCACATCTTCTATGCAGGTATCGTATCCCTGATTTACTTGCGCCAGACCGGTAATGCCAGGGGTGACGCCATAGGTTCTTTCCGCAAAAAAAGGAATATCCTGCTCAAGTTGTTTATAAAAACCAGGGCGTTCGGGTCTTGGCCCAATTATTGACATTTCACCCCGTAGAACATTGAAAAACTGGGGTAGCTCATCCAAACGGGTTTTGCGCATAAACAGTCCTGCTTTGGTGATTCTTGGGTCTTTCTTTTTTGCCCAGATTGCTCCCGATTGAGTCTCAGCATTAATCACCATGGTGCGGAATTTGATTATTTCGAAAAGTTCCACTCGGTCCGGTAGCGCTTTCCCTATACGCAATTGTTTAAAAAATACCGGACCGGGGGAGTCCAGTTTGATTGCCAGTGCAATCAGCGGAAAAAGAGGGAGAGTTAATAATAGGCCTGTTCCAGCCAGCAATACATCCGTTAAACGTTTTGCCGAGCCTGTTACTGGGTCGATATGAAAAGCGGTGGCCATTATTGAGTGCCTTTGTGGTTGTTATTGTAAACGGGTGTCAGTAAAAAATTATTGTGATGCGTTTGGTTTTATTCGTTTCCAGTGACCACGCTCAAGGCCGAAGAGGTAACGAAGAGTGCCAACCAGTCCTGCTGCATGACCACCAACAAGATAGGCAAGAGCTTCAATTATCCTATTTGATGTTTTGGGCCGAAATAAAAGTTGCCAGCCTGCCAGTAAATAAGCGAATAACTGAATTATGGCCGAAAGTGCAAACAGCCAATATTCCGTTGATAATAAGAGACTACCGATAAGTGAAAATATCATCAGAAAAGGCATCAAAACCCGCAATGCTTTACCCGAGATAAAAGCAAATGCGACGCCACCATAACTGGGTAACAATAGTCGTTTCAGGCGCAAAAGTTGCTGGAAATTTCCTGCGGCAATACGATAACGACGCTGATGATCCTGAGTGTTATCGGCTTTTTCCAGCTCTAGGGCGTTTATCGAATTTTCATAATTGGCGCGATAACCCGCAGCGACAATTTTCATGGGAAGAATAAAGTCATCATTGATGGTATCAGGTGCCAGTGGCTGAAATAGTGAACGCCGGAAAAGATAGAAAGCACCATGTGCGCCCAGTGTTGAGCCTAGCGCAGCTTCACTGGCTTTAATGTTGCTTTGATAGCGCCAATAAATGGCTTCACCAGTGGAGCCGGGGTTAAGCAAATGATAATGGCTGTTTAAAACACCGATGTTAGGGTCTTTAAAGTGCTCGGCAGCAATGAGCAGTGCATCGACTGACACCAGCGCGGAGACATCACTCAATACAACCAGGTCGCTGGTGATATCTTGCATAACTTCATTGATTACGGCGACTTTACCGCGATTTTTTTTGAAAGCCAGAATTTCAATTTGCAGGTGTTGGCATTCGGCTTCACTGGAAACCTGTACCGCAACTTTTTCTGTGTCATCGCTACATCCGTCACAGGCAATAATAATTTTTAATCGTTTTGCTGGATAATCAAGTACAGCAAGATTGCGTATTTTATCAGCAATCCATTGCTGTTCATTATATGCCGGAATCATAATGGCAATTGTTGGCAATTTGCTATCACCATCATTGGGTGTGTAGTGGCGGGTGCGTGCAATGACCGGATGTTTCGGTTTTAGTCGTTTTGCCACGCGTAAAATCAAAGGGTATCCCAGATGATGGTAGATCACTAACAACGCGCTGGTTAATGTGAAAATAATAATTAATAGTTCATTCATTTTAACCTCCTTTTTGTCGTATGGCTGTGTAATTTCTAGCCATTAAACGCACATCTCTGTGTTGTTGCACAAAATACCGAGGGTCGGTTTTGCTTGGGTGTCTGAGTGTTTTATGTATGATTGATGACATAGCGCTGATATTTTCTACGGGGATTAGCCTGCCGCTGTCTGGGCAAAGGGTTTCAGCTGAGCCACCGACATCGGTTACGGCGGTGGTAATTCCGCAGGATTGTGCTTCAAGTGGGGATAAAGGTAAGCCTTCATTTAATGAAGGCAAACAAAAAATATCCAGTGTCTGGTAAAAGGTCGGCATTTCATCAATACGTCCAAGGAAATGGACACGATTATCAAGGCTAAGTGATTTGGCGAGATAGCGTAGCTCGGTTTCGAGTGAACCTTCTCCAGCTAATGCAAGGTGTACTGTGTCAGGTAATTGGGACAAAGATAGAATCAGGTTTTTTTGTCCTTTCACTTTTTCCAGGCGACCACTACAACCAATAATTTGAACGTTTTGTGGTAACCCAAGCTGTTGTCTGGCAACGCTCTGGTTTCCTGGAATAAAACGTTTGGTATCGATACCATTATGAATAACGTTGATATTTTTATTCAATCGTAATTTCTTTTTTACACTGGTAGCAACACTATTTGCATCGGCAATCAACTGTGGACGAGTCAGGCGAATGGCCCAACGTTGCAATTTACATCTTCGTGGATTATTTAAGTGCCAGGCATCGTGTTCAGTATGGATCAGATGTTTTACTCCAGACAAACGTGCAGCTATTCCGGCATAAAGTAACGGGCCAATATGATGTGTATGAACAACATTGGCTTCCATATTTTTAAGTAGGCGACTGAGTTGATAAATCAGCGATAGCTTTAAGCCTGGTTTTTTATCAAGAAAAATAAGTTTATCTGATACAGGTTTTAGTCTAGGCCAGTGCTGGATAGCGGATTTCATATCTCCTTCCAGACTAATAATCACTGTTTTCTCATTTTCTTCACAAAAATTAATAAAATCTAATGCCATGGTTTCTATTCCACCAGGGCGCATATGTTGGACGACCTGAACTACTGTAGTCATGTCATACCTCTTTAAATATTCATACATTAATTGTTTTTTTAAATAGAGGGCCTGGGTAGAAAAGGAATACGACTCAATACCGGGACACCGGTTAATTCTTCCAGTCGGTCACGGCGACGTAATGAGGTGTCGCATAATTCAAAAATTACCGCGAAGCTACAGCCAAGAAGAATTCCGCCTAACAAACCAGAAAAAATAAACAGATATAATGGAAAATTAACAGGTGCTGTTGGCATAAAGGGGAGGTCAATGACTTTGACCCGCTTGTCACGCTCGAAAATGCCTAAAGAACCCGTAATACGTGCTTTTTCATAGCGTAAAATAAGATCATCATAAAGGTTACGTTTTATATTCAAGTCACGTTCCAGCCTGGAGAATTCACTTGAGTTTTCGCCATATTCGGCGGTCTGTTTTTCCAGTTCTGTGACCATCTGTTTCAGGCTTTTAATTTCTTCACTCAAACCATCTACTTTGCTGCGAGTGCGTTGCAGATTTTCAAGCTGTGAAACTAATAATGGTTGCTCGTGTATGCCTGAATTGATGGGTGCGTTGCTGGCAATAGCCCATAGCTGCTCGATGTCGGTTGTTTGTTCGGTATGTGTCAGGGTGTGCTGCCGTTCTTCTTCTAAACGCCCAAGTTCTCTTAGCGCATTTTGAATGCTGCTGTGTTGGTCAGTATAACGTGTACGGTTGAGTACTAATTCTCCGCGTATGCGTACAATTTGTTCTTCGATACGGCCTAATATCGGATTGGTTTTTGAGAGTTGCTGATCTAACCCTCCAAGGCTTCGAGTCGCTCCTGCCATTTCAGCTTGGCGTTCGGACAGGCGTTGTCTCAATTGAGTCAGGCGGGATATATTGCTAAGGTGTAATTCTGGTAATTCATCGGCGTGCTGGTTTTTAAACTCGACGAGTGCAGTTTCTGCTAGTTGTAATGCCTCTTGACGGTGTTTGAGGTGTTTGCTCAAAAAATGACTGGAATCCTTCATTGATGAAAGCTCTGGTGCCAGCAACTGTTCAACAAATTGTTTGCTGACGGCGGTCAGCATTTCTTTCATACCTTCCGGGTTATCTGATTTGTAGTCGATGCGTATCAAATCTCTACCCACCATTTGTACGGTTAGGGAGTTTGAGATTTGGGCAATGATTTGATCATGTTTTTTTGCGGATGTTTCCGCGTTAATTAATCCTCTTTCCTCGGCAACTGTTCCTAGTATATGGCGGCTATGTAATAGCGTTTCAAGCGCGTCTATTCGATCATTAATTACGACAGATACTGATAAGTCTTCTAAAAATGGATTCATTTTAGCGGTTTCCTGAACCAACATACTCGTATGGGATGTATATTGTTTAGGAATAAATATGCCAATTAACAGTCCTAAAATAGGCAGTGTCAGTATTGGTATGATGATGGTGTAACGGTTTCTCCAGGCACTACTCAATATATGTAAAATTCGATAACTGAGTGTATTCATTTCTTTGTTCACAGTGTTTCGAGCCATTGGCTTGTTTGTTGGGCACGGGATTTCCAACTATTTTTAGAAATGGCATTACGCAGTGCTTTGGGGAAGCCTGGTAAGTTACCAACATGCTGGCTGGCTTTTAATGCTTCAACCATAGCTTCACTGTTATTGGCAATTTGTATCAGTCCACGAAAGGGGGTTATTGCAGGAAATTCTGTGCTGATAATGGGCCGCCCTGCGGCTAAATATTCACTGAGTTTAAGGGGGTTACAGGAGCGAATCTGTGCATTATCAACGAATGGCAGCAAGGAAGCTGTCCAGTGCTGGCTATAAGATGGCAGCCGATGGTGTGCCTTTTCTCCCAACATATGCACATTGCAAAAAATAGTGAGTTTACTGATGTCGATGACTGATTTTCCAATAAAAACAAAATGCCAATCCGGCATTTTTTCTATGGTGGTTTGTAGCATTTTAATATCCAGCCATGCGGAAATGCTGCCGTAAAAACCAGCGATAGGACGGCCATCATTGGGTAAGTCATTTGCTCGTGGGGCAGGTTTGGAAAACAATGAATAATCAACACCATGCGGTAATAAAAAAGAGCGTGACGATGGAAATTTTTCACACAGTTTTTCACTCGCAGAAATAATCAAATTTGCTTTTTCAACGAGTTCTTTTTCACGTTTAGTAACGGTGTCATGATCTACTCCAGCCAGCGCAGAAAAATCATCTCCGCAGTAATATACCAATGCGGATTCCCCTAGTTTTCCTGCAACATCAATGGCGGTTGGTAATGATATCCAAAGTATGGGGGATTGCAGGTTAGCTTTTTTTACCACGGGTGTGATTTGTTTTCTGAGTAACCACGCCGCTAACCAACGGCCAAGCCGACTACGTGGAGCAGGTATCGTTCGTGGATAGACAATGTAAAAATTGTTACTGGGTAATGCTTTTATATTTTCATTTTTGGTGGTGCTGTCAGCGCAAATTGATTTTTTACCATGCAATTTATTCAAGGCACGTTTGATATCCTGCCAGCCAAAATTTGGGCGGCGAAGACCAATTGAATTCACCCAGATTATTTTTCGGTGTTTTGCTAGATGATTGATTAGGTGTTGAGTGCTACTGGGTAGACCACCCCAGTCTTCAGCAAAAACAATCAGGTCACGTTTCATCTTATTACTGATTCTTTTTATTTTCAAGGTTATCCAGATGTCGTATGACGCGTGCAGGTATTCCTGCTGCCAATACCATTGCAGGAAGGTCACGAGTCACTACGCTGCCCGTTGCTACGATAGTACCTCGTCCGATACGGACACCAGCCAGAACAGAGACATTGGTCGCAAGCCAGACATCTTCTTCCAAAATAATATTGCCGACCTGATCATCGGTTTCAGGTTGTCCGGCGGCACGTGCTTTGGCATCCAATGGATGGCCGGGATAACCTGCTAAAAAAGCATGACCGGCGATGCGTACATTGTTACCGATCTCTACTCGCTGGCCTACGGCAATGGTGGTCATGTAACCGATATCAACATTATTACCCACTCGCAGTTCAGGTATTTGTTGAGCGCAGGTACGGCCACTGAAAGTGGTATGTCCTGAAATCCGACAGTTGTCTCCGATGCTGATTTGTAATGCTCCACTGATAAAGGGCAGGCCACCAAAAAGATTCAAGTGATGGCCAACACTGTCACATCGTCCTTTCAATAAAGGTGTCCACCAAAATATTCGGGTCAATGTTGTGACTAGCGTGCGTAGGGAGCAGTGGATAAAATACAAGGGCGTAACAACAAGTCGAGGTGCCGGTATTTCGAACCGACATATGTTTTTGAGTTGTGTGAACAACCCTTTTGCCAAGGGGGTTTCGCTACGCTTCAGCCATTGTTTGGTTTTGTTCAGGCTGATATTTATCATATTAATGGCCTAATGCTAACGGGATTTGTGAAGTTGATGGTTCATTGCGCACTTCAAAAATTTCATCCATGTCGGTATATTTTGTGTTTATTCACGAAAGGTATTGCAGGGAACGGGCCAGTTTTAATAACTGAATAAAAACAATAAGTTATCGATTGCTTTTCGGGGGTGGGAGGATTGCAATAGCGGATAATTTGCAAACTGCTGTGCGCTTTGCAAATAAGTTTTTAAAGAGTGGGTTTAATTAATCATCATTCTTTAAATGACTTCGATGCAATTGCGCCCATGCTGTTTGGCTTGATAAAGGGCTTCGTCTGCACGTGCCAGCAGACGAGTGGAATCATCTGAGTCAGGGAGAATGCTGGTCAGCCCGAAGCTTGCCGTTACGGTTAATGCTTGAGAAGACAATGGGATTTTCAAACTTTCAATGAGTGAGCGGTATCGTTCACAGGGTTCTAAAGAATGGGCTGCATCTGCACCTGGTAAACAAATGCAGAATTCTTCACCACCAATACGACCGATACTGTCTTCGATGCGCAAGTTTTTGGAAAGCACTTTGGCAACGGATAATAATACAGCATCTCCAGCTTCGTGGCCGTGTGTGTCGTTGATTTCTTTAAAATGATCCAGGTCCATATAGGCAATTGAGAGTGGCGTATTGTGGCGTCGTGCTCTCGCCAGTTCGGAATCGAGTATGCCAAGGAAATGGCGACGGTTCGGCAGTTGTGTTAGTTCGTCCGTATGCGCCAGCACTTCCAGCTGTTGATTGGATACGAGTAGTTGTTGTCGCATATCAGCAATACGTTGCATGGCGGCTATTTTTGAATTTAATACAATGGAATTGACGGGCTTTGCTAAATAATCATCACCGCCAGCCGCAATACCATCCGCAATATTTTCAGGATTGGTTTGTCCGCTGAGAAAAATAATTGGACACCATTCTTCGGATTGTTCTTTTTCAATGGCGCGAATACGCCGTGCGGTTTCATAACCATCTATGCCCGGCATACGAACATCCAGAAAAATAAGATCAAATACTTTTGATTGATTAGAGAGAAGCGTCAGTGCCTGAAGACCAATAGCGGCTTCTGTTACCGTATGTCCTTGTTTTCTCAGTATGGTGCCTAACAGTATACGTTCACTGCTGGAATCATCGATGATCAAAATAGATAATGGTTGTGCATACGATTGTTTGTTGGCGCGCATATTTTCTTACCTGGTGTGATTAAGATTATGTGGAAGAGTATTTGTTGCCAGTGTTGTTGGAGGAAGATGAGAATTCACCCAGCGGGCAACCGCTATCACTAATGCAGCAAGAATATAAATTGGCCAAGTAAACCCCTGGGTCAAGAATGTTGCGGAGACTACTGTGCCTAACAAACCTGCTAGTACTGCCTGTGCTGTAGCATGTAGGGCGGGATCAACCTGAGTGAGGTTTTGTTCGATGCGCTGCAATGAACGAAGGGATGTTTTTACCAGCATGACGATGGTGGTGATAAAAACGATAAGCCCTAGAAAACCGGTCTCGGCCAGTACACCGAACCAGGTACTGTGTACCGCATGGTTTCGTCCATCCCAATGAGGGCTGTAGAAGAAATAATTAACGTAAAAATTATTAATTCCGACACCGCTGAATGGATTGTGCAAAGCCATACCGTATGCGGCTTCCCAGGCATACAAGCGTCCCATGGCTGAGGCATCAATACCGGCTTCTGTGGAACCACCAGAGCTGCGACCTGCGATATCAGCCATTACAAAAAGGACAATAGCGGCTATTCCGGCGAGACTAAAAAATAATGCTCTGGATTGGATGCGGCGATAGCCGTAAACCCCGAATATTGCCATGATGCCGAGAAGGCCGCCGCGGCTCTGAGTGGCAATCACTGCGGAAAACAGTATCAGCACACTGAACAGGCCGAAAAACTTAGTAAA
>JAADHS010000122.1 GCA_013151745.1 Gammaproteobacteria bacterium | reverse complement strand
TTTATAATCATCGTGTTATTTACATTTTCCCTGTGAATAACTACATTAGTTAATTGCTTGTTTAACACTTAACAAATTGTGAGTAACTTAAGTTATTTAAAACAAGTTGTTTTTATCCACGACTTATACACATCAAGTCGTCAGGGTTCTCAACAAATTGTTAAAATCTTCGCTAATTCGATTATCCGATTCTCTTAGACCTGTTATGGTACGACAAGCATGTAATACGGTTGTATGATCTCTACCACCAAAAGCATCGCCAATCTCAGGTAGGCTGTGATTCGTTAGTTCTTTGGCTAAAGTCATGGCCAATTGACGGGGTCGAGCGATAGACCGAGTTCGCTTTTTGGATAACAAGTCACCGACTCTTAGTTTATAATATTCAGCGACGGTTTTTTGAATGTTTTCTATAGTGACCAGCCTGTCTTGTAACGTCAGTAAATCTTTCAGTGCCTCTTTAGCAAATTCAACTGTAATCGTTCGTTTTGTAAAATTTGCATTAGCGACAACACGCCTTAACGCACCCTCTAATTCACGAACATTTGAACGAATGCATTTTGCGATGAAAAAAGCCACTTCGCTAGGTAAATCGATATTGGCTTGAGAAGCTTTATTCATCAAAATCGCAGCGCGTGTTTCTAGTTCAGGTGGTTCAATACAAATGGTTAATCCCCAACCAAATCTGGATTTTAAACGTTCTTCCAAACCATTAATTTCTTTTGGGTAACGGTCGCACGTCATAATAACTTGTTGTTGACCTTCTAATAAAGCATTAAAAGTATGGAAAAACTCCTCTTGGGAACGTTCTTTTCTAGAAAAAAATTGAATATCATCAATGAGTAAAGCATCAACTGTACGGTAGAACCGTTTAAATTCATTAATTGTATTATGTTGAAGTGCTTTCACCATATCAGCGACAAAACGTTCGGAACTTAAATAAACGACAGTAGCGCCCTTGTTTTTTCTTTCCAGCATGTTACCAACGGCATGCATCAAATGTGTTTTACCCAATCCTACACCGCCATAAATGAATAGCGGGTTATAAGCCGTACCCGGATTTTCTGCGACCTGAAGTGATGCCGCTTTAGCCAATTCATTTGATTTTCCCTCGACAAAACTATCAAACGTGAAAAGCGGGTTTAAATTACTGATATTCGGTTGTTTAGTATGGTCGTTACCCCTGTAAATTGAGGAGACATTGTGTTCCGATGGACTCGGTTTGTTATTTTTTTGTGTGACGCTGATTTCGTTAGGGGACATTTTGCTACCGATTTGTAGTTTGATATCCGGTTGCTTCTCTGTCCCAAAAGAAATGATGATGTCTGTTATTTGCTCAATAAAATGTTCTTTAACTCGTTCTAATACAAATCGGTTTGGTGCCAACAGTTGTATTTCCGAATCTGATTCAATGGCATGAAGTGGTCTAATCCACGTATTATACTGTTGAGCCGTAATTTGTTTTTGTAGTTGTTCAAGACATTTTTGCCAAGCAGACAATGTTAACCCCTTAAGTTTACTGATTGTTTTTTTAAGTTTAGGAAATGATCCGAGTGCTGCTGCTCTGTGTCAGTGAGAGCAAGCCAGATTGATTTAGCTTGAAGTTTATACTTATTAGGAAAAGTTATCCACAGCTTTGTCAGCATTTCCACTTCCAAATTGCAGTAGAGTTGACAAGGAGTAGCGAATACGAGTATCGTACGCGATTTCGCCCTTGGGGAGCAACGTTCTTGTCTGCCCAGTAATAGCGCCTGGCGTTTCACATTTGTAAAGTGGTTTATTATGAAAAGAACATTTCAACCGAGTATCATCAAGCGTAAGAGAACCCATGGTTTTCGTTCGCGTATGAGTACAGCAAATGGACGGCGTGTTGTTCGTAGTCGACGTGCTAAAGGCAGAGCTCGCTTGACTGTTTAAATTTAATATTTTAAAACCAAACGGTTGCAACAAAATAATCAAACGAGTTTTGGTCGGCAGGCTCGGCTGTTAAATGCGAAAGACTTTCAATATGTTTTTGATGGGTCGAAACGATCATCAACAGGCATGCTACTGGTTTTATACCGGCCGAATGATTTCGGATTTTCCCGTCTGGGTTTGATTGTTTCAAAAAAATGTGAAAAAAGAGCAGTAGGTCGAAACCGGCTGAAGCGATTGATAAGAGAAAGTTTTCGAAAAAACCAAGAGTTTATAGCAAATTTGGACGTCATCGTCATTGCTCGCAAAGGTCTAGCAAAAGAAGATAACAATAAAGTTTTTATAGACCTGGAAAAACATTGGCAACGGTTAATAAAATGCAAAAGCTAATTATCTTGTTTTTGCGGGGCTACCGATATCTTTTTAGCCCTTGGTTAGGAAATCATTGTCGATTTTATCCAAGCTGTTCGCATTATGGAGAACAAGCCGTTAGACAGCATGGAGCACTTTACGGTACATGGCTTATTCTAAGACGCTTGTCTAAATGTCACCCTTGGCATACTGGCGGTTTAGATGAAGTTCCTACATTAAAAAATAAAGAATAAATGGATAACTTAAGACTGATATTATTGATGGCGCTTTCCTTGATAGTAATATTACTATACGAGGCTTGGCAAGACGACTTCAATAGACCACAAACTCCCACTGTAGCTCCTATTAGCACAGGTATTCCTATTGAAAATCAGATTACAGGTTCTGCTGTAAATCCGAATTCGGTTGGAGAGAGCAATTCGCAACAAATTACAGCCGAAGCCCCTTCTATAAATACGGTACCCAGCCAAAGTAATGTACCGCTAAGTACTGCACCAACCAACTTAGGATTAACAGCACTTAAAACGGCTCAAAGAATAACAGTAGAAACAGATGTTTTTACTATTGAAATAGATACAATAGGGGGTGATTTGCGTCAGGTTCTATTGAATGATTATCCTGTAAGTGTGGATGAGCCTGAAAATCATTTTTCGTTGTTTAGTGATAAAATTCCGCCGCTGTTTGTTGCTCAAACCGGTCTCCTCTCTAGTGCTGAAGCACCCAACCATACAGCTCAATTTGTAGCAGAAAAAAGCCACTACGCCCTGGCTCCAGGTGAAGAGATACTCACGATTCCTCTTACCTGGAAGGGGGAGAATTTAACTGTTGTAAAAACGTTTACGTTTCGTAAAGGTGACTATGCTGTTGATGTTGATTACACCGTTACAAACCACGCTGATCAAGCATGGCAGGGACGTCAGTATCGCCAACTACAACGATCCAGCCTGGAAGTTGGAGGTTCCGTTTTTATTTACACTTTCACCGGTGGTGTAATTTATAGTGAAGAAGAAAAGTACGAAAAAATTTCCTTTGGTGATATGGCGGATGAAGATCTTGCTCGCACTATAACCGGAGGTTGGGCGGCAATGATCCAGCACTACTTTGTAGCAGCTTGGGTTCCAGATCAAAAAGAAACAAACTTCTTTTATAGTAAATCTGCTGGGGAAGATCGTTATGTTTTAGGCATGATATCCCCTGACATTAAAATTGCAGCGGGTGAAAGTACTTTATTAACGAATAAAATCTATGTCGGCCCAAAAGACCAAGATGCGCTTGAGGTTTTGGCTCCAGGATTAGAACTCACGGTGGATTATGGGTTTCTGACGGTCATCGCTAAACCTCTTTTTTGGCTTCTGACCACAATCTACGATTTTATTGGTAATTGGGGTGTATCAATAGCCATTTTGACTTTAATTGTTAAATTGCTTTTTTATAAATTATCAGCGACAAGTTATCGCTCTATGGCGAATATGCGTCTGTTAACACCCAAAGTAACAAAAATTAGAGAACGCTTTGGCGATGATCGACAGCGCATGAGCAAAGCGATGATGGAGCTCTATAAAAAGGAAAAAATCAATCCATTGGGTGGTTGTTTACCAATGTTGGTTCAAATCCCGGTTTTTATCGCCTTATATTGGGTCTTGTTAGAAAGCGTAGAATTAAGACAAGCGCCTTTTATGCTTTGGATTAATGATTTATCGAATAAAGATCCTTTTTATATATTGCCTTTGTTGATGGGCGCAACTATGTTTGTTCAGCAAAAATTGCATCCGCCGCCCCCTGATCCTGTACAGGCTAAGGTGATGATGGCCTTACCCTTTATATTCACTCTGTTTTTTGCATTCTTTCCGGCGGGTTTGGTTTTGTACTGGGTTGTTAACAACTCTTTATCTATTCTTCAGCAGTGGTATATTTTACAAAAAGTTGAAAAAGAAATGGCTCAGGCCAAAGCTAAAGCTTAGGTACAATCTGGTAACTACTTAGTGTCCTGACTGGAGAAATGTCGGTAACAGAAACAATAGTCGCGATCGCCACTCCGCCTGGTCGGGGTGGAATTGGTATTATTCGTGTTTCTGGATCTTGTGTCGTCTCTATTGCAAAAGAAATACTAGGTAAATTGCCTACACCTCGATATGCAGAATACCTCCCCTTTTTAAATTCAAATTCATCAGCGATCGATTATGGTATCGCTTTATATTTTCCGGCTCCAAAATCTTTTACGGGTGAAGATGTTCTTGAATTACAGGGTCACGGTGGTCCTATTGTTTTAGATATGTTGTTAACTCGTGTTTTAGGTCTAGGCGCACGCCTAGCTCGCCCTGGTGAGTTTTCAGAACAAGCCTTTTTAAACGGACAATTGGATTTAGTTCAAGCAGAAGCGATTGCGGATTTAATTGATAGCGCTTCTACTGCGGCGGCGACTGCGGCGGTTCGGTCGTTACAAGGCGAGTTTTCAAAAAAAATACAAGACATTAATGAAGCATTGATTGCCGTACGAGTTTTTGTTGAGTCTGCTATCGATTTTCCAGAAGAAGAAATAGATTTTTTAGCAGAGAGTGATGTTGTTGAGCAAGTCAATGAATTGTCGGAGGCACTGGTTCAAGTATTAGGCCAGGCGAAGCAAGGTTCGTTATTACGCGAGGGTATGCGTATTGTTCTGGCTGGTAAACCGAATGTGGGAAAATCCAGTGTACTCAACCGCTTGGCCAATCAGGATCTTGCTATTGTTACGCCGTTGCCTGGAACGACTAGGGATGTTATTCGGGAGCAGATTAATATCGAGGGTCTACCGCTACATATTATGGATACAGCGGGTCTTCGGCAGACCGATGACTTGATTGAGCAAGAAGGGGTGTCTCGTGCCTGGTCAGAAATTAATAAGGCAGATCATGTTTTAATCGTCTTAGACGAGCGTAATATAGACGAAGGTCATCTTAAACGACTGATAGCGGAGTTACCGGATCATATTAATCGAAGCTTGCTATTTAATAAGATAGATTTAGGTCAACATGAGCCGTCTGTAAAATCAGGTGACTATGGTACGGAAATTTATTTATCCGCTGCAACAGGTCAGGGTTTCGATTTACTTAAAACACACCTCAAAAAATCGATGGGGTTTAATACGGTTTCTAATAGCACCTTCCTTGCACGCCGCCGACATTTAGATGCCCTTAAACGCGCACTAACACATCTTAAAACGGGTTTGATTAACTATACCGATCATCACGCGGCTGAATTACTTGCCGAAGATTTGCGGCAGGCTCAAAATACATTAGCTGAAATAACGGGCGAGTTTACGAGTGAAGATTTATTAGGTCAGATATTTGAAAGTTTTTGTATCGGGAAGTAGTATTCGCTGCGCTTTCTATGGCGGTTAGCGTTGGAATATACTCGTGGCGTTTGAGGGTTTACTCTTAATTTATATTTTGAATAGCTGTATTGGTATATGTTTTTTATAATAAGAAAAATCATGATCAGTGGTAAATATTTCTGACTTTAATCGAAAAGCTACGGCACAGATCAAAAAATCGATATGTGATCCTTGAACACCTTTTGAGCGGCATGTATTTGAAAATATTGCTGCTTGAACGTAATCATCATCTATGATTTGTGTGTTTTCAAAATATCTTAGTTTATTGTTTAGTTTTTCGAATCTGGATTGATTGCTATACCCAGATAATATTTCTTGCCTGATTGAGCCAAGCATGATCACTCTTTGATCCGAAATCAGGGTTTCAAACTCTTGGACATGTCGTTCATATCCTTCTCTTTTTGACCTTAGAGCGTATGACCAAATAGGTGTATCGACGACAACCTTCAATGCTCTCTGGCTTTTTTATAATTATAATCAGAATCTGGATCAAGTTTTCCAAATAAATCTATAATTTCCAATTGTTTACGTCGATTTACAAACTCTTTTAAAGCGTAATTAACGGTATCTTTTTTTGTTTTTAAACCGCTAATCAATAGTGCTTCTTCCAATAATTTGTTATCAATCGCTAAATTCGTTGCCATTTTGAGCACCTCCTATTCACACAATAGAACACACAATTCCATGTGTCAACAGCCGCCTCAGGATGAACCTAGATTCCGCAGTTGACCGCTCCCATTGAGTTGTAACCAACTGTTATGTAAGCCGTAACAGTAGGTTCGTTATTTTACCGATCGGGTGAGTTCCGCTACGAGCTAAATTGCCCCTTTGTGGCGGCACATTTCTGCGTTGTAACTCCTTGACCTGCACCACCACAAACGCACACTTTAGCTCGTCCAACTGCGGATTCTAGGTTAAAAGGGTCACTTATGAGCCGAGCTTTGTCTACAGCAAAATATTTTCTACCGAAAAAACGGATAGAAAAACAAACCGGGGGTTATATCTCGCCCTTGCCGCAGGGAGGCGCTGGCCCCTGTTTATCACATAGCTCTTGACAAATTAAGACGATTGTCTTACTTTTACCTCAGAAACTAAGACGCTGGTCTTGGTTATTGGAAATTCATGCAAAGAGTCATTTGAGGAGAACAAATATGTCGGCCACCCATTCATTGTTTTCACCGCTACAACTCGGTTCGATGGAAATACCCAACCGAATCGTTATGGCACCTTTGACCCGAAACCGGGCAGGTGAACATAATGCACCACGACAACTGAATGTCGAGTATTACACGCAACGGGCCAGTGCTGGATTGATTATTACCGAGGCCTCTCAGGTCTCCGCGCAAGGTGTTGGTTACCCAGCAACACCTGGCATACATCACTCTATACAAGTGAACGGCTGGCGTACCGTCACTGATGCAGTGCATGATAAAGGCGGTCATATCTTCTTGCAGCTATGGCATGTTGGGCGTGTTTCGCATCCATCAATGCAACCGGACGGTGAATTACCCGTAGCACCTTCTGCCATTAAACCTGCTGGGGAATGCATCACTTATGAGGGACCGCAGGCATTTGTAGAACCACGCGCACTTGAGACCGATGAAATCCCCGGTATTGTTGATCAGTATCGCGTTGCCGCGAAAAATGCAAAGGTGGCTGGATTTGATGGTGTCGAAATTCATGCTGCAAACGGATATTTACTGGATCAATTTTTACGTGATGGCACGAATCATCGGCAGGATAACTACGGTGGTTCTCTGGAAAATCAAATTCGATTATTAACCGAAGTCATTGACGCCGTGTTGGAGGAGTGGGAGCCAGGTCGTGTGGGTGTGCGAATTTCACCCGAAAATACTTTTAATGATATTAAAGATTCCAAGCCACAAATTACATTTAATTTTATTACTGAAAAATTAAACAGTTTTGGTCTGGCTTACCTGCATGTCCTGGAAGGTGACATGATGGGGGGTGACAGTGTCGTGGACTATGCGCAAATTCGCAGTCGCTTTAACGGAAATTACATGGCCAATTGTGGTTACACACAGGAAAAAGCTCAGACAAGTATACAAGAAGGACGTTCAGATCTGGTTGCATTTGGGTCTTTATATATTGCAAACCCGGATTTGGTCGAACGTTTTGAGGAACATAGCGATCTGAATACACCCAATCCAGAAACATTTTATGGTGGTGACGCCCAGGGGTATACAGATTATCCGTTTAGAGAGTCAGCTTAAACCTAGATTCCGCAGTTGACCGCTCCCATTGAGGTGTAACCTACTGTTATAGTAAGCCGTAACAGTAGGTTCGTTGTTTCACCGAACGGGTGAGTCCCGCTACGAGCTAAATTGCACCTTTGTGGCGGCGCATCTCTGCGTTGTAACTCCTTGGAATAGTCCAGCTATTCCGTGTCGTTACGCCTTGACCTGCCACCACCACAAACGCACACTTTAGCTCGTCCAACTGCGGATTCTAGGTTAAAGCAATAAGGCAGAAAGACAGGGGGGATTCGTCATATCAAGCATAGGTAGCAAAGGCGAAAAAAACAGGCAACATATTATTAACGTGGCCGATGATCTGTTTTATCAAAAGGGTTTTGAAAATACCTCTTTTACCGATATTGCAGATACTGCGGGCATTGCCCGGGGTAATTTTTATTATTACTTTAAAAGCAAAGATGATATTTTAGCCGCCGTTTTATCTAAACGAAGTGAAAACATCAGAGAGCTATTATCCGAGTGGGAAAAAGAATACCCTGAACCTGCCGAGCGACTAAAAAATTACGCCCTGATGCTGGTAAAAAGCCAAAGCACGATCGAAAACTTTGGTTGCCCGTTAGGCGCTATGTGTCTGGAGCTCAACAAGCTTCGCCATGCACTACAAGATGATGCATCCGGGATGCTGGAGTTGTTTCGTGAATGGTTAAGCAAACAATTTTCGGCATTGGGGCATGAAGCGGATGCATCCAAATTGGCGATGCACATGCTAGGGCGTTGCCAGGGTATCAGTTTAATCACCAGCGCCTATAATGACCTGGATTATTTAAATCGTGAGGTCGATGCACTTCAGGAATGGATTGATACGCTATCCCCTGGTTATAAACAGCGTCCAGGTCAATAATTTGAAAGGATCATACACAGGTAGTATATTAAGGAATGAGAATTAAATGACTTAATCGCTACGGGTATAATCGCACCTCAGCAAAAAACTCGTTAGGCCGCATCTATACCCGTAGCGATTAAGATTTAGGTGTGATTGCACGCCCTCTTCATTCCCTGGCTACGTTGAAACTCCTCGCAATAGCCCGCTATTACTTGTCATTTTGCCTTGCCAGGAAATGAATAGGACGCACACTCAACACCTAAATCTCAAGCGCTACGGGTATATCTGTAGCTTTTCCACTTTAAGTAAATCTACATTTTTTTTTGCGTGCCAGAGGTTATAAGCATCCTGCATTGATAACCAACTTTCTGGGGAGCGCCCCAGAGTTTTAGAAAGCCGCAATGCCATTTCTGGCGACACATTATTTTCGCCCTTTATAAGGCGATTAAAGGTGGAAGGAGAAACCTTTAGCTTTTCTGCAACTTTTCGTGAGCTAATGTCAAAAGGAGACAAATATACTTCTTTAATGAATTCGCCTGGGTGAGGTGGATTGTGCATGGTCATTAATGATAGTCCTCGTAATTAACTATATGAGCATTTCCATTCTCAAATTTAAACGTGATTCGCCAATTACCACTAACTGAAACTGACCACACTTCCTGAAGCTTTCCTTTTAGAGGGTGAAGCTTAAAGCCTGGTACATCCATATCGTCAATTTTATGTGATGAATCTAGAGCCAGCAATATCATTCGAAGTCTTTGCTTATGCTTGCTCTGAATTCCAGCAATGCTTCCAGTCTCATAAAATTTCTGTAGCCCTTTATGCTTAAATGATGTAATCATAAACCCTATTGTAGCATAATGCGCATCACGCAACAATCAGGATGTAGCGTGAGCTTATGGCAGCCTAGCGTAACTACTGGTCTACCATTCCACCATCGCTATCGGCATCCTGCGGCTGCCCTGGTATTTCTTCATAGTCATTTGACACTATCGGGCTTGACCAGAAAACGGTTCAGATCGGCGGTTTTGTCATCACACGATCTAACCTTATTCGCTAGCGTATTTTTTTTCGAGTCGTTCCACTAACCAAAGTTTAATTATGGATTGACGTGTTACGCCAATGCGATTTGCCTCTCTATCTAATGAATCAATCACCCAAATAGGAAAGTCAACGTTTATTCTTTTTTGATCGTGGTTTGGACGCTTTACAGCAGACAAATCAAGATTGTCAATAATGTCTGATTTATTATCATCAAATTTTTTATCGAAGTTCTTAGCTTTCATAAAGTTCAACCTCTGTTTTCCGGGAACGTCTGACTGAAATTATTCTGATAGTACTGTCACGATTCGTAATAATCGCTGACCAGTGTTTGTTATAAATCCGAGCGACTATTAAAAAACGTGGCTCATTTTCTGTATTTGCTGGTATTTGAATAAGATCGGGGTCGAGCCAAAGTTCTTGTGCCGCAGCAAAGTCAATGCCATGCTTCTTTAAATTTGAGGTGTTTTTTTTGTCGTCATATTCAAATTGGTACATAGAGTAAAATATATACCTAAATTACTCATATGGCAAGTTTGGCTTATTGGGTTTTCAGTCACCCTAACCGGATGTTCTTGAGTTTATTCAAACACCACAAGCTTCGCCTTTGCCTTGTCATATCGATAATCAACAATCGTTCCA
>JAADHS010000014.1 GCA_013151745.1 Gammaproteobacteria bacterium | reverse complement strand
CGAATAGTAGGCCTATTTGGAGGAATTCTAACGCTGCCATGGGAAAAACAGGGCGTGTTATTCGCCCTAAATTTATAACGCCATGGGTATAGACTACCGGACTCTCCGATTTATTTATTAAATTATGAGCAACCCCGCTACCGCACTTAAATCCAAAACACTCCCCCGGAACCATTAGATATTCTTCATCCCCATACACTCCATGGGTTTTGATATGGCGAGCAATGAGAAAGTGTAGACCGATGAGTGCGTTTGACCTGGAAGATATGCGCGCGACTTGCACAAGTTATTGTGTTTCATCCCTAAGCTGCACATGCATCGGGAATTTGATCCGCGTCCATAGGACAATTCAAGTGAAAACCTTGCAACCGATCACAACCCAAATTTTTCATAATATTGCATTGATGCTCCGTTTCAACGCCTTCGGCGGTAATTTCCAAGCCCAAACGCTGCGCCAAAGCCACTATGGCTTCAACCAAGGCGAGATCTTTTTCTCCATGTTCGAGTTTTTGCACAAAAGTCTGGTCAATTTTCAAGGTATCAATTGGAAAGCGGTTCAAGTAGCTCAAAGAGGAATAACCTGTGCCAAAGTCATCAATGGCCAGACGAATACCCATCGCTTTCAATTCATTCAAAGTCACGGCTGCCACCTCAGCATCGGCCATCACAACATGTTCTGTCAACTCTAAAATTAACCGCTTTGAATTGAGACCCGTCTCGTCCAAAATAGTGCTGACCATCTCGACAAAATTTTCTTCCTCAAATTGACGTGCCGAAACATTGACCGACATGCTAATAGGCGGTAATCCTGAATCTGACCAACGCATCGCTTGCTCGCATGCCTCTCTTAAAACATACTCTCCCAGAGGCACAATCAGACCCGTTTCTTCGGCAATATCAATAAAAGCGTATGGATTAAGCACTGTCCCGTCTTCACGTGGCCAGCGAACCAGAGCTTCCACCCCTTCCAGAGTTTGTGTAGCCACATTATATATGGGTTGATACACCAGTTTAAACGCACCCGTTTCAATAGCTCGGCGCATATCATTTTCAATGGTCAAACGTTGACGTGCTGTATCTGCCATTTCCTGACAATAAAATTTATAACACTGCCGCCCGGCATCCTTAGCAGAATGCATAGCTGCACCAGCATGTTTTATCATCGATTCATAATCAGCCGCATCGTCTGGATAAAGCGCGATACCTATACTACAGCCAATGTATAACTCGTGTGCTTGATAAAAAAATGGCTTTGCCAACTCACTCAACACTTTTTCACAAACGCGTGCAGCATCATCTTGTGTTTGCAAATCAGTCAAAATCAAGACAAATTCATCGCCACCTAAATGGGCAACCGTATCGGTGATTCGCACACAGTTTTGCAATCTCCGACCGACATCAACCAATAAGGCATCACCCACTAAATATCCCAGGGAGTCGTTAACGCTCTTAAAACGATCAATATCAAGAAAAATTGTCGCCATGAGTTCTTGGCGACGGGCGCTGTGCTTAATCTGGTTTTTCAGTATCTCGCTTAAACTATATCGATTGAGTAAACCGGTAAGGGGATCGCGGGTCGCTAGAAAATGTTCACGTTGTTCAGCTTGCTCCAGTTGCTGCCACAACGCATGTCGCTCAATAGCATGATGAATAGTCCGCACCATAGCCCGACCATCAACAAAACCTTTAACCAGGTAATCTTGAGCACCAAATTTAACCGCCTCGACGGCAATGGACTCATCATCATGACCGGAAAATACAATAATAGGCACTTCATGAAAAGCATTTTTACAACTCAGCAAGGTACTCAATCCAGCTGAGTCTGGTAAATCTAAATCAAGGACAATAATGTCAAAATCAGCATCTGAATTCGACTCATCACTTAAAGTCATGAGCTCTTGTAGGCAAGTCACATTTTGTACTGTAAATCGTACTTCGCTTATTTCTCTTATCACATCCCTGAATAATCTGGCATCACCGAGGTTGTTTTCAACCAGCAATATATTCGTCTCAGCACCCATTCTTTCTACGCCCCTTCTATACCCGTAGCAATTAATTTTAAGAGTAAGATTTTCACAGCCATTCTAATATCGGCCATAACAAGAGGTGTCTTTAGGAGAGAATAAACAAGAAAGAAACGTTTTTAACAATAAAAACCCTGTTAAAAACTATCTATTTTCGGGGTAAAGCAGAAATTAAAAACCCCGAAGACGCAAAATTTGATACTCCACAGAGAACGACGCAAGACATAATGGCCGAGGTTCTCTCTTCGCTAACCGCCCCCTAAACAATAGGGAGCCATAAATTGTCTTTTTTAGAAATAATACGCTTTTCAGTATCAGGCCATTTAATATTGAGCTTCGGGTCATCCCACCTGACTCCTGAACTGGCATCAGCAACGTAATATTCCGAATGCATATACAACACAACTGAATCATCAAGCAAAGTCTGAAAACCATGCGCGACACCTTTGGGAATATATAATGAGGTCAGCCCATCCCCTTTCAGCTCAACACCATACCATTGCAAATAAGTATCAGACGCCTTGCGTAAGTCAACAATAACATCATAAATCGCGCCCTGGGTACAGCGTACCAACTTTATTTCTTGGTAAGGCTCAGTTTGAAAATGCATGCCTCGCAGGGTTCCTGCCTTCAGATTAAAAGAGACATTGCTCTGAACAAAATCAGCACAGAGCCCCTTCTCCGTAAACTCTTTTTGACACCAGGCACGAGCAAAGTAACCCCGCTCATCGGCGATGGATTCCAGTTCAAGTTTGTAGGCACCGGAGATTGGGGTTTTGTGAAAAATCACAGCGCACCCATACCTTTGTAACGTTCTATTTGAGACAAAGTAAGCAGGCGCATATCCTGCCCAGCCATGTAGGCCTGACACCACTCAGAAATCCAGTCCAGGGTGGTCGCCAAACCAAGACGAGGCTTAAAACCCAGGTGCGTTCTTGCTTTTGAACAGTCCAGCTTTAAATAATGTGCCTCATGAGGCTGCTCGGTTCCATCCCGCTCCCAGGTCAACCCCTCACCCATGCTTGCTGTCAAACGATCAACAATCCAGGAGACGGGCTTTGCGTCCTCATCCGTCGGTCCAAAATTCCATCCTTCCGCATATTTTGCACCATTTGTAGCCAGTTGTTCTACCAGCAATAAATAACCGGCCAGAGACTCTAAAACATGCTGCCAGGGTCGAATTGCATTGGGGTTTCGGATAACAACTGTTTGCTTAGCCATAATGGCACGTAAAATATCAGGAACAAGACGATCCAACGCCCAGTCACCGCCACCAATTACATTGCCTGCCCGAGCGGTTGCCAATGCAACACCATGTTGCGAATAGGTCGCAGCCGAAAAAAAAGAATTACGATACGCCGAAGCAACCAGCTCAGCACAACCTTTGCTATTGGAATAAGGATCATACCCACCCATAGGTTCATTTTCTCGATAGCCCCAAACCCATTCGCGATTTTCATAACATTTGTCACTGGTGATACACAAGACGGCACTAACACCACCAACGACCCTAACGGCCTCTAATACGTTCACCGTTCCCATCACATTGCTTGCATAAGTATCCACAGGAGAGTCATAAGAAGGTCTAACCAAGGCTTGAGCCGCCATATGAATCACAATTTCAGGTCGATGTTGCTTTACAACCGCCATAATGTGATCAAGATCCCGCACATCGCCTTCTAGTGACTGCATTTCATTAGCAACGCCAGCAACTTCAAACAAACTAGGCTGACTTGGCGGCGCTAAAGAATAACCAATCAGTTCCGCACCCATTGATTGTAACCACAACGATATCCAGCTTCCTTTAAAACCGGTATGCCCGGTTAATAATACTTTTTTACCTTGCCAAAAATGCTCATTCATAATTCAAAACCATCCCTTCAATCAAATATTTTTTGCATACCATTGCACCGTTCTCTCTAAACCTGAGTACAAAGAATATTGGGGACACCAACCTGTTAGTGCTTGAGTACGAGAGAGATTGGCAACTCTGGTTCGTTCCATCGGTCTATCAGGCATAGATCCAAACCGGGGCTGTATTGAGGGCTGAATAATCGCCGTTAAAGTTTCAACAACGGCCTGAACAGTATGCAATTCTCCTGAACCAATATCGACATCATGGTCAATAATTTCTTTCTGTGAAGCAATCGCGATATAGCCGTTCACAACATCATCAACATAGACCCAATCGATCTGTCTTTGTCCACTCATCAAATTCGGCTGTTCGTTGTTCAATAGACTTTTAATCACATAGGGAATCAGCTTTTTGTCATCTTTTTGATCCGGCCCATACACCATGAAAAGACGTGCCGTAACCACAGAGAGACCATATAATTCTCGATACATACGTGCATAAGCACTGGCCGCAGACTTGGCCGCAGCATAAGGGGAAGAAGGAACCGAGCTAGAAATTTGACCTTCTGGCTCCTCCAATGATCCCGTAAGTATCAGCCGACAATCTTTCATTTTTGTTGCCGCCGATAAGATATGGAGGGTGCTCAACAAATTGGCTTCGCACATGGGCATCACCAGAGCTTCATCTCTGGCTCCTTTCACTAAACTGGCTAAATGAAATACATAGTGCGGTTTAATCTGGCTGAACAAGGAATCAACCTGGTCTGAGTTTGCAAGCTCAGCTTGATGCCATTGATAGTTCGTGTTTTCGACGATATGCCTCGATACCGCATGAACTCGAGCACCCTGTTGTTTAAGCCGACGGCATAAATGCGCTCCGATAAACCCTGTCGCACCGGTCACTAATACCGTTTTATCGCTCAGTTCAGTTTGTGACACCATCACTCCAATATTTTATTTCTATTTTTCATTGGAGCAATTCGGCTTGCTTCAATGCGAGCGCTGCATTTTTTATTTCAGGGAATGCCAAACCGGAGCGATTCGATATATCAAGCAAGCTGGTTTTACCATCAGACATATTTAGCACCCACAGTAGCGCCATTTCGCCAAAAGCACGGCCTTCAGAGGCACCTAATTTTCTATATAGCCCCCGCTTTCCCAACTGAGGTTCACACATAGGACTCAAATTCATATAACATTGATCATTTTCCAGCACATCGACAACATCCAGATAACACGTTAATGATTCGCTTAGTGCCTGCTCACTCACGAGCGCCAGATCATCTTTGGACGTATGATATTCATCATATTGCCCATGGCTACTACGAGACAAACTACCCACGTCCAGGTTAATACCCGGCGAACAATACTGGCGTTCGTCATAGCCATAGGGATAAAAATCAATCAACCCAAAATCATGACCCGAATGATTCAATACATTTTCTACCGCACGATCAATGTACGCATCACCCGATTTGCTTTTTTTATAATGAAACTGACCTTCATCTCCAACACAAACCACCACTAAGCCATGTTTGATTTTGCTGATTTTTTCCTGGTTTCGACTTAACCAGGTAATTGAACCAATGGTTCCAGGAATAAACAAAAAACGATAGCTGTATTTTAATTTTCGACCCTGCAACTGTTGCGCTAACTGGGTGGATAAAGCAATACCCGACAAATTATCATTGCATAAAGAAGGATGACAAATATGGCATGAAATCAAAACCTCGTCATCACTCTCCCCTTGTATGAAAAATTCACCATAACTCAATGATCCTGCTGATAAATCAGAGTCAATGACAACCTCATAGCTGCCTTCCTCAAGTTTTAAATAGTCGTTGTGTGCCATGCAAAACCCCCAGGTTTCATTGTAATAGGAGGTTCGATACGGGATCCACTCGGGTTGATCCGGCAGAGTATAAATATGCTTGCGTAGCTCATCTAACGATATCGTTTTATTTATGGGCACACTGTAGTTGAGAACATGTAAATTGCTGGCTTTGAAGTCAATGATTTTTTCCCCTTGCGGAGAAATCACATAAGCGTCACGAATGTTCCATTCCTTTGGCACGACCCAGTCAAATACCTGCGTCCCTGTTGCCACCTCAACTATATTGATGTCGATATGATGGCTGATCTCCGCCAACGTAGTTCGCACACCATCACCTGTAATGCTGCGACATATTGGGTATAATGTGCGAATCATCGAATACATTTCATCGCCCACTTTGTTTTCCATACTTGATTCCTGTCCTTTTAAAAAAACTAATATGTTTGCACTTCAGGAATAAATACAACAAACTTCCCACCCCAGTCACGAATGTGTGCCATTTGCTCCATAATTTCATCTTTAAGATTCCAGGCCAGGATAAGTACATAATCAGGCTTGGTTTCAGCAATTTTATCTGGCAAGAAAATGGGGATATGCGTACCTGGTAAATAAAGCCCTGCTTTGTGCGGACTCAAATCTACGGTATAGTCCAAAAAATCGGCTCTCACACCACAATAATTCAACAAGGTATTGCCTTTTGCAGGTGCACCATAACCGACGATCGTCTTACCCGCTCTCTTTTCTGTGATGAGAAACTCAAGCAGCTTTCGTTTTGTTTCTCTGACCTGCTCAGCAAAATTACGATATGTTTCTATGGATTCAAATCCTGCGTCAATTTCTTTTTTTCGTAAATCAGGAATGGACGATTGAACCACTCTATCTCCATTTTCTTCATGACGCGCAAAAATTCTAATCGAACCACCATGAGTGTCCAGAAATTGAACATCAAAAAGCACTAACCCATGCGCTTTAAAAACCCGCTCTGCCGTCACAAACGAAAAGTAAGAAAAATGTTCATGATATATCGTATCAAATTGATTTTTTTCCATCATTTGCATGAGATGAGGAAACTCAATAGTGATCACCCCTTCCGGTGCTAAAAGGATTTTTAAGCCGCCGACAAAATCATTCACATCAGGAACGTGGGCAAAAACATTGTTACCCGCTATGAGATTACTTTGATGCCCTTGAGCAAGTAACTTTTTCGCTGTTGCTACGCCCAGAAATTCGACCGCGGTCGGGATACCTTTTTTTTCGGCTACTTTGGCAACGTTAGCTGCGGGTTCAACGCCAATCACCGGGATATTTTGTTCTTTGAAGTATTGCAACAGGTAACCATCATTACTCGCAATCTCCATCACTTTCCAGGAAGAATCGATACTAAATCTTTCAATCATATCATCGGTGTAAGCTTTGGCATGAGCCAACCAACTTTTCGAATAAGATGAAAAATAGGCGTAGTCACTGAATATATGCTCTGCTGTTTCAAACTCTTCTAATTGAACTAAAAAACAAGACTCACAAACATAGGCGTGCAATGGATAAAACGCTTCCATTTTGTGCAAATTTTCTTGCTTTAAATAGGAATTTGCTAACGGCGACATACCTAAATCAGCGAAAGAAAATTGTAAATTTCCATCACAAAAACGGCATTTTTTCTCTGCAGTGGCCATGAAGTCTCCTTAAATATTTTTGGTAACGACTCACCACCTCGCCCCTGAAATTTGCCATTTCAGAGTTAAAAAGTGAGCAGTTACATTTTTTGATTACAATGAATAACGATCTAAAATTACCATAATTTCCAGGGCGCTTTTCCAGCCACCCATAAATCATGCAAATAGTGCTTATCTCGCAAAGTGTCCATAGCATACCAAAATGCTTCATGTTTATAGGCGTTCACATTTCCCTCAGCGACAAGTTTCCGCATAGGGTCAGCTTCCCACATGATTTCATCAGACTCTATATAGTCAAGCACTTTAGGCGACAGTACAAAAAAACCACCGCTGATCCAGCCACCATCATGGGGTTTTTCTCGAAAACTGGCAACATGATGCCCCTCAATATCGAGCGTACCAAAGCGATGAGGAGGTTGCACCGTAGTGACGGTCACTAGTTGATCATGATCGCGATGGAATGCCATTAATTTACCAATATCGATATCACCTAACCCATCACCATAAGTGAAACAAAAGTCATCCTCATCTAAAAACGGTCTGATACGGCGCAATCTGCCTCCCGTACCACTAGCATCTCCGGTATCCACCAACGTCACTCGCCAAGGCTCCGAAGCGCTTTCATGAACTTCCATAGAATTTTTTTGCATATCGAAAGTAACATCCGACACATGTAAAAAATAATTCGCAAAATATTCCTTGATCACATAACCCTTATATCCACAACAGATAACAAAGTCGTTAATTCCATAGGTAGAATATATTTTCATGATATGCCAAAGAATCGGTTTACCACCAATCTCCACCATGGGTTTTGGCTTTACGTCTGTCTCTTCACTGATGCGGGTGCCTAAGCCCCCCGCCAAGATTACCGCTTTCACCATTCAACTCCTGTCATGTTTTAGTCTCAATCACTCATCAACGGCCAAAATACCATAATGTTGAGTAAATTCTAGATCTGTCCTTGATACCATTCGTAAGAACGCCTGATACCATCCCGTAGCGATGTTGATGCTTGCCAGCCTAAAGCCTTTATTTTAGAGACATCCAGTTGTTTTCGAGGTGTCCCATCCGGTTTACTGCTATCAAATGTTAGACGCCCCGTAAACCCCACTTCTGCCGCGACCAATTCCGCCAATGCCTTGATGTCTATATCTTGACCGGTACCAATATTATATAAACCCGATGTGATATTTTGTTCCATCATAAATACACAGGCATCAGCCATATCATCCACATAGAGAAACTCTCGCCTGGGTGTTCCGCTCCCCCAGACTTCCATTTCGGACTCGCCATTGATCTTAGCTTCATGCGCTTTGCGGATTAACGCGGGTAAAACATGACTGGTATTCAAATCAAAATTATCACCGGGTCCATACAAATTGGTTGGCATCACAGAAAGATATTCCGTACCATACTGCCGGTTATAAGCTTCGCACAGTTTAATTCCTGCTATTTTTGCAATGGCATAAGGCTCGTTCGTCGGTTCCAGCAAACCGGTTAGAAGAAACTCTTCCTTTATAGGTTGCGTACATTCTCTTGGGTAAATACAGCTCGACCCGAGAAAAACCAGTCGTTGTACACCCGCTTCATATGCCGCATTAATGACATTGTTTTGAATCATCAAGTTTCGATATATGAAATCGGCTGGATAGGTATTATTGGCATGAATGCCACCCACATAAGCCGCCGCAAGAAAAATAAAATCGGGTGTATTTTTATGAAAAAAGGGCGCAAGCTCAGCCTGATTTTCCAAGTTTAATTCTGCATGGGTCGCAGTAATAATCTGATGGTAACCTTTCGACTCTAAACAACGAACAAGGGCTGAACCAACCAAGCCTCGATGCCCGGCAACAAAAATAGTAGAATCTTTCTTTTTCATAAACTAGGCATCCTGAACTGCCATTCAACAACCAAAAATCAAAAAACCTGAATAGACCTGTCATACTGCGACGTATATTAACATGCTGCGTATATCTACGAGCTATTTTAACCCGTCACACCAATAAATTTTGATCGAGCATTGGAAATATGAGCCTTGACACAATAAAAGTTAATCTGCCATCAGAAATGGCCACACTAAAAACGGTGGTGATGTGCTTTGCGAATCCGGTTAATGTGACTTCAATATTTCAGTATAAAGGGGTTGATGTGGCCTTGTTTTACCAACTGTGGCATAACAAAATCAATCCATTTTTCGATCATGACAAGGTCTGTTCTCAGCAGCAAAAATTCATGGATATATTGAATTCAAACGGGGTTCGGGTGTTGCTCGCCGATCAAATTCCAGGGTGTGGGACTCAACATTACACTCGCGATATAGGGTTTGCTATTGATAATGTTTTTTTTGTTGCTAACCCCAGGCGTCATAATAGAAAACAAGAATTAGGCGGGATACATGACCTGCTTTCAAAATTTTCTAAAGTAGCTCATATTGACAATGGTGCCATAGAAGGCGGTGATGTTATCGTAGATGACAACTACATCATTATCGGGTTAGGGGAAGAAACAAATAAAGAGGGTATTGATTGCCTGAAAAATAAAATGCAACAATCAGGTATAGATCGTGAAATAATCACACTTGAATTTGCACACAGAGGCGTTATTCATTTAGATACAAAATTCAACATTCCTATCAAAGGCGTTGGACTTATTCACCCAAAAAGCTTTAAATCAAAGAGTTTAAAATGGCTAGAAAACCAATTTGACCTGATTGAGGCTACAGATGAAGAAATGAAAAATATTGAAATAAACACGTTCTCGATTTCCCCGAAAAAAGTTGTCATGCAAAAACGAAGTTCCCGCCTGGCTTCATTGCTAGAAAAAAAAGGAGTCGAGGTTATTTTTGTAGATTATTCCGAGGTTTTGAAATTGCCTGGGGCGTTTAGATGCACTACGCTACCGATTGAAAGAATATAAACGGGGTCTCGTCATAATGAAATTAAAAACAAGGGATGAGGCACTTTTTATCGGCTATACCCATGGCGTTATGAATTTAGGTGTTAGCGCGTGCAGATATGCCTTAGATTCGGTTTTTTTGATTGAGAAAAAACGCAGACCTAGT
>JAADHS010000102.1 GCA_013151745.1 Gammaproteobacteria bacterium | reverse complement strand
CCGGCAAAAAAAATTCAATCGCCATTCTTCGAGTTCGACCTCGGGAAAATTCCCATCCGCGAAGTTAAAAGCGGTATGTTCCGTATTGTCATGCGCGCCAGCGGCACCTTGCTGCTGCAAAGTACCAGCAGCGGATCGTCAGCAGTCACGGTGCAAGGTTTAGACAGTTTAAAGGGGTCAGCCAAGTACTTCGCCGAGAACGCCGCTGGTAAACTGTTCAGTGAAACCACACTCAAATTTAACGACAAGACCAAAACGGTCAGCTTCAGTAACAAGTTCACTACCCAGTCCAACTTAGCCAACCATCCGAGCGTCTCGCTTGCATTCGAGACAAATGCCCAAGGGAAACCTGTCTTGGTCGGCAGCATGACCCAGGATCTGGTGAAAGGTGAACTTGACAACCACATTTTTATCGGTGAGAAAATCGGGATTGAGATTGAAGTAACGGCGGAGGATGGAAAAGAACTTGGTAATCCAGTAGTTGGAGTCAACGCGCCCGTAGGGGCAACGGCGGGTAAACCCGTCACACCAGAAGACACGGTCTGGGTAGAATTAGCATTGGTCGGTGGGGCGACCTTGCTGATTGCCGCTGGAACCGCTGTGACTGTCATCTTAAGCAAACTACCCTTCATTGGTGGGCGGAAGAACAAAGACAGTGCCTCTGTTGCTTATGTCGAGGGTATGCTGGTCACTGCTAAAAAAGACCTTAAACACGGGACTAAAAGTTTATGGAATCGGTTTTTGGTGGGTGCAGGGTTTTACGCCGCCCCCGCCATGGCGCAACCCGACAGCACCGGCTTGCTCGATGAAGAAGACTAACCCGAGCCTGCCGCTTACTCCCGCTCAATGGCTGCTTCGCTTCGCGCTCATTTTTTTTATGCTGTTCTTCCTTGTCGCCAACCTGGACTGGGTGGCGACGCAGTACGTCAAGGCGAAAGAAACACTTGATCGCTACCTCTGGCTGGAACAAGACCTGGCGCAACTTGAAAACGACTACGGCGTACGCCTGCGCGCCGATTTGGCGTCTGCGGACTACCCACCTAACTGGCTCGATGACGAAACCGATACCGATACCGGGAACCTAACAATAGTACGTGACGGGCAGCCCGTAGACACCAGCACCAAAATCGTCCCCACCGGCGAAGGCACCGATTTTACCCGCTTTGTGCGCATTCTCAAGCCCGAGATCGAACGCTACGCCCCTGCGCTCATTCGCCAACATTTATCCTATATTTATTCCTTCGATACTCTCCTCTTTGATGGGGCCGCCGCCGGTGGTACGTATAGTCGGGAGCTAAACAGCTTGTATTTGGTCACTAAAAACTACCCGGCCTTGCAAAGAGCAGCGGCTATCGAAATCAAAACAATATTCCACCACGAGTTCAGCTCGATCCTGATGCATCACTACAACTTTGACGAACAAGCCTGGCGCCAGGCCGCCGGCGAGGGCTTTCGCTACAAGGGGGACTATGACATAACCTTCGAATCGTTGTTTTTTAGTAACCTTATCGATGCCCCCCCCCCTGAGATACTATTTCAGCGCGGTTTATTGCACCTTTATGGTGAAACTGGCGTTGAAAACGATTTGAATATGTATGCCGAAAATATTTTCAACGATCCAAAACGAATGAAAACCCTGATCGCCACTTACCCGGCCATTGCCCGCAAATACGCGGTCTTTAAAACCTTTTACCTGGGCATCGACCCCGGCCTGGCACCGGTGTTTGCGGCTATTGACGAATAGCGGGCTATTGCGAGGAATTTCAACGTAGCCAGGGAATTAAGAGGGTATGCAATCACACCTAAATCTTGATCGCTACGGGTATATAATGAATGAGTGGAAAATCAGAGATGTGAAATGATTTTTGAGGCTGCCCTAAAGATGGGATGCTAAACGGGGGAGTTATTACGTGCCTGTTTCTTAGCAGCTTGTCGTTTCAAACCGCTGCTTTCTAACCAGCGTCGTGCTAACAGTATTTTAGGGCCTCCTTTTTTTTCTTCACATCTGGGGCAGGTCACATAACAGAGGTAGAGTTCTTTGGGGTGCAAGCCATCGCCTACCATTTTCATTTGCATCTCGCCCAGTGATGTTTTAACGGTGCCGACATCACCTGGGTGAAGCTTGCCACGGATCATAAAGGGACAAGGCAGGTATTCAACATGTCTTCCGGGTGATTGCGAATCTTCAAGAGGGCGCATCATTCGGCCGCGTAACATACCCATTTTGGTCATAATAAAACCGGGCCACTTTTCGGTTAATTCAAGGTTATCTATTTCTACGGCTTGCTTTTTTTGATACGTATTATAAGAAAGAGGCATGTGAAAAAAGGTGGGGATGCTTTGACTTAACACGCAATGGTTGCCGAGATCAATGTCCTTGTCATCCCAGTCTGGATATGTTTCAGGACAACCACAAATTTGTTCTGTGCCTGCCGTGTCTTGATGGTTGTTTTCGTTGGGATTGTTTTCAGTTGTTGCCGTCATTATGGTATTTATTATTTTAGAAAATATCAGTCAATAGTGACATAGTCATTGAGAGCAAATTCGAGCAGTCCGACTTCTTTGTCTCTTTTGATGCGAACCTGGAGTACGTTGGTTTTTGGGTTTTGTATCAAGATAGCACGTCGGTATACACCAACATGACCATCCTGAATGGCCTGGTGCCATTTTTTAGAGCCGCGTTCTTTTATGGACACGATTAAATCACTGCCGGGTTGTCGAGCATTTATCGTGGCGTAAACCAAAAATTCGTTGGTGCCTTTAATGAGAGGGGCGGGGCGGGTTTCTACATGGATGGTCAAATCTTTCCAGGTTTGTTGCGGATACATCCCGGTGCCTGATAAGCTGCAGCTTGTGAGTATTAACAACATGCAAACTGAATAAAACATGCGCCTCATGTTACTTCTCCTTGATTTCATCACTCAGCCCGTTTTCTTTAGCTGCGGCCGCGTCGGCTTTTTTTTGGGCGCGAATATGACGATAGTCAACCATATAGTAGATGGCCACACTCGAAGCGACCACCCAGGCGACACCGGCCGGGATACCCCAATCGAACCAGGCTCGTTCATACCCTGGACGGTTGCCCCAAAATGGAAAGGTCAAACCAATAGCAACCAGGAGTAGCACACCAAAAATCGCAAAAAACCAGTACGGAATGGGGTTGTCTGATTCTTCCATCGCCGCGACCATTTCCCAATCTTCCAGTCCTCGTTTATCCATCCGTTCTTGTTTGGATTTATAACCTAAGTGTGACTCGGGTGTTTCACCCCATTTAGGTTTATCAACGGAGCTGGGTATTTCATTTTTCGTATTTGTCATAAGAGGGTTCTCACTTTGCTAGATGGAGTTGTTTATAACTTGATTCCCAGCCATTAGGGGCTGTGAGGCGGACAGTGAATGGATGGAGGCCGGGGCTGAGGTATTCATCGAGGATATGGAGCTTAATATCTTGGCGTGTTGCCGTCTCAAAAAACACATTTTCAGTAGACAGAGTGTAACTATTTGAGGGTAGATTTTCAACGCTGAGTTTCATTTCGACGGGTTTGTAGAGCTTGTTGGCGATATGAATTTTGTAATCTTGAATGGGTTCTCCGCGGGGGACTTCGCCTCGATACACCGCGAGGTGGTAGGGGTTATAATTAAAGAGTCCCCATGTGGTTAGCCCTACCCCGATAAGAAATGCCGGAGTGACCCAGATGAGTCGTGTCTTTGCCGAGACCAGGTTGCTGGATTTTTTTGTGCCATCTTGATGCCTGCGAGAGCCGATTTTAAAGCTGAGCAAACCCGGTTTTTTGTCTTTATCGTGAAGGGCGTTGCAAGCGGTAATGCATTCCCCACAATTGATACAACTGTCGTAGACATTCGTGTTACGGGGATTGATGTCCAATGTACACGTTGTTTCGCAAAAATTGCATTTCTCGCATTCACTTTCGCGGTTTTTATCATACACGACATGCAAGGTGTCACTGGTTTGAAAAAGAAATTGCCACATTCTGTAAATACACATGTAACGGCAAACAAAATGGCGTACGACGGCAATATTGACCAAAGCGATGAACGTAAACACGGTGTAAATCCAGTGTAATGATCCGGCGAGTTCTTCGTTTTTCTGAAAGGTGATGAAAGACCAGACCGCGCTGGGAGATTGAAAATAGAGTAACGGGATCAGCGCAATCAACATCGAAGCTATTATCATTTTAAGACTCAGCCAGACCCAGTTACTCCAATGGTTTTTACCTGAGGCGACTTTGGCCTCTTTTTCTTTATCCCAATCAATAACTGCTTTTTTACCCAGATGTTTTCGGGTAGTGGTGTTTGCCCAGGAAGAGAAGGTGTTTTGTGGGCAGGCCCAGCCACAGAATACGGTACCTAGTGTGGAGTAGAGCATGATCATACTGCTGGCAAATGCGAGCCAAAAGCCAAAAACAATGTGAAAATCAGAAAACCAGATTTGTCTGTCCAGAATAATGAACCCAGAGGAAACATCAATTCTAAAAATACCCAGTAAGGGGATTAATATAATCGCCAGAAGTACCCCATAACGGCTTCCGGCTAACTTCCAGTCAACGCCACGTGCTCGCGCTTGTTTGATGAAAGAGTGCAAAGGGATTTTTGTAACAGCTTGATTCGAGCGCATTAATTTATAATCCGCAGTTGGATGAGTTGAAGTGTGCGTTTGCAGTGGTGTAGATCAAGGTATAACGAGAGCGTGGCTGTTGCCGCTTTAGCAGCTTTACAGCCATGGCCTACTCCTTGCCGGTGCGCGGAATAGCTGGCTATTCCAAGGTGTCACAACGCAGAGATACGCTGCTGAAAACGTACAATTCAGCTCGTAGCGGGACTCGCTCAACAGGTGAAAAATTGAGCCTACTGTATTAGTATTCATAACAATAAGTTACCCTCCAATGCGAGCGGTCAGCTACGGAATCTAGGATTAATTAATCCTCAGTAAGCCTGAATATACCATAGTTTCAGGTCTGGGCGTTTGCTCTAACAGGGTTTTTCAGTGTCGATTTTTATTTTCGAACCGCGCCTTATTTTGAGGTATGACAGTTGCTTTGCCTATGCCGCGAGGATCGCTCGCGGCTTCTGTTTTCCCTGTTTTTTTATTCCAGAATATTGCTTGCATGTTGCCATAGGGTCGTGAAGTTTCTTGAAGTTTATGGCCTAACCCATTGATTTTTTTTATTTTTTTACTGTTGAAAGCTCCTTTTTCATGCTGAATAACATCGGGTAAATATTGATGGTGAAATCGTTTTTGACTGACCCAGCTATGAACGGGTTGGCTGTCCATGAAGTCGAGAATACCCAGCAAAACCATCGTGATAATTCGACTGCCGCCGGGTGTACCTAACACTGCGACTTTATCCGTTGTTTCAATAAAGGTCGGTGTCATGCTGGATAGTGGACGTTTGCCTGGCGCAATGGCGTTGGCGCTGTTACCTATGAGGCCATAGGCATTAGGTTCTCCGGGTTTTATTGAAAAATCATCCATTTCATCGTTCAGTAATACGCCGGTGCCCGGGGGGGCAAAAGCGGCACCAAAAGGCAAGTTAATTGACAAGGTTGCGGCAACACGATTACCCTCCGCATCCATGACTGAAAAATGGGTGGTATCGGTGCCTGTTGATGTGATCGGGGCGCCCGGCAGAGCCGTACTGGCCGTGGCTTGATCCATTCTGATCGAGGCACGCAGTCCGGCGGCATATTTTTGATGGGTTAGTCGTTTGACAGGAATATCGACAAAATCAGGGTCGCCAAGATAAACGGATCGATCTCGATAAGCACGACGCATCGCTTCTACAATCACATGGATGCGGTCAACCTCATCTATTTTTTCTAAATCATAGCCTTCCAGGATATTTAAGATCGTCGCCAGCGCAATCCCTCCTGATGACGGGGGGGCTGCGGTAACGAAACGCGCTTGTTTATAATTAAAAGAGATGGGGGGGCGTTCTATGATTTGATATTGTGCGAGATCTTCTAATGTCCATATTCCGCCAGCAGCACGGGCGCCCGTTACTAATTTTTGCGCGATAGTACCGGAGTAAAATCCAGATTTACCTTTTGTTAATTGTTGTAACGTTGAAGCAAGATCGCTTTGTTTAAGCAAAAACCCCACTTTTGGTAATTTTCCTTGGTCCAAAAATATTGCCGCTGTTTCTGGGTATTGCTTAAAAATATTGAGGCGCCATTTTAATTTTTTTTGATAATTTTCTGAAATGGGGAACCCGTCCTGAGCATAACGAATGGCTGGTGCGAGTGAGCGGCTGAGAGGGAGTTGACCATATTTTTTAGCGAGGTGCTCCAATGCGGCTGGAATGCCGGGGATCCCCGCGGCCAGCGGTCCGTTTAACGATGCGCCTTTAATGACATCACCCGCCTTATCCAGGTACATATCTCGATGTGCCGCGATCGGCGCCTTTTCTCTGGCATCAATCATGATTTCAAATTGATCCTGAGCACGATGCAGGAGGAAAAAGCCACCGCCGCCTAAGCCTGAACCTGCGGGCTCAACGACCGCCAGCGCCGCCGTGATTGCAATGGCTGCGTCAAAAGCATTGCCACCGGCGGCTAATATTTCGTGACCTGCGTCTGTGGCTAATGGGTGTGCGGAGGCGATCGCATTTGCATTGGGTTTTTCCGTAGCAAGGCTGATTTTGTTCGGTAGTACGAAGATGGGCAGCAAGACCAAAAAAAATAAAGAGTGCGATAAGCGCAACGGGTTTGGCATTGTTAAGGCGTCCTTTTGCTTGGCTAGATTTATGGGTAGTCGGAGCGACATCTCTGTTGCCTGTTATTATACCCGTAGCGTTTGAGATTTAGGCGTAATTGCACGGCCTATTCATTTCCTGGCTACGTTGAAATTCCTCGCAATAGCCACAATAGCCAGCTATTACTCGTCATTTCGTCTCGCCATGAAATGAATTGAATGCACACTAACACCTAAATCTCAAACGCTACGGGTATATTTACCTTCATATGAAACCATAACTTATGTTTTTGGACAAGAAGGTGTTTTTTCGTTGAAAACGAATTGTGACATAATAAAAAAACAAAAACGGGGCAAGATAATTTAAAACGGGGATGAGGCCGTTATCAATGTTGATCATTTCCAGTAATGTTACGATTCCAAATGCAGACATTGAGTTACAGGCGATTCGTGCTCAAGGTGCAGGGGGGCAAAACGTGAATAAAGTGTCATCCGCAATCCATTTGCGTTTTGACATTACAGCCTCATCACTTCCCGATTTTTATAAACAAGCGTTACTCCAATTAAAAGATCAGCGTATTTCGAAGAGCGGTGTCATTGTGATTAAGGCTCAGCGGCATCGTACACTGGAATCCAACCGGGACGATGCTCTAACTCGCCTGCAAAGCTTGGTTCAAAGTGTTGCGTTGGTACGAAAAAAAAGAAAGCCGACTAAAATTACAAAAGGAGCACAACGGCGCCGTCTCGACAGAAAAAATAAACACGCAAAATTAAAGGTTTTAAGGCGGCGAGTTGAACCTCTGTAGTTTACTATTTTGCAAAACAGACCCGATTACGTCCCTGGTTTTTTGCGTCGTATAAGGCGGTATCTGTACGTTCAATGAGTGTGTTAATTTCTTCTTGATGTTTAAGTTGCCCAACGCCAGCTGAGATCGTAATGGTTCCGATAATTTCTTGAGAGGCTTTGCGACCAATAGGTGCACGACAGATGCGCTTACGAATATTATTGGCAACGGTATGTGCTCCTTCCAGGTCTGTTTCGGGTAAAATAATAGCAAATTCTTCGCCGCCATAACGGGTGGCAATATCATTACCTCGTACTACTTCGCGAAGCGTGGCGGCAACATATTTTAGTACTTCATCTCCCGTTGTATGACCAAATTTATCGTTGACGGCTTTGAAGTGATCAATATCAATGATAACGAGTGCCATATTTTGTTTGTTGGCTTCACTTTCTTTGCGGATTTCTAATAAAGCGGCATCAAAGCCCCTGCGGTTGGTTAAGCCAGTAAGCGGGTCGGTCAATGCCTCGTGGCGTGTGCGTTCGAATTTTTGTCGGAGCTCGGTGATTTCCAGGTTGGCCTGGTTCAAATTTTGCTGCAATTGAGCGGTTGAAGAGGCCATCATATGAGTGTCTTTAATAATTTGTGCGACAAATGATCGAGTTTCGCTGAAATCGTGATCTTGCTCTAAATTAATCATGCTTTCACTCAGTTTTTTTTGGTACTGCGTGCTATCAGAGTCCGTATCAATGATGGAGCTTAATGCATTGAGCATGATGTTACGGAGCTGTTCTTGTGCCTGGCGATTGCTTTTTTCATTTTCTTGAGCAATGTAACGCTGATACAGGTCTTCTATTTGTACCTGCGTCAGGTTTTTCTCCTTGAGAATGCGTTCTAATTCCAGGCAAAACGAAGCATTAGAGCCGATGATATATTCGTAGAATACGGCGTAGTTAACAGGGTTTGCGGGTAAATTATGTTTGCTGGCGAAGGGCAGAGCTTGTCTGGCGACTTGGGCGGCTTCTTCGGCTGATTCCTGATACCGCAATTCCATTTTTTATCCTTTTTTAATGAATTATTGGGGTGTTTTCGCGTTCATTTGTCCAAAAAATCATGCCATTTTTTGAAAATACTTGGCAATAATATCGGTAACACGAGCCTCGTCTTTAGTGGAACATACTTGTCCCTATCGTTGCATAAACTGTGACTCAAAACCGTTTTATTACTTTTATAGCCGCATCTAAGGCACGATACTCGTATTTTCTGGAATTCAGATCGTAGCGGGACTCACCCAATAGCTGAAAAGTTGTATCAACTGTATCACTATTCATAACAATAAGTTACCTTCCAATGCGAGCAGTCAACGGCGGATTCTAGGTTAATTATAGTATTCTAAAAGCGCCTGAGCCTAATTTCGTTATGCAACGATAGGGTTATTATTACATTTTCATGCTAAGGAAGCTTTCTAATTGTGCTCGGATGCCTTCGAATTTTTTGGTTAAGACCGTACTTTTTTCGTATACCTGGTTAGTGTCAGTCAAACACGCTCGTACGATGGTTCGAATGCTTGCTTCTTGTTCTTCACTTAAACCTAAGCTGGTCAACATCGCCTCTTCAATTTGATCTGACATTTTTTCTATGGTTGCAATATTGCTTGTTTGGACTTTATTGAACATCTGCTTTACTTCCGCCAACATCTCTTGCACTGTGCTGAGTATGACTTCGTTGTGCTGGGCTGCCTTGTTAGAAAGAATCACTTTTGTTCTCGCTTCTATGGCGTGACACAGGGTGCTCAATGTATCTTTTAGAATGCCGTAACGTTCAGGATCATTGATCGGCATATTTTTAATGAGCAAAGAGAAGTCTTTATAGTTAATGACGGTTCTTGTGCCAAAATCGAAAAAACGCCCTTTGGTGCGAGATAATTCAATGACATTCGATTCAAGTGGTGAAACTTCCCCTTTATTTGTTGATAGATTGAGTATTTTTTCCAAAGCCGTGATTTGTAGGGTGCAATGTAGCCCAAAGCTATTGGTGACTTCAAATAAGAACGCCGATAATTCTTCGAAATTATTTGCGTTTAATGTATTTTTGTAAAATTCTAAAATTTGACCCAGGTCAGCAGAGTAGGTCATCGCTTGCATTGCCGCATTATGGCTTTCGGCGAGTTGGTTTTGCAGCATTTTCTTTTTATCTTTTGCTTCAAGCAGCATTTTTAATTTGAAATTCAGCTCTTCTGGAATGACGGGTTTATTGATGTAGTCATCTCCACCGACGCCATACCCTTTTATTTTTTCCTCCAGGCTGATATGAGATGAGACAAAAAGAAAGGGTATGTCTTTTATTACTTTATCATTTTTGATGGTTTGACACAGTTCGTATCCCCCCATACCTGGCATCATCACATCCGAAATAATAATATCAATGGGCAAGCACTGCTCTTTAAGAATGTCCAGTGCCTGATGGCCATTTTCAGCCGCCACGGTTTGGTAACCAAAGCTTTGTAAATACGCGGACTGAACAGCGACTAGGCTAGGGTCATCATCAACGACGAGTACCGTTTCGTTTTCTGCCATAATTCAAGTGTCTTTAATTTAGGTTGTGAATGATTTAATTTTCCCGTTAACATAGTCGGCAATATAGAATAATTTCTTGAGGGGGTAGATAAGGCAGTGCACTCTATTATCCCTTTAATATATAATGCAATATGGGATGTTTATGAGAATTCAAAGGCTGAGTAGTCAGTTGTCAAATCAGATCGCGGCAGGCGAAGTGGTGGAACGGCCCTCTTCTGTTGTGAAGGAATTGCTTGAAAATAGCTTGGATGCCGGTGCGACCGCTTTGGATATTGAGGTTGAGCAGGGAGGAAGCAAACGTATTACGGTACGGGACAATGGCGGAGGCATTCATCGCGATGATTTGGAGCTCGCGTTGAGCCGACATGCCACCAGTAAAATTCAAAAATATGCGGATCTAGAAAACGTAGCGAGCCTGGGTTTTCGAGGTGAGGCTCTACCTTCGATCAGCTCCGTATCACGGACTCTGCTGATTTCCAGAGTGGCCGGTGAAGATGCAGCTTGGTCGGTTAAAACGGAGGGACGTGATCCCGAAGTAGAAACCGCACCGATGGCGCACCCTCAAGGGACAACCGTTGAAGTTCGAGATCTTTTTTTTAACACTCCGGCCCGGCGTAAGTTTTTGCGTACGGAAAAAACGGAGTTTAATCATCTTGAAGAGGGGGTTCGGCGGTTGGCATTGAGTCGCTTTGCGGTGGCTTTTCATCTCAAACATAATGGCCGCACTCTATTTAATTTACCTGTAGCGACAACAGAGGAACAAAAATTAAAACGCATTGCCAAACTTTGTGGTGCGAGCTTTGCTGAGAATACACTCTATGCCGACTGGGAAGCGTCAGGGATGCGTTTGTGGGGCTGGGTGGGGTTACCTACTTTTTCACGGAGTCAGTCTGATCTACAATATTTTTTCGTGAATGGTCGGGTGATTCGGGATAAAGTCGTCGCTCATGCCGTACGCAAGGGTTACCGTGATGTGCTGTATCACGGGCGCCACCCCGCTTTCGTGTTGTATTTGGAAATGTCACCCAAAGATGTTGATGTGAATGTGCACCCCAGCAAACATGAGGTGCGTTTTAGAGAGAGCCGTGCGGTACACGATTTTTTGTATCGCACTCTCCACAATGTTTTGGCGCAGGCGGGGCCTGGCGATGTTGAAGATTTGCCTGTGACTTCAGAGATAGAAGCGGTGTCCACAACGCAGCCAGCGGCTGCACCAATGCAAAGCTCTTTTTTGGATGCGAGTCATCGTGCATCGTCCGCGGTTTCGTCAGACTCTGGAAGCCGAGCCTATGGCGCTGGGCGGTCATCTTATGTCTCGCCCGCAACCAAAGTTAATGTTGAAAATGTCGTCGCTGAGCAAATGGCGGCATATGGTGCGCTGCATCCTAAACAACCCGAGGTCGAAGAAAAACAGCAAGTCGTGGATAAGCCTGCCTTGGGCTATGCTTTGGCTCAACTTAAAGGTATTTACATTCTTGCGGAGAATGAGCAAGGATTAATATTGGTCGATATGCATGCCGCACATGAGCGAGTGACCTATGAGCGTTTAAAAAAGTCCTGGGTCGATGAATGTATGGTGGCGCAGCCTTTATTGTTGCCTGTCTCGGTGACGGTCAGTGAAGCAGAGGCAGCTTTGGTTGTAGATTTTAAAGATGAAATTTCCAAGCTGGGTTTTGAATGTAGTCAAGCTGGGCCTGAAACCGTTGTGGTCAGGCAAGTCCCTGCTATTTTAGGTCATGCTGATATAGAAAAGCTAATGCGTGATATTTTGTCCGATGTACGTGAGCATGGTCAGAGTTATTTGCTGGCACAAAACATGGATGAAATCCTTGCGACTATGGCGTGTCATGGTTCGGTACGTGCGCAACGTCAACTGACTATTCCTGAAATGAATGCTTTGTTGCGAGACATGGAACGTACGGCTCGTAGTGGACAATGTAATCATGGTCGTCCGAGCTATGTTGAAATTTCTTTAGCTGAATTAGATAAATTATTTTTGCGTGGTCGTTAGGAATGGGCACGCAATAACTTCCCGTTTTGAAATTTCATCTTTAACTCGTCTTTGCCCGTTTTTCAATCTCAAAACCTTGAAATAAGAGCGACTATTCCTGCGTTTTTACTCAAAGCTTCCGCGTCCTGCTCACACATCTTACCTACATCCCTGCAGGCAATCAAAACGAACAAATACAAGTTAAATCTAAAACCCAAAACGGGAAGTTATAGTGTGCTCATTCCTTAGGCTAATTCCTAAGACGGGATGAAAACAAGATGCAACATGTTAAACCTAAAAAATGCAGTTGGATGCGTAAAAAAACCCGAACTGCTATTGGGGGAGGCAGTCCGGGTTGAATGTCAGGGCTGGAGTAGTGGTAAGGGGCTGGGGGGGAAGGGAACCACTACTGCGCCCTTAAAGTTATTATCGTCTATCTGCTAAAAATGCTGTGTGATATGGTTCACAGTTATTATATTTTTTTTGCCTGATCAGCGGCATTACCAATGTAGCGGGCTGGGGTGAGGGCGCTGAGTTCTTGCTTGGCGGTATCAGGAATGTCCAGATTTGCGATGAAATGATGTAGCGTTTGTTTGTCCACGGTTTGTCCCCGGGTGAGTTCCTTGAGCTTTTCGTAGGGGTTGTCTATGCCATAGCGCCGCATAACGGTTTGCACTGGTTCTGCCAGAATCTCCCAGGCATTATTGAGATCTGCTGCAAGTCTTTGCGGATTGCATTCGAGCTTGCTTATCCCTTTTAGGGTTGATTGGTAGGCAATGCTTGAATGGGCAATGCCCACGCCAAGATTACGTAACACAGTAGAGTCAGATAAATCGCGTTGCCAGCGAGAGACAGGTAGTTTTTCTCCCAAGTGGGTCATAATGGCGTTAGCAATACCTATATTACCTTCAGCATTTTCAAAATCAATGGGATTGACTTTATGGGGCATGGTTGATGATCCAATTTCACCCGCTATGGTTTTTTGCTTGAAATAACCGATAGAAATATAACCCCAGATATCGCGACAGAAATCTAGTAGTATGGTGTTAAAGCGGCTCATCGCGTTGAAGTATTCCGCGATGTAGTCGTGAGGTTCAATTTGGGTGGTGTAGGGATTCCAATCAAGACCCAGTTGGGTTACAAATTGTTCTGCGAACAAAGACCAGTCTAGTTTGGGGTAAGCTAAAATATGCGCGTTATAGTTACCCACGGCACCATTGATTTTCCCCAAAATTTCGACTTTCTCTAATTGTGATCGTTGGCGTCGTAATCGGTAAACGACATTGGCCATTTCTTTGCCTAAGGTGGTGGGAGAGGCGGTTTGTCCATGAGTACGAGAAAGCATTGGTTGCGTGGCGTGTTCATGTGCAAGATTGCAAATCGCTTGAATAATGTCATCCATCATGGGTAGAACGACCTGAGTCCTTGCCGAGTTGAGAATGACCGCATGAGAAAGATTGTTGATGTCTTCCGAGGTGCAGGCGAAATGGATGAATTCGCCAATACTGGCGAGTTCTTTATGTTCTGAAATCGATTCTCTCAAAAAATATTCGATGGCTTTAACATCATGGTTGGTGGTTTTTTCAATGGTTTTAACCCGGTTGGCATCGGCGACGTTAAAGTCCTCTACGATTTTGTCGAGATAGTGGATGGTTGTTGCTGAAAAAGTGTGAACTTCGGTAATTTCAGGGTGACTTGCGAGTGCTTTTAGCCACTCAATTTCCACTAAAATACGGTGTCGAATCAGGCCGTATTCACTGAAATAGGGGCGTAGGTTATGAGTCTTGCTGGCGTAACGCCCATCAATGGGCGACACCGCAGTCAGGGTTTCAAGCTTCATTGTATTGTAATACCTTTACGTCTGAATTTCTAAGAATGAAATGAGTTGAGAATCTGCCTTGCTTCGTGTACCAGTTTGCTACGGCCAAACATTAACTGCCAACGGTTGCCCCCACATTGACTCCAGAGTACAGCAGCCCGTACTGCAGCGAGCAGTAAGGCGCGAACTGAATTGGCAACATCAGGGCGTGTCAAAAATCCCTGATCACCTTCAATAATCAGGCGGGGTGTGATCGTGCTCACGGTCTTGCTATAGGTGTCAGCAAGGCTTGCAAGTATGTTTACATGGGTAGCTGGGTAGTGTTGTAATTGTCCCTTGGCACGTTCTATTCCGGTTACTATTTCGGAGAGCAGATCAGGACGTTTTGACAGTTTCTTTTCAAGATAAAGCACCCCAAGTAAATATTTGCTGACTTCGTGGTTATCAGGTTTTGCCTGTTCACCAAATTGTGCCTGAATCAGGCGTAGTCCATTACTGAGACAGAGTGCACGACCAAAGACCGACTCTGCATCAGAAGCCTCTATTTTGAAAATGCTGTTGATGCTGGTTTCTGTTGCCGCTTCATCACAATGGCCATATTTTGCGACTTCTTGCACCAATTGTACGGCCTGAAATATACCCGCAAGGGCAAGAGTACGGTCATGTATATTTTGTGCCATGGTTGTTGCTAAACCCCAGATCAAATGAGTAATGATAATAACATAAATGATCTGTCCTGTTTTTCGTGGCGAATGGCTTTTTCTTTGCGAATAAGGTGAGTCCCGGAAGTATAGAGTACTAAGTAAGACGGCCACAGACTGGGGTGTGGCCTGAACATCATTGATCCTGATTATTTCATACAGACTGTTTATGATGTACTCAAGGGTAAGGTGAAATGAAAAGTGGCACCTCTTCCCAGATTTTTTGACGCTCTAATTTTTCCTCCGTGTGCTTCGATGATAGAGCGACAAATTGCCAGACCCATACCCATGCCTTCTTTTTTCGTGGTGAAAAAAGTTTCAAATAATCTGTCCGTATTGAGCGTGCTGGGGATACCTTCTCCATTGTCACTGACACGAATATGAGCGTAGTTATCTTTATAGGTGAATATTTTTATGCTGAGTTTTTTGCTGTGCTGGGGGCTGGTATTCATGGCTTCTATCGCGTTGATGATTAAGTTAAGAACAACTTGTTCAACTTGAATGGTATCCGCATTGACCAAGAGTTTATCCGGGGAGTCTTCATAGTTAACTTGTATTGAATGTTTTTTAATTTCGGTGTTTGCCATGGCTATGGCATCCGCTATAATTTTGCTTATATCTATAGAGCTACGCTGGTATTCACCTTTACTGACAAATTTTCTTAACCGACGAATGATATTACCCGCACGTTGTGCTTGAGACGTCACCTGGTTGAGCGCCTGGATGATATCTTTAATTTTAGGTTGTTTTGATGACAGTCGGTGAATACTTCCTTGTGCATAACTTACAATTGCGGTGAGTGGCTGGTTGAGTTCGTGAGCCATGCCTGCTGCCATTTCCCCCATAGTAGAGAGTCGTGTTACATGAACCAACTCGGTTTGATGTTGTTGAGCTTCTTCTTGGGCCAGTAATTGTTCAGTGATGTCAATTCCAGTAAAGATAATATGAGTCAGGGCATAGTTTTCATTACGCAGTGTCGTATTCGTCCATGATATTGTGCTGTGTTTTCTCTGGTTATTGATCCACTTGCTCGTCAATTTGACAGGTTCATCACCGAAGGCGAGTTGCTGAATGACATTTTTAATCTTTTTTTGATCTTTTTTAGGTATACACACTTCCCATATCGGTTTACCTTTCACTTCTTCAGAGGAAAAAAGAGAGCGTACCTGGCAGCTACGATTGAAAAATAAAATGATTCCGGCAGGGTCGCAAACAATAACCAATGCGCCGGCCGTATCGAGTATCGCAGAAATATAGTTTCTTTCTTCTCTTAAGTCGGCTTCCGCTTTTTTGCGTTGGGTTAAGACTTGCTGTAACCAGCGATTTTTGGCTCGTAAATCTGCTGTTTTTTCTTCAACACGTTGTTCTAGATCAGAGCGTTTTTCCCGCAACATCGTATTTTGTTTTACTTGATCCGTAATATCTGAAACAGTACCAATGAGGCCGATGGCTTGTTCTTGAGCATCATATTCAAGCACTATTTGGCAAGATACCCAGACTTCTCTCTGGTTGCTGTGTTGATAACGAAATTCTGCGGAAAAAGGAAGGTGATTCTCAAGGCATCTGAGCCATTTTTGTTCTACTCGGGTTCGGTCTTCTGGATGAATGCTATGCAACCAATATAATGAATTATTGTTTAATTGCGTATTGGCAATATCGAACCATCGTTGGTTGGCGTAAAGTATTCTTCCTGTCAGGTCTGAGTGAAAGAGACCTATGGGTAATAGGTTAGTGAGTTTGCTTGATAAGGTCATGTCGTTGTTATTCAATATTTACAACAGTTTTTACAGCTTCTACGTATAAAAAACTGAAAAATACGCAAAGCTCAGCTTTTTAACGTTCCAGCTCCTTGAGCTTGTCGGTTTTGCCATTCCATTCATCGGCATCTTCAGGGGCGGGTTTAACTTCAGCAATAACGGGCCATATCTCAGAAAGCTCGGCGTTCAATTCTAAAAATTCCTGTTGCTCATCAGGGAGGTCGTCTTCTGAAAAAATAGCATTTGCAGGGCACTCTGGCTCACATAGCGTGCAATCGATACATTCTTCCGGATTGATGACTAGAAAATTAGGTCCTTCGTGAAAACAATCGACAGGGCAGACATCGACACAGTCTGTAAATTTACATTTAATGCAATTTTCTGTCACTACGTAAGTCATAAATACTCCAAAATTTATCTTTAAGTCTACTTGGTTTAAATAAAACGTTTAATTGAAAACATTATATATATGTATTTCAGGAGGGAAAGGTGGCGTGACTTAATTTATAAAATCTTTATATATCAATGGTTAATTGCTTTTTTATATAGCGTTAACTGATTTCGTTGCCTTTCCCAGTGCCTCAATTCGGTGCTTAAATCCTGGGTTCTGTGAATCGGTTACATTTTACTTCGAAAAAAGGCTGTTGGCGAGTGAGAATTGAAGGGCAAGGTTACTTTTTAGTGTGTAGAGTTAATGTCTAAAGTTGATTTTGATTTTGCCGATGACTCATGATAATAGCCTCATTTTTAAAAGAGGCGGTATGGAGAGTCATTGTGAGACTGATTAACCCCGTTATTGTTGCTGTATTGTTGGCAATGTCGAGTTTCCCGGTTATGGCTATAAGCAAAGCGGATTGCGAAACTCAGTACTTTATAGGTACGGGCAAGACGGCAGACCTTTCTTTCCAAATGTGCAAAGAGTTGATGGTGACACAGGTTTTTCGTCAAGAATTTATTATGAATTGCCAGCGTGGTTTGGTGACGTTTACCTTAAAAAAAGAACCGAAAGCACAATACATGCAGCTTGGAAATGACGGCACTCCAGTCCAATGTAGACGAAGCTAGTACATT
>JAADHS010000067.1 GCA_013151745.1 Gammaproteobacteria bacterium | reverse complement strand
CAACATTATTTGTTAAAGACCTGGTGATTGATCCCACTCAAAGCGCTACGCTCTACGCCGCCACCTGGGGTGGTGGGGTTTTTAAAAGCACCGATAGTGGTGCAAACTGGGCCGTCATCAATTCTGGACTCACACAACAGGACGTCAGTACTGTCGCGATCACGCCTGATGGTTCTACTGTTTACGCGGGCACAGAGGGGGGAGATAGAGAAGGTGGGTTATTTCGCAGTAAAGACGGTGGAGCAACCTGGGTCCTTCGTGCTTTTGGTAATGTGAGACGGATCGCACCCGACCCTAACAAAAATAATTTACTTTATATGGGAACAACAAATGGACTATTCAAAATAGAGGATAGTGGCGAATTTGCGACTGCGACGGATATCATCGGCACACTGGTTGACAAGTCTATACTGGATATTCAAATTGACCCCTCACCGGTTGCCGACGATACCCCTTCATCAATATTTATTGTTAATACTGGCACCATATTTTTTAGCGATGATGATGGAGAAAAGTGGGTGAGACGCGATGCGGGGCTCCCGGTTCGCAGTGTCTCACGATTAAGCCTGGATCATTCAAATCCCTCAATACTCTACGCGGCAACAACGATAAGAGGCATATATAAAACAACGAACAGCGGTGAAGCATGGACCAGAAAAGTCACAGGACTTGATAACGAATTCGTATTTTCGATTGCAACCCACCCCAACAACTCAAGCGATGTTTACGCGGGCACCTCCTCTACCTTACTCTACAAAAGTACCAATGGGGCAGATGATTGGGTAGAGGCGCATGATAATATTCCAAATGATATTCTTTTTGCAGGCGGTACATTTTCAAATACAATCACTCACCCGGACTACCTGGCCGCTATCGACGCGACAAACAATGCCAATAATTATTTCATGGACTGGAATGCCAACAGCGACAATACAGTCAACGATTTACTTCTTTCACAGGATGGAGCTACGCTATTCGCAGGCGGTTCATTTACAACGATTGGAGGGCAAGCGCGCAACCGTATCGCCGCTCTTGGCACCAGCAACGGCATCGCTTTTACTGACTGGTCTCCCAGCATTGATGATGGTGTTGTCAATGCCTTAACCTTAAGCAATAACCAGGCCGTGCTTTATGCCGGAGGGAGCTTTACGAGTACAGAAGCGTCCACTCGTAGTCGCTTAGCCGCTTTCAGTACAATTGATGGATTACTTCTGGGCTGGAATCCAGGCGCATCCTATACGGATACGGATCCAGCACCCGACCCAGAAGCTAATATTAGCGATCTGCTGGTCAGCAATTTTGACAACCTGGTCTATGCCAGCGGCACATTTACAAATATAGGGGGGCAGAATCGAAACAATATAGCCTCGTTACGCGCGACCGTAGAGACCAATAACGCAACGGACTGGACACCTGACCCCGACACAGCCAATACAGGTCGACAAACCCTGGTAAGCAGCGGACAATTTTTGTTTGTAAGCGGAAACTTTGACGCCATCAGCAATACAACCAGCCCTTCTTTTGCAGCTTATCTGTTCACCCCACCCACGGCCAAAGCAGAGCCCATAGGCAGAAGTTTTAATTCCACCCAGACCATTACATTAAGCTGTGAGGATAAATCAGAAACCGGTTGCGCGAATATTTTTTTTACTACCGATGAAAATTTAAGCACAGCGACCTGGGAGATTTACACCAGCCCCGTCACCGTCAGCACCTCCGCCAAACTTTCTTTTTATGCAGAAGATAATGAGGGTACACGTAATGCGACTCAAACTGAAACCTATACCATCGACAGGAATTCACCGACCGTGTCAGCTGCGCTACTTCCAGGAACCTACCCCATAACACAAACTGTGCCATTAATTTGCAATGATGGAGACACCTCTGATAGCTCCGTTTCAAGCTGTGCCTCCATCTTTTTTACCACGGATGGATCGACACCGTCCTTCACAACGACCTTCAATGCACAGAAAAACAGACTTGAATATACAAAAAATGGCACTTCCGTTCTATTGAGAAATTTCGCACCGATATTAATCTCAGGTACATTAAAGTTCATCGCTGTAGATAACGCGGGGAACAGCAGTGAAGTAATAAGCCAAGACTATGTCATCGAACGGGGCCTGGGCGCATCCGGGAGCTTATCAACGGGGGGATTGCTTATTTTTATAATATACTTATTCATGAAGAGAGGTTTATTTCGCAACCCCGCATAAACTATCTTCAGGAATCAAGCTGAGCCAATCATGGCTTTTATCACCAACAACAATAAAAGAATCATTTAATAATGATGGCGTACAGTTATATTTCAAAGGTAAGCCATCCCACCCCATCAATGCACCACCCGCTTCATCGATAATAACCTGAGCTGCGGCCGTATCCCATTCCGATGTTTCTCCATAACGAACATAAAGATCGGCAGAGCCTTCGGCGACCAAACAGGATTTTAAAGAAGCGCCTCGAATTAGAATTTTATAATCACCCAGACATTGCTTCAATTTTTGATAACGTTGATCAGATGATCTGATACTAGCAGCAAGGACGACCTTACCACCCTGCCAGCTTTTTGTTCTGATACGCTCGGGCTCTTCAGCTCTATATTTTTTAAATGCACCATAATTTTGTATCGCGTAATAAACCACTCCGGTAACAGGAACATAAATCACACCTAATATTGGTACATGATGGTCAATCAACGCAATGTTAATCACAAATTCATCGGTTTTATTAATATATTCACGCGTCCCATCCAAGGGATCCACTAACCAATAAGTTGACCATTTTTTCCGTTCTTCAAAGGGTATCACCGTATCTTCTTCAGAAATCACAGGTAGCTCGGGTGTTAACGCGGCCAAGCCCGCCTTGATAATGTCGTGTGACGCCAGGTCGGCATCGGTAACAGGGGAATAATCCGCTTTTTTCACTATTGAGTACGCGTCATGATAGATATCGAGAATAGCAACCGTTGCCTGTTCTGCAATACGAGAGACCGGAGCAAGTAGCTTTATAATTTCTTTTGTTTCCATTGAAATCATCCCGTCCCATGTTGACAGATAGTGATGCGCGTGACGCTTGCCCCTATCATTGCATAAAAAACTAGTACACCGTCAAGGCCATTTTAGAACAGCAGATAAGGAATGGGGCACAATTTATGCAACGATAGAGTTGACATTATCACACAGACAATGTGTTAGGATAGCCAGAATGGTTAATTGGCATAATATAAGCACGGTACTGCTCGATATGGACGGTACATTGCTAGATCTGCATTTTGACAACTATTTTTGGCAAGAATACCTGCCTGCAAACTATGCTCACCGCCGTGGGCTGGATTGGCTGACAACACAACGCATTCTCATACCCAAGTTTCAGAAACTCGCCGGTAGTTTAAACTGGTATTGTGTCGATTTCTGGTCAAAGGAACTCAACCTTGATGTCGAAACCTTAAAACGAGAAGTTGCTCATCGTATCTGCTTTAAACCCACAACGCTCAAGTTTCTTGGCTGGTTGAAAAACCATGGCAAACGTTCCGTACTAGTCACCAACGCGCACCCCAAAAGTTTAAATATTAAACTGGAACACACTCATCTTGACCTCTACCTGGACAACATAATCAGCGCACATGATCTTGGCACCCCTAAAGAAAACATTAACTTTTGGAGCGAGCTACAAAAAACAGAGTCTTTTAACCCTGCAAGTACACTGTTAATCGACGATAATTTAAGTGCTTTAAAAACAGCGCAACAATATGGCATTACACACCTTATTGCGATTCTTAATCCTTGTTCAAAAACACCTCACCAGACTACAAACGATTTTTTCGGAATTACTGATTTTGATGACATCATGCCATAACCCTGATTGATAGCCATAACATTATGAGTATAGAAAAATACATTCTCACGATTCTCGAACAGCTTCCTGAACTTCCACCTCTAAATTAAACGCACTATGCAGTGCACGCACTGCAAGCTCACAATACTTTTCATCCACAACGACTGATATTTTAATTTCGGAAGTGGAAATCATGCGAATATTGATACCTTCATCAGAAAGCGCTTTGAAAGCCATTGCCGCAACACCGGCATGTGACTTCATACCCACCCCAATGACCGAAACCTTCACAATTTTATTATCACCATTCACTTCACGTGCACCCAATTCACTCGCTTTTTTCTGCAGCAAAGCGAGTGCTTTATCGTAATCATTGCGGTGTACAGTAAAGGTAAAATCTGTCGTGGCATCTTGCCCTACATTTTGGATAATCATATCGACTTCTATATTGGACTCTGCGACGACAGCCAATATATTCGATGCAATACCTGGCAAATCGGGAACACCCAAAATAGTTAATTTGGCTTCATCACGGTTAAATGCAATTCCCGATATCAGTGGTTTTTCCACACGCTCATCCTCAGCTGTTATTAACGTACCCTGTCCGTGTTCAAATGACGACAATACTCGCAAGGGAACCTGATATTTACTGGCAAATTCGACCGAACGGATTTGTAATACCTTGGCACCCAAACTCGCCATTTCAAGCATTTCTTCATAGGTCATAAAATCAAGTCGACGCGCCTCGGGAACCACTCGAGGGTCGGTAGTATAAACGCCGTCCACGTCGGTATATATCTGGCATTCATCGGCATGCAACGCGGCAGCCAAAGCCACAGCGGTCGTATCTGACCCCCCGCGACCCAAGGTCGTAATATTGCCCGATTCATCCACCCCTTGAAAACCAGCAACGACCACCACGCGCCCTTGCTTTAAGTCTTGATGGATATTTTTGTCATCAATCGCGACAATACGAGCTTTGGTATGAGTGCTATCGGTTAAAATGTGAACCTGTCCACCCGTATAGGATCTCGCAGGACACCGTCTCTTTGCCAGAGCCATGGCAAGCAAAGCGATGGTCACCTGTTCACCTGTAGACAACAAAACGTCCATCTCACGTGGACTTGGGTTTGGATTAGCGTCTTTAGCCAGCGCTAACAAACGATTCGTTTCACCACTCATCGCCGAAACAACAACCACAATATCATCACCGCATTGTTTTGCTTTGGCTATTTTATCAGCCACGGCATTAATGCGCTCGATACTGCCGATCGAAGTTCCCCCATATTTATGTACGATTAATGTCATTAACTTAAGTACCCCGCCACAATTATTTTAACTCATTTATGACGGTGTACTTAGTTTGCTACGAACCCACTCTGGCACTGAGTCCAAGGCGGCAGGCAAAGCTTCGGGATTGGCACCGCCCGCTTGCGCCATATCAGCACGCCCCCCCCCTTTGCCGCCCACTTGAGTTGCGACATGGTTAACCAATTCACCCGCTTTGATGCATTGAGTGCAATCTGCCGTTACACCGGCGACCAGGCTTACTTTGCCGTTGCTTACCGTCGCCAAAACAACCGCTGCACTGCCCAGTTTGTTTTTTAACTGATCTACTGTGGCGCGTAAACCTTTTGGATCTGCGCCATCTAACAAAGCGGCCAGTACTTTAATGCCCCCTACTTCCTCAGCGCTAGAACTTAAATCCGCACCTTGTTGATTTGCGACCTTTCCTTTGAGTTGTTCATTTTCTTTTTCCAGGCTTCGTAAACGTTGCAATACCGTTTGCACTTTATCTTTTACTTCATCTCGACTTGCTTTTACCAGGCCTGCGACCTCTCGTAAGGTCTGCTCATTCGCATTCATGCTGGCTATCGCAGCAGCACCGACCACAGCTTCAATGCGGCGTACACCTGAGGCGATACCCGTTTCCAGCATAATTTTAAACAAGCCGATGTCGCCCGCACGCGCAACATGAGTACCACCACACAACTCTTTAGAAAAGTCACCAATGGAAAGAACACGCACCTCATCGCTGTATTTTTCGCCAAAGAGTGCCATGGCACCACTATTACTTGCCTCATCAAAAGACATAAGCTCCGTTTTCACTTCAGTATTCTGCCGAATCTGACTGTTCACCAAGTTTTCGATTTCAACCAACTCCTCGGCAGTGACCGGTTGTTGATGAGAAAAATCAAAGCGCAATCGCTCGGCATCAACGGATGACCCTTTTTGCACCACATGCGCCCCTAGTTTTTGCTGTAATGCCGCATGTAAAAGATGAGTCGCCGAATGATTTTGCATCGTTGACTGGCGATGTTTCGCCGCCACGGTTGCCATGACGGTTGCTTCTCGATCTAAAGTGCCTTGGGTGACGACCCCTATATGAATAATAGCCTTTCCTTGCTTTTGTGTATCTTTAACAATGAATTCACCTTGACGCCATGTCAACTGACCAATATCGCCCGTTTGTCCGCCCGATTCAGCATAAAACGGCGTTCGCTGTAACACCACAACCGCTTCATCACCACTATTAAGTTTTTTTACTGGTTTGCTATCTTTATATAAAGCAACAACGTGACTCTCCAGCGCCATGACATCGTAACCACAAAATTCACTTGTCACATCAAGATTCAAATTTACGGAGTAATCCACAGCGAACTGGCTGGCAGAACGTGCCCGTTCACGTTGCATTTCCATCGCCTTGTCAAAACCAGTTTGATCGATGGTAATCTGAGCTACCCGCGCAACATCAGCGGTCAAATCAACTGGAAAGCCATAGGTATCATAAAGTTTAAAAACAAGCGCCCCAGGAAGAACATCGCCTGCTTGCATACCGCTCAATGTTTCTTCGAGTATGGTCATGCCATGCTCAACCGTTTCAGAAAAACGGGCTTCTTCTGCCTTGAGCACGTCCTCGATCTGGCTTTGTTGTTGTGCAAGATCAGAATAAGCCTGCCCCATTTCATTGACTAATGCCGCGACTAATTTATAAAAAAAGGCTTGTTTGCAATCCAACATATAGCCATGCCGTATCGCCCGGCGAATGATGCGTCGCAGTACGTAACCTCGTTTTTCGTTAGAGGGAACAATCCCGTCCAAGATTAAAAAAGCTGCTGCACGAATATGGTCGGCGATCACTTTTAAAGAATTATTATGCAAGTCGTCACAGGCTACAACCGTGGCGACTGCTTTGATCAGGTTTTGAAATAAATCAATCTCGTAATTACTGTGCACCCCTTGCAGAACCGCCGCCAGACGCTCCAAACCCATACCGGTATCTACCGATGGTTTTGGCAATGGTTTTACTGAGCCATCCGCCGCACGATCATATTGCATGAAAACCAGGTTCCAGATTTCGACATAACGATCTCCCTCTTCTTCAGGTGTACCCGGAGGCCCGCCTGCAACATCAGACCCGTGATCATAAAAAATTTCGGTGCAAGGACCACAAGGACCCGTGTCCCCCATCGCCCAAAAATTATCACTTTCGTATTTTTTTCCCGGTTTATCCGCAATGCGTGTAAGCCGGTCTGGATTTATTTTTATTTCATTTAACCATATATCGGCGGCTTCCTTATCCTCGGCATAAACTGTGACCCAGAGTTTTTCAACCGGTATCTGCAAAGTTTCCGTCAAAAACTGCCAAGCATACCGAATGGCTTCGTGTTTAAAATAATCTCCAAAACTGAAGTTACCCAACATTTCAAAAAAAGTATGGTGGCGTGCGGTATAACCGACATTCTCTAAATCGTTGTGTTTCCCCCCTGCACGCACACAACGCTGAGCACTGGTTGCACGAACATAGGGGCGCACGTCTTCTCCCAAAAAACAATCTTTAAACTGCACCATGCCGGCATTGGTAAACAACAATGTCGGATCATTCCCGGGGATCAAAGAATAACTGGCTACCACAGTATGCTCTCGCTCCTGGAAAAAGGTCAGGAAGGCCTCACGAATATCTGCACTTTTCATTTTGACTTCAATTTTTATTTAAAACAATAGCGGATGTGTTCTGAGGAAAACCCTCTGTAGTGTAAAAATCGTTGCTGTCGCGCTTGTTCAGCGTGGGTTTTTGGCCTATCCGGGCCGAAACGTTTGCAGCGCTGCGCGCCTGCCAATTCTACCCAATCTACCCCTTCTGAATCCAGAGCCAGGGTAATTAATTCACTGCTTACACCCCGTTGCTGTAATTCTCCGCGAATGCGCAAAGGCCCTTGACCGCGGCTTATGCGATAGCGGGTAAACGATTCAGCAAAACGGGCATCGCTTTGTAGCCCCTGATCAGCAAGATGATCCATCATGGCCACCACATCCTGCGATTCAAAGCCTCTTAGCTCAAGCTTAGTAATCAGTTCAGAGTAACTATGCTCTCGGCGAGCAAGCAGACGCAAGGCAATTGTTTGAGCGTGTTTGGCTGAATATTTTTCTTCTTCTTTTGATTTCAAAGATCCAGCCCAGACCACTTACTAAACGCGCGTTTTATTTAGCAACACTCACATCATCAGCAGCATCACTTTCTGTAGCCTGCTCAGCAGGTAAAAGTTTCGCACGAATCTGCACCTCTATTTCTTTTGCCAACTTCGGGTGCTCTTTTAAATGTTTACGTACATTGTCCTTGCCTTGGCCGATACGATCGCCATTATAGCTATACCAGGCTCCCGCCTTGTCAACAATACCCTGCTTAACACCTAGATCAATAATCTCTCCTTCCAGAGAAATTCCCTCGCCATACAAAATGTCGAACTCTGCTTGGCGAAACGGAGGCGCCACTTTATTTTTAACCACTTTCACACGCGTTTCATTGCCGACAATTTCGTCGCCCCGTTTAATGGCACCAATACGACGAATATCCAGGCGCACCGAAGAGTAAAACTTTAGTGCATTGCCACCCGTTGTAGTTTCAGGATTGCCAAACATAACTCCAATTTTCATGCGGATTTGGTTGATAAAAATGACCAGCGTATTGGATCGTTTAATATTCCCCGTCAATTTACGTAAAGCTTGGGACATCAAACGCGCCTGCAAACCCACATGATGGTCACCCATGTCACCCTCTATTTCTGCTTTGGGTGTCAGTGCGGCAACGGAATCCACAACCACAATATCAACGCCACCAGAACGAACCAGGGTATCTGTAATTTCCAGTGCCTGTTCACCCGTATCTGGCTGTGATACCAGCAAATCATCAAGTTGTATTCCCAATTTTTCCGCATAAATAGGATCCAGAGCATGCTCGGCATCAACAAATGCTGCTGTCCCTCCTGCTTTTTGAATCTCGGCGATCACGTGTAGAGTCAGCGTGGTTTTACCCGAAGATTCCGGACCATAGATTTCGACAACCCGACCACGAGGCAAACCACCAATGCCCAGAGCAACATCCAAACCCAAGGAACCCGTAGATACCACGGAAATATCATGCGCCAGACTGCCTTTATCGCCCATGCGCATGATAGAACCTTTACCGAACTGCCGCTCAATTTGCGACAATGCCGCTTGAAGTGCTTTTTCTTTATTTTCTTTCATACTAACCTCATTAAACGGGATTCCTGCGCATCCAGCTCGTTTTGCGTCATGCTGACAAAAGTGATATTAAGCCATGCGACCCTAAAGAAAAATAACAATAAACATCAATGGATTACCTAAAAATAAAGCCATGCACTCTATTCGAAAACCAGATGGTTTCGTTTGTATCAGCATGAAAACAAGAACTGGCGGCGCTAGTATCCCATAAATTATGCATCACAGTATATACCCATGGCGTTACGAATTTAGGTGCTTTCACGCACATCTGCACCGCATTTTCGGTTTTTTTTCAATCGGGAAAACCGAATCTAGGGCACAGCGATACGCGCTAACACCTAAACTCATCACACCATTGGGTATAGAGAATGGATCATTTATCAAAATACCTATCTTGCTTGCAGCAAAGCAGCAAATTTGATAAACCTGAAAAAATCAGTGGGACGTGATCGAAGCCACCTTGATTTACATGCCAGCTTAAGACAGCCAGAGCCATAATAAACCCAGTGAAATACGACAAAATGTGTAGGATAAACGCCAAAATTATTCACTTTTTTCGAGACCTGTTAAGTTGAAACATCAGATAACAGAGCACCGAATATGAATATTTTTTCGGCTTGAATAAATCAGCCGCTAACTCTTCTTATATAAGACTTGTAACAATTTCACTCGGCGACTATCTGCATGCAATACTTTAAACTCAAAAGCCTCAAAGGAAACTTGCTCTCCTGTTTGTGGCAAATGACCAAATTGACTCACCACCACGCCCCCGATGGTATCAAATTCGGCATCCGATAAATCAACCTTAAAATATTCGTTAAACTCATCTAGCGGCGTTAAAGCTTCAACAGTAAATTGCCCTTTACCATGATCTTTTATAGAGATGCCTTCATCAATATCATGCTCATCTTCAATGTCACCGACAATCTGCTCAAGCACATCTTCGATAGTGACGACGCCCGACACACCACTATATTCATCAACAACAATCGCCATATGATTGCGATTAGCACGAAATTCTTTTAACAACACGTTCAGACGTTTGCTTTCCGGAATAAACACTGCGGGTCGTAACAAATCCCTGATATTAAAATCATCGTGATTGCCTCCCATATAAACCAACAAGTCTTTAGCCAGCAAAATACCATTCACATCATCTCGTCTATCACCGATGACAGGGAAACGAGAGTGACCCGACTCGGTAATCACCGCTACGCTTTCTT
>JAADHS010000064.1:11889-13389 GCA_013151745.1 Gammaproteobacteria bacterium | reverse complement strand
TGGCGAGGTAAAATTGCCGTACGCTGGACTCTAGGCGGTTTTTTTATGCTGTTGCTGGCGTATATTGGCAGTAAACTCGTATTCGAACTGGTATTAGGACGATAAGCTCTCCCCTATCATGCATGATATTCCCTTAGCCGCTCTGTTTATTACGATTTTTATCTTGATTTTGCTCTCTGCGTTTTTTTCTTCAACGGAAACAGCCATGATGAGTATTAATCGTTATCGCTTGCGCCACCGTGCAAAAATGAACCATCCTGGTGCTTTGCGAGTACAAGCCTTGCTTGATCGACCTGACCGATTAATTGGCCTGATATTGTTGGGTAACAATTTTGTTAATATTCTTGCCTCGTCTATCGCCACATTAATTGCATTGCGCCTACTGGGCGAAAGTGGACTCTGGATGTCTACGTTGATCCTTACCGTGGTTATTCTTATTTTTGCTGAAGTGACCCCTAAAACGCTCGCTGCGATGTACCCCGAACGTTTTGCTTATCCTGCAGCCTATATTTACGTTCCCCTTCTAAAAACATTCTATCCTATAGTCTGGCTCATCAGTATGATCACCAACGGCTTGTTTAAAATTTTAGGCATACGAAAAGGTGAAGGCGCGATGCAACAACTGAGTCGTGATGAGCTGCGCACCGTAGTCAACGAAGCAGGCGCGCTGATTCCACAACGTCATCAGCAGATGTTAGTCGGTATATTAGACCTCGAAAAGGCAACAGTAGAAGATATAATGATACCCCGCGCTGAAATTATTGGCATCGACCTAGAAGATGATTGGGGCACTATTTTAAAGCAATTAAGCACCAGTCAGCATACCCGCTTGCCTATATATTATAATGACATTGATGGTGTCGTCGGGATGGTTCATATGAAAAATATTTTACACCATCACACTCGCGGTGACCTCAGCGCTGAGATATTGATACAATTGGCTAATAAACCTTTTTTTGTACCCGAAGGCACCTCACTCAACAATCAATTACTTCATTTCCAAAAAAATAAGCACCGAATTGGCCTGGTTGTCGATGAATATGGTGATATTCTCGGCTTGGTGACATTAGAAGACATACTGGAAGAAATTGTTGGTAAATTTACAACCGATGCTTCCATTACCAGTCCGGATATACACAAGCAAGATGATAGTTCTTACTTGGTGACGGGAACAGCAAATATTCGCGAAATTAACCGAGCGATGAAATGGTCTCTGCCCACTGATGGACCAAAAACAATCAATGGATTGGTGTTAGAGCATTTGGAGTCTATTCCGGTGCCAGGCACCAGCCTGCTCATTGATCACTATCCTTTTGAAATTGTTCAAACGGCTGAGAACGCAGTCAAAATGGTTCGTATATTGCCTCGACTCCAATCTAAGGTTACACACAAAAAATAATAAATCACTTCTATACCCATGGCGTTATGAATTTAGGTGTTAGCGCGTGCAGATATGCCTTAGATTCGGTTTTTTTGATTGAGAAAAAACGCAGACCTAGT
>JAADHS010000064.1:0-11870 GCA_013151745.1 Gammaproteobacteria bacterium | reverse complement strand
TCTAAGTTGAGTTTTTTCGATTGAGGAAAATCTGAAGATGAGGTATAGCTGTGCGTGAAAGCGCCTAAATTCATAACGCTATGGGTATATACCCTTGGCATTTGAAATTTAACCTGCATGTGCTTTCCATGGCGGTCAGAGTTTGAAAAGAAATGGCCCGCTCGAATGGATTCGAACCATCGGCCTGCCCCTTAGGAGGGGGCTGCTCTATCCAGCTGAGCTACGAGCGGTAGTGCGTATTATAGCAAGTTTTGACTGTGCTCAAAATTTTACTCATCATCCTGGTTACGTTTTATGGCGTCACGTTGTAATGTCATAATGAAGCGTTCAAGTAATGCGCGTTGAGGCGGGTTTAAGTTAATAAATCGGTATCCTATTTGTAATTGCTTACTTTTGTCGTCAGGTTGTATGTGCCGTAGCTCTAATTCACTGCTTACAAAATGACCATTGGGTAAGTGAATTTTACAGAAATATTTTTTGTCATACTCTGTAAACTCATCATTGCTTTCTATGTAAGCACCGATTCCTTGCGATGACAGATCCACCAGGTAGGCCGCATAAACATGTTCTGTTTCAGTGCTAATGCTTATGGAGATCTCAGTCTTTTCACCGACAGGAACACGAAAGTATTTTCTTCTTTGCTCATAAAGAATGCGAGCAGGGTATTGGGCATCGTACGATGCGATATTATTTTTTGTGTTGACGGCTTTGAGTACAGATTTAAAATGTATGCTGATGCCTTCTATACGGGCAGTTACATTGAACTGTTTGAGCTTGACCAACGTGTCATGGCCTTCCACAGGTACACATTCATCAAAAGTAAGGGTGTTATTTTCAGGGTTGATTTCAAGAATTGCGCTGTTAAATTGCTTGGTATTGCGCGCAAAATGAATCGAAACTGAACCTCTTGCCTCTTTTATCCGGGAGAGCAAGGTAGTCATGCGTTCTTTAGTAATAATGCGTTCAAATGAAGAGGTGTTTTCTATGGCTGCCATGATTTCTGCCGTTGATGTCATTTTGACCCAGGATGATTTTAATTATAGTGGCAAGTATATACCCATGGTGTTATGAATTCAGGAGGCTTTAATCACTTAGTTTTAAAGCTTAGGCTGTTGTCAGGTTATTATGCTCTATTTTGGTTTCAGTTTGTCCGTTTCGACCATAGATAAGCTGACTGACTTCTGCAGGGTTTTGGCCATGTAATATGGCTAATGCTTTCTCCGTAAATTGCTGACCCATGGTAATAACAATACCATTGATCTGGTTTTGTTTATGGTTGCTCAGCCAGTTGTGTCAATTTTTCATTAAGGGGGGTCAGTGTCTCTGAGTACTGAGGTGCCATGTTTGCGATAATCATGGTGACGTTAGGCTTTTCTTGTTCAGCAAAAATGGAGCTGATAAATTGTTGCTGTTCTTTTTCAAGATTCTTTAATTCATTAAGTAAACGATTTTTTTCTAAAGAAATTTGCTCTATTTTATCAGTATGACCCGCTCGTAATGCTTGATATTCCTGTAGCAGTAGCGTAGACAATGCTGTGACCTGCTGGATATGACGTTGCAGAAGCGTGTTGAGCCTATTTCCCTTATTTATGTTATCCATTTTTTTTGCTCCGTGAACTCACTTATCTTAGGGCTGTTTCGAAAGTAACAAATTTCTCTGCGACTTGGCTCGGGTTAATAGTAAAGCGATCGTCAGATAACTCTTTACGTATAGCTTCAATACGTTGTAGGTCAACAACGGGAAGTGACTTGATTTCACTGTGTAATTGTTGCATTTGATTTGCTGTATCTGTGATGTTTACTGTATCCAACGACGACGGAGTGCCGGTTTCATCCTGAGCGACAGTAGGTTCATTTTGTGTAACTTGAACAGTTTCCGAGTGTGGTGTTGGCAGTGATGTTGCCGTTTTACCGGCGATGTCGATTGCCATAATATTCAAACCTCCTAACTCTACATTTTAGTTAGCGGTATAGAATTTAATTTCTTTAAATTGATCACGTGTTTATTTCTTACATTTGCACTATTACTGTATTGTCATTAGTGATTCTTGCTTCAATTGTTTTTTTGCTCTTAGTATTTTTAACGAGAATGATGTCACCTATTTTTCCTGATGCAAGCGCACTTCCTGGGGCGCGAATTTCGAGCAATCCACTTTGAGCGAGAATCGTTACTGGGTCTCCTCGTTTAATAATTTGAGGTTCAATTAATACACGTTGGGTCAAGGGTGTACTGGCACGTATGGTTTGTTTCGTTTTTTTACCAATGACTAAGGCGGTTTCTCGAAAATAAGCCCCATTTAATCTAGAGGTGTCTTGCTTCGCAAGTATTAAGTCGGATTCATTCACTATGCTGCCTCGTGGTATCGATCTTTTTGCGACGACTATGGATTCAAAGCGCTGAATAGTGGCATTAACGTATAAAGTCCAAGGTTTGTCATGATTACATTTAACCCCTACAGTCGTTCGCCCTGATAAACGTCTGCCAGGTGGCAAAAATGACTCGAGTGTTTGTTGGCAAGCGGCAAGACGTAGCCGTTTATCTAATTTGCTTATGGTGATTTTTGTCGGTACGTGGGTGTCTAGCTGTGCGTTGAGAAAATCATAAACGTGTGACTCAAGGGTGGCTAAATTTTGATACTGTGAGTTTGAGAGTGCTTGATTTGCATAAAAAACAAGAAGCAATACAAATATAACTTTAAATGTTTTATTGTTGCTGAGAAGTAAATGAAGCATGCATTTATCCTTTGTTTTGCTAATCTGTTTTTGAAAAAGGTTCTGCAAATAAAGTGCCATATACCCGTGACTATTTAATTTTTATTCCTTAGGTGGTGTTGCATGTCCTCTTTATTCCATGGTGGCGTTAAAACTCCTCGTAATAGTGAGCTAGTCATGAAATTGAATTGAACGCGCACTAACTGAAGTATAAGGTCGCCTGGCCGATATCATGAGGACGGGAAATTATCCGTGTGGTTGTGATTATATTTTGGAGATTGAAATGGCAAACATCCTGGATGGTGTGGATCAGCGTACACAACTGGCTGGGCATAATCGTTTAGAGTTATTACTCTTTCGTTTGGTTGGAAAACAACGCTATGGAATTAACGTGTTCAAAGTTCGAGAAGTGATACAGTGTCCGTCATTGTCACATATTCCGCATTCCAATCCTGTTATTCGCGGCGTGGTTACTATCAGAGGCAGTACTATACCGGTTATGGATCTGAGTATGGCCGTAGGGCTGACGCCGGTTGAAAATATTGAAAATACATTTATAGTTATTTCTGAATATAATCGCTCAATTCAAGGGTTTTTAGTGAGTGCTGTTGAGCGTATTGTTAATTTGGCCTGGAGTGATATCAATACGCCTCCTCGTGTCGCGGGAACGGGAAGCTACCTTACTGCGGTATGTGAAATTGACAACGAACTGGTTGAGATTATAGATGTAGAAAAAGTTTTGTCGGAAGTCGTGGCTATGCCTACTGATGTTTCGGATGACCTGGCTAAAGAGGTCAAGGGTTGCACGAAAAACCAATGGCATATATTAATTTCTGATGATTCTTCGGTTGCTCGTAATCAAGTAAAGAAAACGGTAGAACAGTTAGGCTTTGAAGTCACGATTGCGCGTGATGGCAAAGAAGCCTTGGATATTTTGAAGCAGTGGCAACATGAAGAGGCAGAGATTTTAGATCATTTACTTATGGTTATATCAGATATAGAAATGCCCGTAATGGATGGTTATACCTTTACCTCAGAAGTGAGAAAGTTGGAGGGATTATCCGAAATCTATATATTATTACATACCTCTCTCAGTGGTGTATTTAATGAAACTTTGATAGAAAAAGTAGGTGCAGATCGGTTTATACCCAAGTTTCGAGCCGATGAATTGGGTCAAGCCGTACTCGATCGTTTGAAAGAGAAGGAAGGTGTAGACAATGATGAGGCCTGATTTTTTAAACATGAGAGTTTATGATTAAATCTATGGGAAATTCGGACTTTCAGGATGAAAAGTAATGAAATATCTGACGAAGAATATGAACAATTCCAACATACTTTACAAGAGTGTTGTGGCATCGTCTTAGGGGAAAATAAGCGCTATCTTGTCATGAGTCGCCTCAACGCGGTAATACGAGAAATCAATATCAATTCTGTTAGCGCCTTACTCAATCAATTTAAATCAGATGTCGGGTTAAGAATTAAAGTTGTTGATGCCATGACAACGAATGAAACTTACTGGTTTCGCGACCGGCACCCCTTTATCATTTTAAAAAAAGAAATTTTCCCTTCCCTGGAAAAACGAGGCATCACTAAAGCTCGCTTATGGTCAGCGGCTTGTTCATCAGGCCAGGAGCCTTATACATTAAGCATGATGGCAAGTGAATATCTCTCTGGGTATAGTAAACTCAAAAAAATAGAAATAATAGCAACAGATATTTCTTCCTCGGTATTAAATAAAGCCAGGCAAGGTTGCTATGATGAGATGGACATTTCCAGAGGGCTCGCGGAAGATCAAAAAAAACGATATTTTGATGTTAGGGATGGCATGTGGAATATTAAAAATGAACTCAAACAAAGAATACGGTTTACCGAGATTAACCTGATGAAAACTTATAGCCCATTGGGAAAGTTTCATGTTGTATTTTGTCGTAATGTATTAATCTATTTTTCCACAAACTTAAAAAAAGACATTATTTCTCGTATAGCGGATACTTTGGAACCGGATGGTTATCTATTTCTTGGTGGGTCCGAATCTATGGCGTCTTATAGTGATCGATTCGAAACGGTACGTTATCAAGGGGGGATAGTGTATCAACTCAAGCGTTAAAGTCATTCGCAACAACCTGCGAGTTGTACTTTAAATTCGGTTTTTTTGAACGCAAACGCCCTAAAATAGGAGCGCAATAACTAGGCCGGATCACGGCCAAAGATCCTTCGCATTACTATGATAAAGAGTTTTAATGGTTTTGCTCGAAGCGAAACATTATTGTAACCCTGAGTGTAGAGCTTTCGAATCATCGCATCTCGGTTAAAAGCAAGATCGCTAAACTGTATCGCAACTTCCTGCGTATTAATATGACGATTTATTTTGCAACTGAGACGTCCTACTCCGGGTACATCAAGTTGTACAGACTCAGACAGTAACGGTTTATTATTCATCTGTACCCGTGCTCCGCTGAGAGACAGGTCTTTAATCAGGCACAACACGCCTTGATCGCCACCCAGTATCATTTTAGAAGGTTCATGTACTGCAAAGCGTTCTTGACTACGCTGTCGTGGAAGATCAATCGCAATCAAGGCCGCAATTAAAATTATCACAATATTAAAAAAAGACCAAAAAAGATTGGCTAAAAATAGGTCATGGTTTTCTATTACAGCATATTCCGGTATTAAGTTGATGGTTATGCCTGTTAAACTTAATAAAAATAACACGATTAATTTCCACAACAACTGCCAATGTATGACAACTTGACTTCGATCCCCCCCCTTTGCGGTTACTTTGAAACCTTGCCCAAAAGGGCGAAACAAGCCTTGGTAAATAGAATTCAAAATTGTAAAAACCATCACCAGACGTGTTGCATCGGTCATTATAATCAGATTTTTATTCTGGGAAACCCAGCTTATCGACATCAACACGGCAACGAATGCGGGTGCAAAATAGGCGATAATATCGCTACCTTGAGTTTCAATCGCGTAGACACCCGTAAATAAAAAAATCAGAGGGGCGAGGAGACAGAGCAGCACCCATGGGAAAGTAATAACCCAATTCAGTGTTTGCCACAAAAAACTGATACGCTGTGTCATATTCAGACCCGAAGCCCACAAGGGGCATGATTTGAGCCAAAGGATTTGCAAGGTACCCAAACACCAGCGTGACCGTTGTGTTAAATATTCTTTAAGACCTTCTGGTGCAAGCCCTATACTGAGTCGTTCTCGAAGATAGCGAGTAATATAACCTTTTTGCAGGAAAACGAAGGTCAATAACATATCTTCGGTAACACTGTCAGTGGGAAAACCGCCGACTTCCTCCAAGTAACGTCGACGCACTACGCTCGACGTACCACAGCAAAAGGCCACATCCCAAGCGTCCCGGGAGGGTTGTATAATATCAAAAAAGTACCGTTGTTCATCAACCCAAAAGCGATCGGCTAATAAGTTTGCTTGTGCCGGGTCGGGGTTGAAAAAGTATTGTGGTGTCTGGACTATCCCTATTTTTTTATCATCGAAGAAACCAACCGTGCGCCACAAAAAATCAGATCTCGGTACGAAATCAGCATCGAGAACCATAATGAGATCAGCATTACTTTTTTCTTTGCTGACCGCAAGCCCATTATTTATGTTGCCGGCTTTGGCATATAAGTTGTCTGGTCGGGTCACATAATGTGCCCCTTTTTTTTCACAAAATTCCCGTAACCATTCCCGCTTGCCATCATCCAGAACCCATACGGTGTAACGCGGATAATCAAGTGAAAGCGCACCCACAATAGTACGTTCGACGACCTCTAACTCTTCATTATACGTGGCTATAAAGACATCAACGGAAGGCACAACATCACGTTGCATTAAGCGTGCAACGCCTTGATCCGCTTCTTCACTGCGATTGCTGGTGCGTGATTGAAAAACGAGGCCGATGAGCAGACCCGTAATGGCCCCAACTTCAAAAATAAAGAAAACCCAGGCCCATAACGACTGAAAACTCATTGTTAAGTCGGGCAAGGTGATCATCACACGCCATGAAAAATAACGTAGTGTAAGTATCATAGCAAAGCCAAGTACTAATATACGTGCCCAGGTTTTTTCTCTTGGTAATATGGGTAACCATATGATGAGCACCAAAAAAATGAACAAAGTTGGAAGAAGTACGCTCATAACTAATAGAATGTGACTTTAGCTTGACGACCCACTTGATTATAATTATTTGCATCGCTATTTAGTTTATTGTTGTCTAATCTGACAAAGACAAAAAACTCATTTGATTTAATCGGAGGCGATGCCACTGCCAGCCTGGACTCGGGTAATTTTGATTTGCTACCTTGTATACGTTCAACGGTTCCATCTAGTTTGCCTTGAGAACCGATGAAGTCGATCGTTGCGGGGTCTCCTATTGAAATAGTTTCAAAATGTCGTTCATTAAGAGTGACAATGAGAAATAGGTGCGAGACTTTAGCAATCTGCATTAAAGGTGTCCCCGCTGTCACGTATTCACCTACGCTCACTAGATCCAACCATATATGCCCGTCATCAGGTGCGATAAGATCTGCGCCACTATTACTCGCGAGTCGTTCCTGTTCTACATCAATTTGGCGACCCACCTCTCGCAGGCGAATATCGGCATCGCGCAAATTACTCTGCACGACTTGCAGTAGCAGATCAATTTCATCGCCTCGTTGTTGTGAATAAGGCACATTATTGAAACCATCACCAATATAGACACCTCGCATCGCGCTTTCTCGTTCAACGCCAAGGCGTTCGATAACGCGCTCAACTTCTTTAAGCTCTGCACGGGCGACCCGGTCTTCACGCTGAATGGCATCGAATGCGGCTTGGGTGGTTAATCCTTTAGAAAATAGTATGGATTGTCTGCCCAATTTGGCCTTTGTTTCGCTGGCTATGGCACGTATAGCTGTCAATTTTGTATCCGTTTCAGCTAGGAGAGCGACATAATGTTTGTTAACTAAACTTTGGTATGCCTTTGCATTGTTTTTTAGTCGTCCTTGAAAGTTATTTAATTCTGCTACTTCTTTTTCCAGAGCTCTCATTTTTTCCAGCAGGGTTGCTTGTTCAGCAAGCATCGCGGCCTGTTTGCTACGATCGATACGATTGTCTTCTATTCGTGCAATGAGTTCGCCCTTGCTCGTTATCTGTCCCGCCGTAGAAAGCAGTGATATTATTTCACCTTGAATCGGAGCACGAATCGTCATCACTTGAGCATTAACAACCGCATTTCTGCTCACAGGGTAGATCAGTCCTGGCAAAAAAGCCCACAGAGCAAGAGCGATCACAATAATGCTAATCGTAATTCGGATTAATCGAGCGATGCTGAGTCTAGATTTTGCATGTTGTTTTTTTGATTTTTTACTATTGATGGGAGGGGATGAAACAGGAAAATGAGGAACTGTTTTCTCTGCGGTGTTTCCCATGTATATCAAACCTCTATTTGTGACAGGCTGTACTCAAAAATGCACGAAATGTCATTATTTAGAGTGCGTATAAATTATATGCAAAATTTGCTCCATAGCCGAATTCAAGTTCCTTACCATGGGGCAGATGATGGCAAGTGACACAAATAGACGACATAAAAAGCAGTTTGTTTGAAAGTTTCGAGCTGAAACAGGCGAAAAAACAGGCAGGACAGGCTTTAAAATGATCATTTTGTCACTACTAAGCTTAATGAAAACGCAGAACTCTGTAAGTCTTTAAATAGCGACAAGGGTATGTAATGGTCTAATAATCTTAAGCATACCTGTGGGCGCAGACTCAGAGCGGCCGGTGTGCCGGAGAAGACCCGAAAGGTGATCCTCGGGCATACGGTTGGTGACATTACCACGCACTATAGCGCTGCGGAGATTGCAGAACTGTTAGATGCCGTTACACTGACAGTCTTGAAGTCACGACGGGATCAACAATTGGCAAAATGACCGCATGGTTTCCGTGCAAGAAAAAACCGGCTAGGGTCGCATTTTTAATCGGTTGATTTTACTGAAAATATGGCGCACCTGGAGCGATTCGACCGCCCGACCGCCTGGTTCGTAGCTATACAGTTTGAGATGATTTCCTTTTAAATCAATGTGTTGTGCGGACAGCCATTGCCATAAAATGCACCACAACGCACAACAGGTGTCCACGAAATGCCCACGCTGATATTTCCTGCTGTCAACGACTAAAAGTACTTAATATAAATTGCATAGCGGTGTTCAACAACACACCTAGCGCCCACAAAATGCCACATGAACACCTTATTACGCAGGTGTAGGCCGCGCCAGAGCCGATTGGTTAGTGGGCATGAACCTGACTCTGACTCGTGCCTACACGCTGATCGGCCAACAGAGCGGCCATGAGGGGGTTCTCTCTGTAGGTCGTGTACAGACACCGACGCTGAATCTCGTTGTACAGCGGGACTTAGCCATTGAACAATTCAAACCAACGCCATACTACGATCTGACCGTTGTGTTTGCTGTTACCCGTGGCCAGTTCAAAGCCAAGTGGATACCATCCAATGGTGTAACCGACTCCGAGGGCCGCTGTACTAATCAACAGACGGCCCTTAATGTGGCGCAACGAGTTGAGTCTAACCAAGGCACGATTACCAAAGCCGACACAGAACGCAAAAAAGAACCGGCACCGCTGCTTTTCGATCTATCATCCCTGCAACAGGAAGCATCAAAGCGGTGGGGCATGGGGGCTAAGGCAGTGCTGGATACAGTCCAAGCCTTGTATGAGATTCACAAGGCGTTGACCTATCCTCGTACTGACTGCCGCTACTTGCCGGAGTCACAGCGCCCCGAAGCCGACCAGATACTCGCTACGCTAAAAAAGTCCGATATGGGCTATAGCACCTTGGTCGATCAAACCGATACCCACTTGCGTTCACGGGTTTGGAACGACAAAAAAATCACTGCGCATCACGCCATCATTCCGACATCAGCACCCAACGACATCTCACGCATGTCCGAGAACGAGCGCCGCCTCTACGATCTTATCTGCCGTCGTTATATTGCTCAGTTTTACCCCGAATATGAGTATGATAACACTATCATTGAAGTCAGCGTCTGCAATGAGCAGTTCCGTACCACAGGTAAGGTGCCGAGAATTCACGGTTGGCGAACGGTATTAGGACAACATAAGTCTGATAAAAATGACGAAAACCAAACACTGCCACCTACCAAGATTGGCGAGGTTGCACGAGTACTGAAGGTGACACCCGAAAACAAGCAGACGAAACCCCCAGCACGTTTTACCGAAGGCACACTCATTGCCGCCATGAAATCGGTGGGGAAATCGATTACCGATGCTCGACTGAAAAAAATCCTACGTGAGACCTCCGGCATCTGCACCGAGGCAACACGCGCCAGCATCATCGAAACCCTGTTGCAGCGGCACTTTATCCAAAAACAAAAAAAGCATATTGTCAGTACCCAAACAGGTCGTGCTTTGATTGCCATTCTGCCAAAAGAAATCAAATCCCCAGCCACTACCGCGCTGTGGGAGCAAGGCTTGGATGATATCGCACAGGGACGAGGTAATCTGAGTGCATTCATCGACGGACAAACCCAGTGGATCACCGAAGTTCTACGCCAAGCAAGACAACAAATTGGATCAACCCATGCCTCATCACAACAGTTTTCAGGAGGTAGTGACAAAGCACAACATGCCTGTCCAGACTGCGGAAAACATTTGCGAAGGCGAAAGGGGGGAAATGGCTTCTTCTGGGGTTGCAGTGGTTATCCAGAATGCAAGTGCACACTTCCTGATAGTCGTGGCAAACCAAGACCAGCAAAAGCTCGCAACACGTACCAAAGCAAATCACGGGGCAAGACCAGTGACCCACCAGCAAAAAGCGGTTCGTCGTGCCCGCAATGCAAATCCAGCCGTTTGGTACAACGCACAGTGAAAAATGGTAAAAACGCGGGCAAGCCTTTTATCGGTTGCACAGGCTACCCGAAGTGTAACTACTTCTCATGGCTACCAGCTCGATAAATCAACAACTTAAACAATAGAAAACGTTAAATATGCCGAAATGAGAAGCCGTAGCTAGACACAAGACAATGAACAGCCTAATATTAATTAAATTGATCCATTTAATCATATTAATTAACTTCGAGGTGCACGATGGAAAGACTCAATGCCAGTGATGCCAAGCGCGAATTTGGGGAGATGCTGATTAAAGTTCAACGTGGCCCCATTGGAATCAACAAGAATGGCAAACCCATTGCGGTAGTGATATCAGCGATGGAATATGAACAACTAGAAGCACTTAAAGAAAAACAGCTGCAAGCGGCCATACAAGAAGGCATACACGATCTGCAGGCAGGTAAAGTGACTGAGGGCAAAACCGTTATCAACCACTTACGGAAGCGCATAAGTGGCTGACTATTATTTCACTGAAAATGCCGAACGTGACCTTGAAAATATCATCGACTACACCCTTCACCAATGGGACAGTTTACAGGCTCAAAAATACCTTGATGAACTGGAAACCCGTGCTCAACTCCTTGCGGACAATCCTGATTTAGGTAGACAACGTGAAGGCATCTACGAAGAACTACTCAGCTTCCCTTATGAAAGTCACATTTTGTATTACGTTAAGCAACCTCACGGCATCACAATTGTGAGAGTACTTCATCACGCCATGGATCCGATAAGACATTTTTAATCAAAGAAAAACATCTCTTTCCACGGCAACACGTTGCTTAGGGCAGCCTCAAAAATTATTTCACATTTCTGACTTTCCACCTCTAATAAATTTTCAATTAGATGTGTTCAACTATGGGGGAGATTCCAGGGGCGTGAGCCATGGATGGCGGAAGCTTTGTTCGTCAGTTACACACTCACTATTCGCCTTGCTATAATGGTAATTGAAAATCCATAAATGTAAACTACAATTACGGCTGCCCTTAGAAGTTTGTTACGACACAAAGCGGACTTTAGTTTTGAATGGATTTAAAAAATGCTTAACTTGCGGGTTTTTACAGACGGTAGTGTTAATCCTCAGTTAAAGGTGGGGTATGGCGCTTACCTTCTGGTATCTGACCTGAGCACATCTATAGCCTCGCTGAAATATACGGTAAAAGTGAAGCGTTTTGAACAAACCAGTTCGACTAAATTGGAATTGCAAACTTTGTTGTGGTCACTGAGTGAAGCGATTACTTTGGCTAATG
>JAADHS010000096.1 GCA_013151745.1 Gammaproteobacteria bacterium | reverse complement strand
GCGTGACTCATCGCTTCCACCCCCCCCGCTAAAACCAGTTCGGAGCGCCCCGTGGTAATATTCAGTACAGCATTATCCAGAGCCTGCATGCCCGATGCACAGTTCCGTTGCACCGTCCACGCCGGTACATGGTCACCACAACCCAGGCGTAACGCAACGATTCTTGCAATATTGCTTTCATCGGCACCCGGCATCACACATCCGAGAATTACTTCATCAATAATTTCTGGTGAAAAATTTTGCCTGGCAAGCAACGACCTTCCCGTCTGCACAGCCAAATTGGACGCCGTAAAAGCGCCTGGTTTACCTTTTGCCTTTAAAAAAGGAGTTCGGCAGCCATCGACCACATAGACATAACGATGTTGAGTCGATGAAGGGGATTTGCTTTGAAGTGTGGATTTTTTTGTCTTTGTCGGTGTGGTTTTTTTATGCGTGGATTTGGTGTTATGTTTAATCATAAAAATGCGATCTCCTTATCGCGAGGAATGCAGGGTGCATCATATACCCATGGCATTATGAATAATGGCGTTTTCGCGTCCATCTGTATCTCATCTTCAGTTTTTCCTCAATCAAAAAAACCGAATCCAGGACACATTTACATGCGCTAGCATGTTGAATTCATAAATGCCATGGGTATTGTTGTATCCGGATCAACAACGATATATTCGTAACAATAACACACCGTGTTTGACGCGGAAACCGCACGCAATCAATTTTCTATTTTCGCCATGATCCAGAAGTGAAATCATCGACTGCAATCACTGCAGCACGACTGGCATTGGCGACTCGTACGGTATCGGCTTCTTCGCTGTTAATGATTTTCGCATCAAGCGCTTGATCCAGTAGCGTTTCAATGGTGGCCATGTCGAGTTTGCCCGATTTTACAGCTTGCCTGATTTTTTGCTCAATGGGTTCAGCGGCAACCACTTGTTCCAAAGTAACCTCCAAGCGCCCTCGAGCATCTTCAATATCACGTGTAATAAAAACACCCTTGGTTAATCTGTCACGTACACCAGATGGCGTTAAAATTGATTCTGCAACACGTCGCCCAAGAAGATCGCTGGGGCCATTGTAAGGTTTGCCCCAAGGAAAAATCAACACGCGCAATACCCAGGAAACGGATCGAACCGGAAAATTTCTTAAAAATTCATCCAGTGCAGTCTGTAGTTTAAGCAAGGCATCATCACATGACCATTGGACTAAAGCATAATCGTCTTGATGATTTCCTTCGTCGGCAAATCGCTTCAAGGTTGCCGATATCAGATATAATTGGCTCAATACATCGGCTAAACGTCCTGATAGTTTTTCGCGTCGCTTTAACGACCCGCCCAAAACCAGCATAGAGACATCCGCGACTAAAGCAAAAGCAGCACTCATACGTGTGACCTGCTGGTAATAATATTTTGCCGTCGTGACCTCCGGCACAGGAACCAGCCGAGCTCCGCTTAATGCCAGAAAAAAAGTTCGAGCGAGATTGCTGATCGTGAAGCCGATATGAGCAATAAACGCTCGATCAAAATCACGTTTCCCTTCTTCTTTGTCCGGGTTTTTTGCTGCCGCCAGCTCTTTAAGGACGTAAGGATGGCAGCGAATCGCGCCTTGACCAAAGACAATCAGTGTCCGGGTTAAGATATTGGCTCCTTCAACCGTAATACTGATCGGAATAGCTTGGTACACACGAGCAAGAACATTACGCGGACCCAGGGAAATTCCAGCTCCACCTTGCACGTCCATCGCATCATTCACTATTTTTCGCATTCTTTCGGTCAAATTATATTTAACAATAGCAGAAGCGACAGAAGGTTCTTCACCCAAATCGATGGATTGAGCGGTCATAGCACGGGCACCTTCCATCATATAAGTGTACCCTGCCATACGAGCCAAAACTTCTTCCACCCCTTCAAATCGGCCAATGGGCATATTAAACTGTTTGCGAATGCGAGCATAGGCACCCGTAGCACGACAAACTAATTTGCCTGCTCCGGTACTCAGCGATGGCAAGGAAATGGCTCGTCCTGCGGCCAAACACTCCATTAACATCCGCCATCCCTGGCCAACGCGTGTTTCTCCACCAATGACCCATTCCATAGGAATAAAGACATCTTGTCCCGAGTTAGGGCCATTTTGAAAAACCATATTAAGCGGGTAATGTCGTCTGCCGATGTTGACGCCCTCGGTGTCAGTGGGAATCAAAGCCAAGGTAATGCCGATGTCTTCCTGATCACCTAGCAGTTTTTCTGGGTCATACAAACGGAACGCCAAACCCAGCACGGTCGCAACGGGCCCCAAAGTGATGTAACGCTTATCCCAGGTGACGCGCATTCCCAGGGTTTCTTTCCCTTTAAAGAGCTGTTTGCAAACAATACCGCGATCAGGAATGGAGCTGGCATCGCTACCGGCATCGGGTCCGGTTAACGCAAAACAGGGAATATCCTGTCCCTTGGCCAGGCGTGGCAAATAATATTTACGTTGTTCATCAGTGCCATAGCGCATCAATAATTCGGCAGGCCCCAGCGAATTGGGAACCATTATGGTGACGGCTGCAGTAATACTGCGTCCGGCTATTTTCACAACAACTTGAGAGTGTGCTTGTGCAGAAAACCCTAGACCACCTTGTTCTTTGGGAATAATCATGCCGAAAAATTTGTTATCTTTGATGTACTGCCAAACTTCGGGAGGCAGATCATGAAGTTCTTCGGTGATTTTCCAGTCATCCAGCATTTGGCACAGTTGATCAACGGGGCCATCCAGAAAAGCTTGCTCTTCTTCGCTCAGTTGCGGTGCCGGGATCGCTAATAATTTTTTCCAGTCAGGTCGACCGCTAAAAAGCTCCCCATCCCACCAAACGCTCCCTGCCTCCAGTGCTTCGCGCTCAGTCTGAGACATAGACGGCACAGCCGCACAAAATAGGGGGAAAATTTTGTCTGTAATTAATTTACGGCGTAGCGAAGGCCAGCTCAAAGGGATCGCCACAATGCTAAACAACAACCATAGTAAGGTGATGGTTATACTGCTATATCCAGAGGAAAAACTGATTGCCAGCAGCAACAAAGCCGATGCTGCAAGCCAAACCCACAAAGGCATACGTAAATACGCAAGCGCCCAAATACCGGCAATGCCTGCCAAGCAAAATCCTAATTCCACGCTATCACTTCCTGGTTGATTTATCCTTACAAATAAAGCCCACTATTACTATTTTTGATACAACCACCCTAATACCCAGATAGCAATCTCAACAATACCAGCGGAACCACCCTGCGTATTTCTGTGTGCCTATAACGCAAAACAATCTGCTCTGAACCCAACAACATAGAGGTAAAACAACGCCCGACATTTCGGCCTTTTGTTTGTGTTTTCCACTGAAATTTGAGTTCAGTATTGCAGTGGAAACAACCAACCAAAAACCCTATACGTCCAGCAGTATTTTAATTTTCACCTTATCTCTTTAAGACCGCCAGAGCAAACCGATGTTCAACCTGCCCAGCTTAGGAAGGAAAATTAAATAACCCACTACTTCACTGTAGATTATGCCATGCATCTTGCTTAGGAAGGTATGATATAGTTTTCTGAACAGAAATGCTTGTTCCGTATACATTACAATTAAGTGGCATAGTTGCTCATCTTAGCAAGACCAAAATCTCATGAACGTAAAATGCTTAACACAACAGGTTTTGAGTAAACAGGCCTTTAACTCGCCACTGACTAAATCAACAACAATAGTGCTGAACCTTTCTCGCAGCAAAGTGACACTTGAAGAAGCTGCAACCATCGCTTTTAATGCAAGACGTTATGATGTTCGTTATAACTGTAAGCGAGATTTGCTGATGATTGAATTTGAAAGCACAAAAGATAAGCTTCGATATATGAAAAAAATCCCTCAATGGTTATGGAATCGAGGCTGTGTTTTATGGGATTGCAGCGCCAAAAGCCTTGATAAATGGGTTTTTGAGTCGCGAGTGTAAATACGACTTTTTTGCTGCCCTTATGTAAGAGCATGATTTTACCCACTGACTTCTATTTAACTTATACGTTTGAGCTTTAAGCGTGCGTCTATAATTTACGTTAATAGGCAAAAAATAACCTCACAGTAAAATGTGCTAGCGTGTGCAAAAAAATATTCTCTGAATTCAAATTACAATACACATTATGAAAATTCTCCACACCTCAGACTGGCACCTGGGTCGTTCACTCTATGGCCGAAAACGCGACGAAGAGTTCGATTCGTTTCTATCTTGGTTAACCGAAACAATTCAGCAAGAACAAGTGGACGTTCTATTAGTAGCTGGCGATATTTTTGACACAACGACTCCGACTAATCGTGCACAGGCGCTTTATTATCAATTTTTATGTCGTGTTGCTGCGTCGTCTTGTCGCCATGTCATCGTAATTGCGGGTAATCACGATTCACCTTCATTTTTAAATGCGCCCAAAGAACTGTTACGTGTGCTTAATGTCCATGTCATAGGTTCAAGTACGGAAAACTGTAAAGATGAAGTTTTGTTGTTACAACGCCAGGACGGTTCCCCTGAACTCATTGTTTGCGCGGTGCCTTATCTTAGGGATCGTGATCTTCGTGTGGCGGAAGCGGGGGAAAGCATTGATGATAAAGAGCGTAAATTACTTGAGGGCATACGCGCTCATTATACCGAGGTAGGCGTGTTGGCCGAACAAAAGCGCAAATCATTAAGCATTGATATTCCAATCATTGCCATGGGACATCTTTTTACTGCAGGTGGCCAAACGGTTGATGGCGATGGTACCAGACCGCTTTATGTCGGATCCCTTGCTCAGGTGACCTCGACCATTTTCCCGGAATGTATAGATTATCTTGCCTTGGGGCATTTACACGGACATCAAAAAGTCAATGACTCAGAGGTGATGCGATACAGCGGTTCGCCATTGCCAATGGGCTTTGGTGAAGCCAAGCAAAAAAAGAGTGTCTGCCTTATTACATTTTCTGGCAGAAAGGCCTCGGTAGTACAAATTAAAATTCCGACTTTTCAGAGACTGGCGCGTATACAAGGTAATTGGGATGAAATCTTTGCCCAAATTTTGGAGCTATCTGCCACCCAAGAAAAAATCTGGTTAGAAGTCATCTATGACGGTGAGGAGATCATGACCGATCTGCGTAAACGATTAGAAGAAGCTGTTTCCGAAACCGAAATGGAGCTACTTCGCGTCAGAAACAACCAAATCATAGACCGTGTTCTCAATCGCATTCATGATGAAACGCTTGATGATTTAAACGTCAATGATGTGTTTGAGCGCTGCTTGGATCAACATGAGATCGTTGATAAGCAACGACCAAAACTGTTGCGTGCTTATCAAGAAATTGTCATGTCTCTTCATGAAAAAAAGACCCAGGAAAAATAGAGACGGACATGCGAATTCTTAATATACGTTTTAAAAATTTGAATTCACTCGTTGGTGAATGGACTATTGATTTAACACACCCCGCTTATACTTCCAACGGCATTTTCGCCATTACCGGCTCGACGGGAGCAGGTAAAACAACCATTCTCGATGCCATCTGTTTAGCGCTCTATGGCCGAACACCTCGTTTGGATAAAATAACCAAAAGCGAAAATGAAATGATGTCTAGACAGACAGGCGAATGTTTTTCTGAAGTAACTTTTGAAACCCAGTCAGGACGGTTTCGTTGTCACTGGAGCCAGCATCGGGCACGCAAAAAACCAGACAGTGACCTTCAGGCACCAAAGCATGAGATCTCCGATGCTGATTCAGGAAAAGTTTTTCAGGCCTCGCTTCGTGGTGTCGCGGAACAAGTGGAAGCCACTACGGGTATGAATTTTGAGAGATTCACTCGTTCCATGCTGTTGGCACAAGGTGGTTTCGATGTTTTTCTTCAGGCTGAACGGGGAGATCGTTCCCCCATTCTTGAACAACTGACCGGAACCGAGATTTACAGCCAAATTTCCAGGTCTGTTCATGAGCGTCATTCCGTGGAAGGAAAAAAACTGAAAATTTTTCGATCCGAACTGGATGGAATACCATTGTTGAGCGAGGAAGAAGAGCAGCAATTAAAAGCAAACCTGGAACAAAAAAATCTCCAGGAAGTTGATTTAAATAAACAAATTGAAAAAAAAAGGACAGCAATCACATGGCTGGATAATATCGGAAGTTTTGAAAAAGCACTGGTTATTCTTGATCAACAAAAGCAAAGTTTGTTTGCTCGCCAAAAGGCTTTTAAACCAAAACTTAAAAAGCTTGAACATGCTAAACAGGCATTGGAGTTGGCCGTGGAATACACTCGTCTTGATTTTTTGCGCCAGGAACAGGAAATGAATCGTCAAAGCCTCAGCGAACACCGATATATGGTACCCAAAAAAAAGACCGAAGTGCACCAAGCTGAAGAGGGAGTGAAGCAGGCGAGTGAAAAATTATCAAAAAAGAAAAATAAGCAAAAAGAAGTATGGCTAGTGATTCGTAATGTTAGGGAATTGGATTTCAAAATCGGGGAAAAAGAGGCTTCCTTAAAGAAAGTTTTGAATATCATTACAGCGAGTGAAAAAACACTCGACACCATGCGCACCAGAAACAATGAAGAGGGTCGTAGTCTCGATACAAAAAAAAGTGTTTTCGATTCAATTTTGAAATCTCTTGAAAAAAGCAAAGCAGATGAGGGGCTTATTGAACACCTTTCAGGCATTCGAAGCCGCTTTGATTTACTCCGTGAAACTGAGGATAAACACCGTTACCAGCTTGATGAGCTTGATACCTGTGAAATGCAAAAGAATAAAGCGCTTCAATGGTGGAGTGAACAATCAAAAATTCTGAAAATTGATAAAAAAAAATCCTCTGATTTACAAGAAAATTTCGCTCAACAACAGATCGCACTTAACCAGATATTAACGGGCAGAGAGATTTCAGACTGGCGAAATTTTCTCTCTAATATAAAAGAAAAAAAAGAAGTTCTTAATCGCGTCAGTGATTCGATTAACTCACTGACTGAATTGAAAAATAAGCTTAGCAAGCTCCATCGCCAACATGAGATTTTCATCGTTGAAAATAAGTCTTTAGATTTGAAGTTTCAGCAGCGAACCGAAAAGAAAGCAGGGCTTGAAGAGGAGATGAAACAACTTGAAGCACGACTTTCTAGGGTGAATAAAATTTTGAGTTTTGGAAAGCACCGGGATCAACTTCAAGATGGTGAATCATGTCCGCTTTGTGGTGCAAAGACACACCCCTTTGCTGAGGGGAACACCCCGGTTCCCGATGAAATAACCCTTGTTTTGAATCGTGTAAGAACTGATTTAAAAAAAGAAAACGAATTGACCTCTGACCTTAAAATAAAACAAACTGAAATTCTGAAAGATTTGGCTCAAATTACGAATAAAAAAAAGGAAATAACTGACAACGTCGCCACTGAAGAGGTTAGGGTTCGAGGAGGCGTAGGCATTCTCTCTATTGATACTTCGGATAAAAAATGGGCCAAGGCCATACCGCGCTTACAGCAGGAAAATGATGGCAATTTGGAAAACGCGTTAAAGGTAGTGCAAGCCGCCGAGGGGTATGAAAAAAAGATGGTAACGATGCGCGAGGCCATGGAAAAGGCTCGGGAATCCACCGTGCAATCGGAGCGGAAAACTCAGCACTCTATTCACCAAAAAGAGTCCGCCGAATGGGCGGTTAACCGGGCAAAAAAAGAGTGGGTTGTGCAATCAAAAGCGTTACAAAAAGTACAGAATAAACTATTACGTGAGCTATCACCATATGGAATCAAAAACCTGGACCTGGATGCTCTGGATCAGGTTTTACTTGAATTAACCACACGTCGAGACCAGCGAACCTATCAACAAAAAAGAAAAGTTGAAATTGAAAAACAACTCTCAGCTTTGGAGTTTCAGACGCAACATCAATCCAGAAAAATCATCCAAATTGAACGTGAGCTGAAAAAACAGGGGGATGAGCACAATGCCTTACTTGTTGAACGAGACAACTTGACTCGTGAACGGCAGAAAATTTTTGGTGATAAAAAACCAGATGACGAAGAGTCACATCTCTCTTTACGCATCGATCAATGCGATAAGCATCTCGAAAATTCACGCCAACGCTTCGATATTGCAAATCAAAAATTCGGAAAATTAAAAAATAGCATTGAAGCTATTGAAAAATCGATGTTGGCCAGAGCAGAAAAGCTGAAAACCGAGGAAGCAGCATTCCAGATACGACTTGGTTTGTTTGGTTTCAGTACTGAGGCAGATTATCAAGCCGCCCGTTTGCCTGAAAATGAGCGTAAAAACTTTATGCAACAAGCTGAGCAATTGACGGCTGAGCAAACGGCGTTGGACGCAAGGTATCAGGAAAAAATCACACAGCTAAAAATAGAGCAACAAAAACAGATGACAAATCAACCTCATGAGTTGCTTGGGCAAGAATTAAGCCATCTTGCAAACAGACTGAAGGAACTCCAACAGCGGCTTGGCGGTATCCAGCAGAAGCTAAAAGACAATCATGACTTGAGATGTCAACAACAAGAGCGAGCTAAGGCGTTTGATGCACAAAAACGCGAATATTCACTTTGGGATACGTTGCATGAACTAATAGGATCAGCAGATGGTAAAAAATACCGCAACTTCGCCCAGGGGCTGACCTTTGAAATGATGATTGGGTATGCAAACCGGCAATTGCAAAAAATGACGGATCGCTACCTTTTAATCAGATGTAATAATCAGCCATTGGAGCTAAATGTGGTGGATAATTATCAAGCAGGGGAAATCCGGTCAACCAAAAACCTGTCAGGCGGTGAGAGTTTTCTCGTCAGTCTTTCCCTGGCGCTTGGCCTATCCCACATGGCAAGTAAAAATGTCCGAATTGATTCTCTATTTTTGGACGAAGGGTTTGGTACCCTGGACGAAGACGCACTGGATACAGCTCTGGAGGCTTTGTCAGGATTACAAGAAGAGGGTAAATTGATCGGTGTAATTTCACATGTTTCAACGCTCAAAGAGCGAATCAGTACCCAGATACAAGTCACGTCTCATACCGGAGGAAAAAGCGTGATCAGCGGGCCTGGATGCGGTAGATCAGCAGAGCAATGAAGTTTAAACCTAAAAAAGCGCAGTTGATCCACGATGGATAGCATTTATGCCGATTTTTTGGCTGCAAGCTCTAAATTTTCCTTGCCAAGAAATGAATTGAACGCACAGCACTAACACCTAAATCTCAAACGCCACGAGTATATTCGCGTCCAACTGAGTTTTCTAGGTTAAACGCGACTGATCTATTGCGACAAGCTTGCTTGAGCCTGGATAAACTCAGCGACATGATTTTTTAACAAATTAAGCTGACCATGAAAAAAATGCCCGGCCTGAGGTAAAATAATTAACTTTGGGGTCGGTGACATGAATTTGGCCCAACGCAAAACTTCAGCATATTTTACAATGTCATCTTTTTTTCCCTGAATCACTAACCACGGACATTCGGGCTGGGGTAGCGATGTAAAATCAAATAAATGGATGGCTGGCGCAATGCTGATGAGTCCTGCTATGTTGCTTTGTCCTGCCGCGCTGAGCGAGGTGTAACCGCCAAAAGAGAAACCAGCCAGCCATAGAGGCAAGCCTGGATTGTATTGCTGCCGCAACCAGCTCATCGCTGCCAAGGTGTCTAATGTTTCGCCTTTGCCTTCACCATATTGCCCTTCACTATTTTCAACGCCTCGAAAATTAAAACGCAATGCGGTGAAGCCCTTGTCATTGAATGCTTTGGCGAGAGAGTACACCACTTTATTATTCATGGTTCCTTCGTGTGATGGGTGCGGGTGGCAAATGACGACCAAGCCTGCAACCGAGGTCGGCGTACTGAGTATGCCTTCCAGTTTTCCAGCAGACCCAGGAATCAATATGGTTTCTCGTTTAGTTTGTGACATTGCGATTAAATCATCGTTAACTTTAAGAAATAAACTTAGATATGGGCACTACCATATTCTTTAAATAACTGTCAGCTAACTTTACACAGTAATGCTCAATATGGATATATTGTTAGTGTAAAATGGTTATGACTCATGTACTTGTGGGTTATGGTATCATCTTTGTATTATTAAAAATAACAATTAATAATGATGGTGATATGTTTGACATTGAGGTGAGTTATGCAAAAAAAAAATACAGAACGTTGTCAATCTTTTGATTTTGATTATTGGGTCGAGTTAGCAAAAAATGATCCCGTACAATTTGAAGAAAAGCGTTCAGCCGCAATTGAAGAAATGATTGCAACCGCCCCACAAGCGGCAACCCGAGACCGACTTCGGAAATTACAGTGGCGGGTTGATGCGGAAAGACGGACGAGCAAAAACCCAACACAAGCCTGTTTGAAAATTTACAACATGATGTGGGAGAAGGTTTACGGTGGTAATGGCTTGCTGCATTCACTGAATACGTTGCTGGAGTACAATGCGGGCAAGACGACTGATCACAAAGAGAAAAAAGAACAAAAGTCCGCAAAAATACTGATCTTCCCTGAGGGGACATAACCTTGTTGGTTAGCCAAGGCCAAGCTCCGGTGAAAGAAAACAGCCCGAATTTCTCACATAAGAGGCGGATACCGATGAAAAAACGGAAGTTCCCAAAAATAGACCTAGTGAGAGGACTAGGAGTTGAATAACTTTTACAATTGGCATCTCAGCTTCAGCCCGTTCTTCAATCTCGAAATAAGAGCAACTATACCCGTAGCGATTAAAATTTAGGTGTGATTGCACGCCCTCTTCATTCCCTGGCTACGTTGAAATTCCTCGCAATAGCCCGCTACACCTCGTCATTTCGCCTTGTCAGGAAATGAATAGGTCACACACTCAGAACCTAAATCTCAAACGCTACGGGTATATACCTGCACTTTTTCTCAATCAGAACAAACGAATACAGACTAACTCAGAGCGCCACTTGTAAAAATTATTCAATTTCCACTCCTTAGTTTGCGAATACATAGCACTACAAGGTTAATAAATACCTTTACTGACATGAGCGTCATATTTTTTATTCTCCAAAAACCTAGACAAATACCCTTGTCTTTTCCAGATTTGTTCGAAATAAAGTGCTTTGAGCTCAGCTGAATAAATTTCTTGAATTTCTGTGGATTCCAATAGTCTACTTTTCCATTTCAATATTTTAGGGTGTCTTTTATTAGAAAAAATGACTGGGTTTAATTCTTCGATATATTCTAAAATTTGAAATAACGGTGTAAAACTAACATCAACCAGTGAACGCTTATCACCATTAAAAAATGATTCTTGAGATATTACACTTTCAATTTGATCAAATTTAATCAATAGATCATACCTGACTTGATAAAAATCTTTTTTTGTCTCTTTTACCGTGAGGAAAAATGAATCCCAAAGGCAATTATCTGCAAACTCAATCCAGCTTCTATTTTTCGCACGCAAAATAAAATTTTTGGGATGAAGCTTATTTGGATAAGCTTCATCAAGATATTCGCAAATGACTGATGATTCAAATATAACGTGATGATCTACCAGTAATAATGGAACCTTCTTGAGAGGAGATATACGCATAAACCACCCAGGTGGATTTGCTAAATCTATATATTCAGTTTCATGATAAATATTTTTATATTTTGCAGCTATTTCAGCCTTTTTTACGAACGGGCACAGCTCAAAACTAATCAATTTTAGTTTCATTATGCCATCACCTCAAATCGTATTATGGGTCTTTTAGCCATTGCTCTCGTTATAACTACTTTTATTAAACCATGAAGAATGATTGGGCAAAATAAAACATAATAATCCTAAAAAAATATAACCTAACATCTGATTTACTGAAGACCACTCTTGCAATATATAGTGACCAAAAAGCAGGCTCAACATAAAAACAAACCAGGCATAAACAGTGTAATTTTTGTATTTATTCATGAACAAGGAAAAACCAAGAAATATTTCGATAAAAGGGATTACTTTGAGGTATAAATTTATTAATAATGGCGGTAAATTTATCCTGAGGTCTCCTTGAAAAAGTTGAGAATAATAATTAAAAAACCCATCTCCACTAAAAAACTTACTCGTTCCCGCAGTAAGTAATATAAGTATCATCGTAATTCTGACCATTCGCTCAGCATCTTTTAATTTCTGCTCAGAAATCATTTTTCACCCTTAGGGCCTGTAAAGAAATAATTTCACATTCTGCGACGGCTAGCGTTTCGCCTCCTAGGCGCTCAAAGGTGCTCATACTCGTTGTATGTAAGCCTTTGAGCAACACCGGAGACGGAATAATAGACCAGTAGAATGTGAAGTTTTTATTTACACTCCTTTATTATTATCCGCTCACTGACCTAACAACATTTCGTTACAAACCTTGGCTGTTAAGCAATCTCGGCAACTGTATTGAATCCGATATTTCACGAGAAAATTTGGCAGACGTCAGTTGCTCTAAAAGAATAAGTGCAGATTGATAGCTGACAACGCCGCCATTAGAAGTGATGATATTTTCATCAATCACCACATTTTGATCGTATTGAACATTAATTTCAGAATATTGGCTCGCAAGCTCTTTTTCTCCACCAAACCACGTCGTCGCTTTTTTGCCATTGAGAAAACCAGCCTCAGCCAGCAAAAAGGCGCCCGAGCAATTGCTCGCAAGCCATTTGACGTAATGGCCTTGGACTTTAATAAAAGTGATTAATTTTTTATTGGCTAATAAAGGCTTCATTTCATACGCGCTAGGAACAATTAAAACATCAAGTTTAATATTTTTTTCCATCATCATATCAGCAAGAATATGCAAGCCTTCTTCCGTTTTGACTCTTTTTTTTGTTCCTGCCGAGATAGTAAGCACCTCATAATTTGAAAACCATGATTTTTTTGTCGCAGCCCCAAAAACCTCAATTGGAGCCGTTACATCACTCGTCAATACGCCATCAAAAACCAGGATACCAATTTTCAGACTTTCAGCCTGACTATTTGTAGTTAAAAATGTTCCTGTTATGAATAAAAACAACACTAAGGGTTTCATTACTTTTTCCTCGTTTATCCTTTAACTTGAGCGCCAAATACGGAAGTTATTGTGTTTCATTCCTTACAATATTGTATGCAACCTCATTTTTAGCGTAAAGTATGTAGACTGACTTATACAATTGAATAATATTCACGAATGGATAAACTACGACTACTTAAGCTCTTTCTTGCCGTGGTCAATGACGGTAGCTTTGTTGCTGCTGCCCTGAATTTAGGTCTATCTCCATCGACAATAAGCAAAGCTGTGACTCGGCTCGAAGAAAGTCTGGGCATTCAATTATTCCAGCGTAATACCCGCAAGCTTAGACTGACCACCAGTGGCGAACAATATGCGGCAGCTGTCAAAAATTTCATTGAGCAGTTGGAATACTGCGAAAACAATATGAAGCAGTCTAACAATCAACCCCAGGGAACGCTGCGCATCAATATCCCTATTTCATACGGTAGACTTTATATCACACCGATGATTAAGCAGTTTTATATTTTGTATCCTGATATCAAAATTGACTTGTCGTACAGTGATGAATACGTCGATATTATTGAACAAAGAATTGATGTCTGTATTCGCAGTGGCACAGTAAAAGATAGTCGATTAATCATACGTCAACTCAGCCCTATTGATTTTTTTATTTGCGCATCTCCGACTTACCTTAAAAAACAGGGTATACCCAAAACAGTACAAGAATTTCCTGAGCACCGGTGGGTTCGATTTAGATATAAACAAACAGGAAAATTAATGCCCATAATAACGCAAGGAAATTCAACGCAACAGCAACACCCCGATGAATCATACATCGTTGATGATGGTGAAGCACTTGCGGAACTCTGTGCCGCCGGGCTTGGGCTTACTCAAATACCGCACTTCATTGCCAGAAATTGGCTACAAAAAGGAAGTATTGTTTCACTATTCCCCGCCTATCAAGCACCCGACCAAGGCGTTTTCATCATGTATCCCAAAAGAGATTATCTTCCTGCAAGAGTCAAAAAATTTGTCAACTTTATATGCCAAGAAATTGAAATGATGGATGAAACACCTATGAAAACATGGGCAAAAGACATCCGGCAATGGAAGGAAAAAGTGTAGTCGCTCAGGCTATTCAATTAAAAAAATATTATGTATGCTTCCCCAAGGGACTGGAATAACAGTTGTAGTGGATATCGACAATATTGACTTCACCAAAATGAAGTTGTGAGTTTTTCATATGGTGTATCGAGTCAATTCTCGAAATTTTATGAAGAAAACTGAAAAAAGCCGTTTTTTGCATGTTTTCAGTGGAAGACATGCTTCACCACAGACCCTTATTAGAAAATTTCACCGTCATACCACACTACTTCATTTTAAAGATTTATAAATGTCATCGCGTCGCAAGGAAACAGGTTGGAGTGCATGCTGATGACCAGCTAGAACCTGGTGAAGACCAATACTACCCTCGTCGAAATAAAAAGCACAACCAGCTATATACAGTCGCCACAAGCGATATGTTATTTCACTGGAATGCTCAATGGCCGCATCACGTTTTTTTTCTAATGCTGCAACCCAGTTTTATCGAAAAATATTTGGACAATGGTATGCTTCCACTATTCAAAGCTAGACATACCCCAACAAACTTTGCGCAGCCAAGCCGATTAACACGGTAAAAATCAAACAAACAAGCCACGCCGATTTAACCAAAGCGTTTTCGACCGTTAATACCTTTTCGGTTTGAGAGTCCGTCTCTTGTTGATACATTGGCACAACAATACGCAAATAGACGGCAAGTGAAAGCACGCTGTTAATAATGGCAATTACTACCAGCCAAATAAAGCCCGCGTCCATCGCGGCACCGAATAACAAAAACTTGCCAACAAAACCCGCGAGGGGTGGAATACCAGCCAGGGATATCAAAAACACGACCATGGTAATGCCAACGAAGGGCTGTTGGAAGCCAATGTTTTTGAATTTGCACAAGGTGCGACCCAAGCGCATGACGATCGCAAATGCACCCAGGTTCATTGCGACATAGGCCGCAGAAAAAACGATTAACGAGTCAAATGCGAGTGGGCTAACACCCACGGCGATCACAGCTAAAAGCAAATACCCCGCTTGAGCGATGGATGAATAGGCTAACAACCTGACAACATTGTGCTGCCTCAATGCGGCGAGGTAACCATAAGTCATGGTCAGTACCCCAATACTTGCGATAATCCACTGCCAACCCGACTCAGAGGGCAATTCACGGACAACTTGTGCCAAAGCGAAGATAGCGCCAATTTTTGGAATGACCGAGAGATAAGCCGCTACTGAAATCGGCGCACCTTCATAGGCATCGGGTGCCCAGAAGTGAAAGGGTACCAACGCCGCTTTGTAACCTAAACCAATGAGTACAGCAATAAAACCAATAGCCGCAAGCACGGGGGACTTTTCAAGTATTCCCAGCTCATTTAACAACGTTGACCCTGTACCACCAAACCAATACGTCAAACCAAAGATCATAACGCCTGCTGTGACGGAAGCAAAAACAAAATATTTCATTGCCGCTTCGGTTGCCTTGTCATCTCGGGGATACGCGACCAAAGCGAATGAACCCAACCCGGACAACAAAACCCCTAACACTAACAACATGGTATCGCCCACACCCGCCATGATTAATGAAGCCAGCGTGACCATAATGATTAACACATAAGCTGTGCCTTCTCGATCACTGCCACCGAGCTCAGCACGCAGCAATAATAATGAAAGTATTGTGGCGGGTAATAAAATAAGTTTGGCCCAAACACTGAGTACATCAATACGAAACGTTTCGCTGAATGCCGTGGTATTCTCACCCAATAATGGAATCGTTAAGACTGTTGCCAGGGACAAGCCTGCGATTGCAGCAATAAATCCGATTCGTGGCTGGCGTAACATCTCCGCGATTAATACGGCAATGGCGGTTAACAACACGATGATCTCGGGGATCATTAAAACAAGATCATTAACCATTAGAAATTCAACGCAATCGTCGTTTGATGAATGACATCCAACATCCAACCCGGCGCAATGCCCAGGACAATGATGAAAAACAACAATGGACTCAGTGTTAATAGCTCGCGTCGATCCAGATCCGGCATACTTGCCCATTTTTCATTGGATGCACCAAGGAATACCTGACTGATCGCTTTCAGGTATAAGCCTGCGGTAATCACAATACCGAGAATCACAATGATGGCGATCGGTACTTCTCTTAAGGTCGCGAGAAATATTTGAAACTCAGCCGGAAAATGCGCCAACCCCGGCAAGCCCAGTGAGGCAAATGCCGCTAACACAAATGACCAACCCAACAGCGGCACCGTTTTTAACAATCCGCCAAATTCACCCATCTCACGTGTATGCGCACGATCTTGTAACATACCCACCAGAAAAAACAGCGCTCCCGTAACCAGTCCGTGACTCACCATTTGCAGTACCGAACCATCTAATGCAATGGCACGTATTTCCGGGTCAAGCGTTATGGCTGCAATGGCAACGCCAACGATGATATACCCCATGTGATTAATGGAAGTATAAGCAATTAAGCGTTTAAGATCCGTTTGTGCCAGCGCGGCGAATGCGCCATATAGCGCTGCAACAACCCCGAAAGTGAGCACAACAAGGCCAGCTTCACGAAATGCCTCTGGGGTCATTTGCAAAGCGAAGCGCACCAAACCATAGGTACCAAATTTCAACATGACACCCGCGAGAATGACACTGCCTGCAGCCGGTGCCTGTACATGTGCGGCAGGTAGCCAGGTATGGAAAGGAAAGACCGGCGTCTTAACCGCAAAGGTAAATAACATGGCGATAAGCGCAAGCATGGCAGCGCCGCCTTCCAGCGGTGGGTTTGCTATCCATTCTCGCATATCAAACGTCTGTGTATCACCCCCAAGGTATAAACCTAAAATGGCCAGCAAAAGTGGCAAGCTACCCAACAAGGTATAGATGAAAAACATCTGCGCCGCTCGTAACCGGTCTTCATGCCCCCACCCGGCAATCATAAAATACATTGATACCAGAGAGACTTCAAAAAACACGTAAAACAAGATGGCATCCAGCGAAGTAAACGTACCGATGGCTGCTGTTTCTAATACCAACATTAAAACAATAAATGCTTTGGGTTGCTTTCGTACCTTAGCGGAATAAATAAAGGTTAATAAAAACAAGAATGCGGTTAACAAAATTAACGGCAGACTAATTCCATCCACGCCAACACGATAAGCTGCGCCTATGGATGGCATCCAGTCCAACTGTTCTACCTGAGAAAACCCGAGGTTCATTGCACTCGGCTCCGCAATGCCTCGCATCCATATCCAAAGCGTACCCAGCAAGGTTAAGGCGCTGGTTGCAATGCCTATTTTATGAATATTTTCAGTCGATGCATCGCGATAACACATAAGCAGTATCGCACCAAGCAATGGCAGAAAGAGTGTAAGTGAAACCACTAATGGAAACTCCTATTAAAAAACCAGTAAGCCGATAATCGTAATGACAATTAGCCCGGTCGTCACAATAACGGCAATAGCCAGCTCTCGGTGAATAAATCCGCTTTGTAAAGCACGGACACGATCTCCAAGCTGAACCGTTTGACGCACGAGGGAAAAAATAAACCGATCAATCCCCTGATCATCACTGCGACGAATAATATGCCCCGTTTTCATACTTATTTTTCCTACAGCCAGCACCGCTTCAAGCAGTCGACGTTCCAATTTCTCACAAGCCTGGGCAATCGCTAATGCAGGGCGAACACATAAATTATCAAGACCGCCCGCAACACTAAAACCTTGGCTGGCTTTTTCACGCAGCGGCCCAAGTAAAGCCTTCGCCGGAATAAACCAACCCAGACATAAGCCGGTAAGTGCCGCACTTAAACCAAAAATCTCAGCCGTAAAATTACTTTCCAGAGGTGCATTCAAAGAGGCTTCTATGGAAGAAAATGCCACCCCCAAAATAACAACCAGTGTCACCAACCCAGCGATGGCCGCGCCCATCCAACTTAAACCCCGCAAGGTTTTTTGTTGTCCCTGGCCTTTCCATAACAATCTCAAGGCGCGAGCCATATAAGCACCGGTTAACACGGTGGCAAGCAAAACCAGAGGCACAAATAACCAGGCATTCGCCGATGCCATCGTGGCCGCAATAATTGCATCTTTAGAGAAGAAGCCACTCAGTGGCGGAATACCTGCCAAGGCCAAAGCCGCAATCGCAAAGCCAATAAAAATACCGGGTCTTTCGCGAGCGATGCCTGACAAATCCTTTAATTTTGTGCTGTCACGGCTGTGTTGAAAAACCCCTGCACCCAAAAACAAACTGCTCTTAATTGCCGCGTGGGCAATTAAATGCAGCAAGGCCGCCATGGGAACGCCGGCACCAATAGCCAGTAACATCAGCCCGTATTGACTGGAGGTAGACGCAGCAAGCAAGCGTTTGAGGTCTGTTTCACCTAGTGCGATCAGGCCCGTGATGATGGCCGTCACACCACCGACAATACCGACGACGGTCAGCGTTTCTGGGGGCAACATCGGGGCGGTACGAATTAATAAAATAGCACCTGCGGCAACTAAGGTGGCAGAATGTAACAGGGCTGAAACCGGAGTTGGGCCAGCCATAGCGCGTTGCAACCAATCATGAAAAGGGACTTGTGCAGATTTACCCATTGCCGCGATAAGCAATAAAAGACCCGCCGCAATCGCGGGACCCCCTCCGATGCTTAGCGTAACCGAAATTTCACTACTGCCGGCGTTGGCAATCAAGATAAAAACAGCAATATATAAACCAACATCTGCACTGCGCGTAACAATAAAGGCTCGAGTTGCCGCTGCTTTAACGCCTGGTTTTTGATACCAGAAACCGATTAATAGGTAACTGCTTAAGCCAATAAGCTCCCAGGCTGACAGCAACAAAATCCAGTCACCCGCGAGCACCAAGGTTTGCATCGCTGAAATAAATAACAATAAGGTAGCGAAAAAACGATTTTTTTCCTTGTCTTGCGCCATGTACCCTACGGCATAAATCAAAACAAACGTGCTAACAACAGCAACCATAGTTGAGAGTAACGAGGTCGTCGGCGTGGCAATCAAGCGCAGGGGCATGTTGGGCAAGCCAGGTAAAATTAGCTCGGCACCTGAACCAAATAACAAACCCAGGCTCGCCAGCAAACTCATCGAAACAGCCGCTATGGCCAGTTTATAAGCTTGTTTTTTCAAACACAAAATAGCCGCGGCTGCCAGCAACGGCGTGAGAATAACGAGGCTGATTAAAATCACTCTTTCAGCTCCGCAGCTTCTTCCATTTCTACCGAACCTCGACTGCGAAAACGCGCAATGGCAACGCCAAAACCTACGGCCATTTCCAGCGCCATCACGGTCATTACGATTAAGACAAACATCTGTCCGGCGGCGACATCTGGATGCAAATAACGCCAGAAAGCGACCAAGTTAATCAATGCACCCGCAAGGATTAGCTCTACGCCCATCATGATCATGACCAAGTTGGTTTGTGACAGCGCACCATAAATACCAACACCGAATAAAGCGGCTCCGGTAATCAATGCCCAAATCAGCTCTACACTCATTACGCTTTATCCTTTGCCTCTTCTCGCGGTATTGGCTTAATGGCTACGGCGATGGCAGCAATCATGGCGGTGAGAATCGTGACCGCTGCCGTTTCAAAAATCAGCATCGAACGACCCAATAATTCAAGACCGAGTGCCTTGGTCTGTTCTGCACTATCGGCAACGGTGTTTGCGATAGGGCCCCAATCGATAAACACCGCGATGGCAACCGCCCCCACAAAGGCAACAACCCCGGCAATCATGGAAAAATGCTTCTGATGTGTCATTTCCATTTTCCCCATACCGCCGGGATCCATCATAAACATCACCATAAAAAAGGCCATAATACTCATTTCTGTCGCCATCATCATGATTTGCAACACACCCAAAAACTCGGCTTGCATGGTGAGAAACATGGCACCAAGGGCAGTTTGGGAAAACAATAAAGCAATGGCTGAGCGCACCATGGAAAAAGTACGAAAAACAACGATGCCAAACCAGACAGCGGCAACGCCAAAAAAACCAATAAAAATGGCCTGAGCGGTAATCACGGGATCATCACCAAAAGAATGCCAACCGCAAAAATATTCAACAAGGCCAGCGGAATACCAAACTTCCAGCACCAAGCCAATAGATGGGTTTCACGAATTCTCGGCACAAAGCGGCCAACCAGTAACATCGCAGCGGTCACGAACATAATTTTTATCGCGCTCCATAACCACGGAGGAAGAATGGGGCCTTGCCATCCCCCCAGATAAAACGTCACGGTCGCCGCCGCTAAGGTGATGATTAAGACCATTCGACCTAGTCGGAAAATAGCCAGGCGAACGCCGCTGTATTCTGACTCCACACCGCCAGCTAATTCCCCCTCTGCAACAGGTAAATCAAATGGCGGTAAAAACGCTAAGCCCATGGCAGCAAAAAAAAATAAAATAAAACCCAGTGGTTGATAAATAATATTCCATAAACCCGCTTGTGAGACGACAATATCCGTCGTTACTAATGACTCAGCTCGCATGGCCACCGCCGTAATCGGCATGACGATCAGCATGGCATAAGCCACCAATTGGCCGAGAAAACGCCAGCCACCAATCATGGCATAAGCGCCATTGGGTCCCCAACCTGCCATTATCAAGGCGACTAATATATAAGCCAGTGCCGCATTCAGAAAGAGTGCGCCCGTGGCCAAGTCTGTAATAATTAAATCAGGCGACAAAGGGATAACCGCTGCCGCCAATAGCGCTGCGATCAATAATAAAACCGGCCCAACTTCAAAAAAAAGTAAATCGGACTTACGCGGAATAATGGATTCTCGCCCCAATAAGGAAAGTGCAGAATAAACCGGTGCAGCGAGCCGAAAACGTCCATTGGTAATCCAAGCTTCAAGCACCGCCACCAAATAAACACCAACGGCAAGCAGCAATAGCATCAAGATGACGGTCATTGACGAATTTCCCAAGGGGACAAGTCGAGTGAGCCTACCGCAATGAGCGCGTCACCCAACTCTTGTTGCTCAGTCAGACTATCGATCAAAGCAAAATGATGGGATGAGGGCGTTTTTAGCTGCACTGAGGTAATAAACCCTTTGTCCATCGACAATTGCAGACTGGCTTGACCACGCGGAGTTTCTATTTGTGATTTACCGGTACCGGACAATTCATCAATATTGATTAAAT
>JAADHS010000214.1 GCA_013151745.1 Gammaproteobacteria bacterium | reverse complement strand
TGGGAACAGTTTTGGGAAAAACTCAATCAATATGGGGTGAGCTTGGCGTAATAATAAACATCAAAATATAGCTACACCCGTCGATTGAATAGCATTCGCTACCCCTCGACAGGCTCATTTTTTACTTGGCGTGACGAGAACCGAATTCAGTTTCTGCTTTTTTCCATTCGTCATAAAATGATTTGTACGCATCTGAAAAATCGTTTTTGATCCCCTCCCAAACATCCGCAGAACTGCTTTTCAACCCCCCGTACCATTCTGCTAGTTGGGTTCGCTGTTTTCTAAGTACTTTCAGGGTGGCTCGTGTTTTTTTCTGTGTCGCCTCGCTCATTTCCCCCCAGCTGTTATCAATATCCGATTCCAGCACGTCGATACGTTGATCTATTTTGTCTAAAGCCGCCTTGCTTTCTTCTATAGCCTTGTCTCGCTGACCAAGGCTAAATGTCTTAAGGGCGCGAATCACATCTTGTACCTCTTTATTGACGTCTTTTATTGTTGTCTGTTCGTTTAAATCTTGCCCAAAGCAACTTGATGAAATACTGAGCATGATAACCATCACCAATATTATTATAGATTTCACTGATACCTCTCCTGTGAAGTAGATTGTTGACAAAGGTAGGAGCGACATTCTTGTCGCGATCAATTATGGCATCGCCAATTCAAAATCAGCTTTCGCCACGGTGACGCCATTCATGACCACTTCTACGGAATGCATACCAGGATAATATACGCGTGTTGTAATTTTTTTCATAGGATGGTTTTTTGTTGCAATCAAAGTTTGTTTTGCTGGCAAGTGTGTTGCTTTCCATTTGAATACTTTTGGTGATGTACTGCCATTGGCTTTTTGGTGGTGAATAATATAATCGATCATGAGTGCTTGATCGCGATTGGACTTTGAGCCAAGAGACAAGGTGAATTGCAAAGCACCGCCAAACTTAACTTTTGCGTTCAGTATATCAATTTTGACCTGGTGAATTTTCGGTGGGTTATAACCCAAAACGCGTAACGTCTTTTTATGACCCTTTTTGATTAACGTTCGGCAAGCATGCCGGACTAGTTTTTTGCGCTCTTTGCTTGCCTCTTTCATCCACTGCTCGGCAATATCAGCCACAACATCGGGGTGGTCTTTGGCGATATCATTTAAATTATTGGCCACTGAACGGCGGACATATTCTTCGTCATCGTCTTTGAGCATGTCCAGCAATTCAATAATGGATGAAGGGTCTTCGATAAACAGGGGTAGTCTCATCGCCCAGGGTAACCGGGGTCGCGACCCTTCAGAGACGAGTCGGCGTACATGATGATTGTCATCTGTCGCCCAAACCTTTAGTACAGCCAAAGTTTCAGCGGGTGAAGCCAACAGAAAAAAACGAATCGAAAATTCAGAAGAAGAACATTTTGTCATTTCTTTTAGCAGCACCATAGACAAATCAAAATGATCGTGACCACATAACCCGACATAGTCGGCCATCGGCATCACACCCCAGCCAGCAATGCCCTCTTTATTGATGGTTCCCGCAGAAAGATCGGCGTTTAACCTTGTGCCCAAACTGCCCAGCATAATTTTACCGGCTTTGACAAAATCATCAGGTAAATGTTGGATCATCGCTTCGGTAATTTGCTGAGAACGCGCTTTTAACTCTAGAGCCTCCAGATTATTTGCCGCAGTTGACTCAAAGGCTTTGGCGTTAAACTTCGGCCATTGCTTTTTAAAATGCATCGCCATGCCACGAATAACCGTGATATTGAAAAAATTTTTAAAGGGTTCTGGCATGTTTATACTCTATTCAACTGTACGGATATAGAGTCAGTATGGCATACGACTACTGACAGCCTGATGTCAGTAGCTTCGAAATACACGAGAAATAATTTAGAAATGAGATGCGATATTGATGTTTTCAACATCAATGCCATTTTCCATCAGAGCATTTAAACCCATGAGGTGTATGGTGGCATTACCGAAATAAGTCCCTTGCAGATTGGCATCTGTAAATATTGCACCGATAAGATTAGCGCCTGAAAAATCGGCATCTGCAAGATTAGCACCCGTAAAGTCCGCATTATTTAATTGAGTTAAACGCAAATCCGCACGGAGTAGCGTAGTATGATTAAATTTGCAGTTTTTTAAGTCCATTTGTACCAAGTTAGCTTCGGAGAGGTCTTGGTGAGAAAGGTCAGCACCGCAGAGTGTCGTCTCGTTAAGTTCCATCAGTTTGGTGAAACCACGTTTATCAAACAGGGTAATCATAGTGTCTCAGTTTGCCATATTAATGTCGAAAATACGGCTACTTAGAGGCTTTATCTCTCATCACCGACAGTGGGACGTATTTAACGTTGAGCATATCCAGGATGATCCAGATGACGGTCATATAAACAAAGTTCATAGGGTCTCGATTAAACCAATACACACCCGAAAACCAACCCACATTCCAAACATAGAGTATTTGAAATAACGCCAGAGGAATTGGCATAGCGGTCAGCTTAGCATTACAGTTTGAGCAATGGGAGGTGAACCAAAACCCAGTTAAGTATTTGGTTTTCCACGAAATGGTGTCTTTGTCACAGTTTGGGCAAATAAACATATCATCTCTCAGCTATATTATTATCGTTTTTGAGTCCTTGAATATAATACGTTAAGTTGGGTACTTTCGTAAAATAATACGAGTTTGCACTTTTCCGGCCAGTCTGTTCTCCGGCAGCACTCCTAGTGCCAGTATATGTATAATAATGAAAAATAATTACGGGAGTCGTTTTAATAATGAAATTTAGACAGGTTATCCGAGCGAGTATGCTGGGTGTAGTTTTGCTAGGGAGTTTGGCCGCATGCGATAATAATACAAAATTAATGGAATCAGTGTTAGACGAGGAGCAAGATGCCATTGAAACGTTGCTGGCCGGAGGAACCGATATCAATGAAACCAATTCCTATGGGTGGACTCCCTTAATGCATGCCGCGCGAGTGGGCAATCTCGATGTGTTTAAACTATTACTGGCAAAAGGCGCAGATATCCGATTGCAGGATGACAATGGACGCACGGCTCTAATGAAGGCAATACTTGCGGGGCATATCGAAATTGTAAAAATATTACTGCAAAATAATATTGATGTGAATACGGTCGATTTTATGAATCGTACTGCTTTGCATTGGGCTGTGACGCGTGGCCGTGAAGAAATAGCCCGATTGTTACTTGAGTACGGCGCTGATACTACAATCAAAACAAACGATAGGCTAACCGCAGAAATGCTGGCGCAAAAAGAGGGGGAAGTCGAAATTTATCATCTTTTGCGAGAAAAACGAGGTATCAAATCGGTTGTAGTTGAAGAGCAACCTGAATTATCTGCAGCAGCAGTACCTATTGATTAAAATGAAGTGTTTATTCATACTCATACTGCTGTGGATTATGTCTTTTAATGTCTTGGCTCGCTCTGAGATGATACGCATTCCTGCTGGTATGTTTATTATGGGCAGTGATCAAATTGTCGATGGAGGTAAGGCCAAAGAATTTGGTTCAAAAAAACCTTGGTATCTGGATGAACATCCTCAACGCGAAATATCGCTTCCTGAATACTGGATAGACCGCTACGAAGTCAGTAATGTCAAATTTCGTGATTTTGTCATTAAAAATAATTATTGGGTGCCAGAAAACTGGCAACGCAATGGTTATTTACTGAATTCGCGTGTTTTATCCGTCGCGGATTTACCGACACTACGTCGTATCGCCGACAAAACTTTTGAGCTGGATCTTGATGTGAGCAAGATGGATCCCCCTGCATTATTAGCAGCAATAACAAAAAAACAGCGGAGTATGGATAACCTAGCGGTCAGTGGAGTCAAATGGAACAACGCGCGCGATTATTGTCATTGGGTGGGAAAACGCCTGCCTACTGAAGCCGAATGGGAAAAAGCGGCGCGCGGTTCAAACGGACAGGAATATCCATGGGGTCTGAAATGGGCAGCGCATCGTGTTAACTCAGGTGAGGGCGATCAATGGGCATGGGGGGTCGCTCCCGTGGGTTCCTATCCACAGGGGAAGTCACCCTATGGCGTGGAAGATATGGCAGGCAATGTCATGGAATGGGTGAATGACTGGTATCAGATTTATCCGGGGGGAGACTATAAAAGTGAAGATTATGGCCAGCGTTTCAAAGTCGTACGTGGCGGCGGATGGGGTGGCTTAGGCCATTACTCCATTAGCCATTTTTTTCGCGGAGCTTACCGTTTTTACTTGAGTCCGGAGTCTGCTTTTGTTGATTTGGGCTTTCGTTGTGTGAAAGACTCAGCATAAGGGGCATTATTTTATTCTGAATCGAGGTAAGCAGGCGAACCCCTGCAAAAAGTCGGTTTAGTCGTAATTCAGAGGAATTTTTTAATGAAAGGAAAGAATCAACGCTTGGCAGAATTGCAAAAATCTATTGCAGAGATTGAGCCAAAAGAAGCACTCGCCTTGCAACAGCAAGGCGCCGTTTTACTTGATGTCCGGGAAAATGACGAGGTTGCAAATGGCAGCCCTAATAATGCATTGCGCTTGGGACGGGGCTTTTTGGAATTAAAAATAGAAGAGCAAGTACCCGACTCAAATCGTACCTTGCTGGTGATGTGCGCAGGCGGAAGCCGTTCGCTTTTTGCCGCAGATTCACTGAAAAATCTAGGCTATGAAGATGTTCGGTCGGTCGCGGGAGGGTTCAACCGATGGAAAAATAACGGCTTGGCCTTTGAAGTTCCACGAATGCTGGATGCCGAAGGGCGTGAGCGTTATTCGCGCCACCTTTTATTGCCTGAAGTCGGCGAAACAGGCCAAATAAAATTGTTGGAAAGCAAGGTGCTCTTGATTGGCGCGGGTGGTTTGGGTTCTCCGGCAGCTTATTATTTAGCTGCCGCAGGTGTGGGCACCTTAGGTTTAGTCGATCATGACGTTGTCGATAGAAGTAACCTGCAACGGCAAATCATCCATACCGATGCTCGTGTTGGCACACCCAAGGTCGCCTCTGCAAAAGAAGCGATCACCGCATTAAACCCTGATGTCAACGTCATCGGCCACGAAACACATCTTAATAGTGAGAATGTTGATGACATTTTTTCACAATATGATCTGATCCTGGATGGTACGGATAATTTGCCTACACGCTACTTAATTAATGATGCTTGTGTTAAGCACGACATTGCGAATATACACGCTGCGGTATATCGTTTTGAAGGCCAGATTACGGTTTTTTGGCCCAAATATGAAAAACGACGCGGGGGCTGTTATCGCTGTATGTTCCCGACCCCCCCGCCACCGGGTTCCGCACCGTCCTGTTCTGAAATTGGTGTACTCGGCGTATTACCGGGTGTGATGGGCTTATTACAAGCCGTGGAAGCCGTGAAAATTTTATTAAACGTCGGTGACCCCTTAGTCGGGCGCATGATGTATTACGACGCATTGGCCGCTAGCTTTTCAGAATTTAAACTCAAGCGTAAAGAAAATTGTCGTTTCTGTGGTGATGGTGCTGAAATTGGCGAATATGAAGACGTAGCTCAAATCTGCGCTGCGCCTAATGCCTAAGAAGGTGTGTAATTAGACCCAAGCCTGCATCACTACGCTACTCGTAGTGATGCACCATTTATTTTGCATGCTTCCTTAAATTGTAAAATGGTTTTGTATCTGCATCCATTCCCTATTTTTCAATTGAATCTCGAACCGCTTGCTTAACTCCCTCAATATAGTTTGGAAACAATAATTTTTTTTGCAGCGTATCTAATAGTTTTTTATTTGATAATCGCTTGGATTCACTTAAATATTTCATCATCGCCGGACTGATTTTTTTATGAGCTTCAGCCAATGAAACAATAGGGGAGCGGGGTAGTTCTAACTGCTCGGCAACGTAATTTAAGTATTGCGTCATTGTCGTAGGTTGACCATCGCTGACATTATATTTTTCACCACTTTTTAAGTCAGTAGTTGCTTGCCTGCATATTTGAGTTAAATCGTCCGCATGAATCAAATTAAGATAGGCATGTAATTCATTTTTTTTGACTAAAGGCGCACGCCGCTTTAAACGCTCAACAGGCAAGCGATTGGGTCCATAAATACCGGCTGACCTCAAAATAACGAGATGAGTATCCGGGTTTTGGGTATGCCAATCCAACAAGGCATTTTCGGCATCGATACGTTGCAATGCCCGGGGTGAAGTGCTTTTAAGTTGATCTTCTTCCGTCACCCAAGCACCTTGATAATCACCATAGACACCACTGGTACTGATATAAATTAAAGAGGCAGGAGGGGCATCAAGCACACTGAGAAAATATCGCAATCGAGTATCTTGCTCCCCGTTGGGTTGCGGTGGTACGGTGTAAAACACATCGGTGTCGCCGTTAATGGGCAGTTGTCGCTCGGTATGCTGATCCAAATCAGCCCTCGTCACTGCGATGTCCCATTGTTTGAGTCGCTGTGTTTTATTTTCAGAGCGAATGAGTGCCTTGACTTCTTGCTCTTCACGTAACCCAGCTTTGGCTATCAATTCACCAATATAACCCAACCCAACGACAAGAGTGATGCGCTTCATTTTATTATTCATAGTGCATATACCCGTGGTGTCATTGCATGCCCTCTTCATATTCCATGGCGACGTTGCAAACGCCTCGCCGCAGCCAACTGCACCTTGCTATTTCACCTAACCATGAAATGAAATAGCACACAGACTTAAATCCTAAGTCCAAGCGCCACGAGTATAGTAAACTAGTTCATTCCTGTATTGGGATCGCATTTCCCCAAGCTTTACCTTGTTACAAATAGGCCAATTGAGTAATGAATGCTTTAGAAAAAAAATACCTGGTTAAAGTTAAGAAAATAAAACCACTTTCTTCTGATGTCGTGAGTGTCCATTTAGATATTGAGAGTGACTTTAATTTTCAGGCCGGTCAATATCTAAATTTACTCTCTGAAGATGGCAAACCCCGTTTTTTTTCTATTGCCAATGCGCCGGGTATGGGATCACATGATATAGAGTTACATATTCGCGAAGTTGATCCGCTCTTTAAACAGTCATTAAGAGCGGCTGCGGAAGGTCATCATCCTCTTTATGTACAGGGGCCCTTTGGCAACTTTGTATTTCGTACTGCATCGACCAGACCCATTTTGTTTATTGCGGGAGGTACCGGGTTTGCACCGATCAAGGCTTTGATGGAAATGTATATACAGCGTAGAGAAACCCGACTTGTTTCTATTTATTGGGGTGGACAGCATTCTGCTAGTCTATATATGGAAAATTTAGTTCATTCCTGGGTAAAAAATTATGCGGTTGATTATGTTCCTGTGCTTTCAAATGTAGAACCAACAGCGGAGTGGCAAGGCAGGCACGGTTATGTACATGATGCCGTTTTACAGGATTTTTCAGAACTCATTCACTTTGACGTTTACGCTAATGGACCACCGGCGATGGTACTTGCCGCTAGAGAGGCTTTATTTAAACGTGGCTTGGATGAACATCAATTTTTTTCAGACCTGGATAGCTATTCTTGATCTGAACAACCCGGCTGGGTATATACCCGTAGCGATTAAGATATTAATTTCATAGCGTAGCGTAGCAAAACAACAACGCAACCACGAGCATATCAAACTCAGGCCTTGAGTTTATTTTTGAGATAAGTCGGTAAGTTTAATGCACCAGCATGAACCCCTTTATTATAATAACTCGTTGCAAAAGTGAATGACGCAGCATCATCTCGAATGATATCTAATTGACGAGAACAACTTGCCATGGTTGCACTCCACCACCCTGACGGATAAACGCATTGTGGATAATGCAGGGTCTGGGTATGTTTAAATCCCGATTTTTTCATTTCTTTATGCATCTCAGTAAGAATATCAAGGTGAATCAGAGGAGATTCACTTTGTTGTACAATAATACCATCGTCTTTTAATGCCTCAATGCAGTGACGATAAAAAGGGGCGGAGAATAAACCTTTAGCGGGACCAATCGGGTCGGTACTATCAATAATAATCACATCCAGACTTTTCGCTTCTGTCTCTGCCATCCATTTAATGCCATCACCAAAAAAAAAATGGGCACGAGGATCTTTATTTGAGCGGCAAAGTTCAGGAAAGTATTGCTCAGATAAACGAGTCACACGTTCGTCGATTTCAATTTGCCACACAGCTTGAACGCCAGTGTGTTTAAGAACTTCGCACATCGTACCGCAATCACCGCCTCCGATCACAACAACATGCTGTGGTTTGGAGTGTGTAAACAGCACGGGGTGGCTCATCATTTCATGATAGATAAAATTGTCACGCTGAGTCAGCATAATAAAGCCATCCAATACCATTAAGTGACCAAATTTTTCTGTTTCATAAATTTCTATACATTGAAAATCTGTCGTCTCCTTATGTAATTTATTTTTTATCTTTAATGAAAAAGCCGTACCATTTTCAGAGCAGTGCTCAGTAAACCAGTTGCCATTGAGGGGCATGAATTCAATACTCCAGTATACGATTTATTGTATTATATACTTCTAAACACTTGAGTATAGAGCAGAATAACGAGGAAGATTCAGAATCTTTGCCTCACGAGTCAGCATTTTTTTCGGGTGATGTCACAGCGGGAGTGTCGATGAGCTGGAGTATAAAAGACAGCAAGAGCCTATACAACATTACTAATTGGGGTAATGGCTATTTTGATATCAATGACGCCGGTCATTTGACTGTATTAACTGGGGAAAATATAGAACATCCGCATGAGCTGGATCTTTATCAGTTGGCTACAGAGCTGAAAGAAAGTGGCCTCTCTTTTCCTGTTTTGGTTCGTATTCTGCCTGTTTTGCGACACCGGGTTGATACTTTGTGCAGCGCGTTTTCTAGCATGATGAGTGAGTATAATTACCAAGGTGCTTACACGGCCATATATCCGATTAAAGTGAATCAAAACTATTCGGTAGTGAGTGAAATATTATCCCACAAACCAGGCGAGGTGGGTCTGGAAGTCGGCAGCAAACCCGAGCTGATGGCAGCACTGGGAGTCTCTTCAAGGTCTCACAGCGTCATTGTGTGTAATGGTTACAAAGATAGGGAATACATTCGTCTGGCATTAATCGGTAACGAACTGGGACATGAAGTTTATATTGTCATCGAAAAACTATCTGAACTGGAGTACATTATTGAAGTTTCTCGTCATATGGGCGTGATACCGCGACTCGGTATGCGTGTGCGTATGGCAACGGTAGCGAGCGGTAAATGGCAAAACAGTGGTGGAGAAAAGTCAAAGTTTGGTTTAACCGCAGACAAAGTATTGGCTGCTGTAAAAAAACTTAAACAAGCCGGATTACTTTCTTCTCTAAAATTATTACATTGTCATTTAGGCTCCCAGTTACCTAACATTCGAGCAATTCAACAGGGTGTACTGGAATGTGCGCGTTATTTTGTAGAATTGCAACGGTTAGGCGCTCACATCCAAACCATAGATATGGGAGGGGGGCTTGGTGTTGATTACGAGGGCACACGCTCTCGAAGTTATTGCTCGGTGAATTATGGACTCACTGAATATGCGAAAAATATAGTGCGGATTATTGCTGATGTTTGTGCAGAAAACCAGTTACCACACCCCCATATTTTTACCGAGTCCGGTCGGGCCATGACGGCGCACCATGCCGTTTTGATTAGCAATGTGATCGACCATGAAAAATCTTTTGAAAACACGGAACCCGCTACAACATTAAGTACGGGTTCAGAAACTGAACCCTTGATCCTTCAGGCTTTAAGGCGAAGCCTGAAAGATCTGGATGCAGGAGCCTCACCTCTGGAAATCTATCATGATGCAACCTACCAACTATCAGAAATTCAATCTCTTTATGTACATGGCGTGCTTACCTTAGAATACAGAGCCATAGGCGAAGCACTTTATTACTTGCTTTGTCGCCGTGTGCGTGAGCATTTGCAACCCAGTGTACGCAATCATCGTGAAACGATAGACGAGTTAAATGAAAAACTGGCAGATAAATATTTTTGCAATTTTTCTGTATTTCAATCTATGCCTGATGTTTGGGCTATCGAACAAGTTTTTCCAATTGTGCCTTTATCCCAACTGGATAAACAGCCAACACAGCGAGGCGTCATTAAAGATATAACTTGCGATTCAGATGGTTGTATTGAGCATTATGTAGACGGCGCAGGTGTAGAATCAAGTTTGCCACTACACCCTGTTACACCGGGTGAACCCTATTTGCTGGGACTATTTTTAGTCGGAGCTTATCAAGAAATACTGGGGGATATGCATAATTTATTCGGCGATACACATTCGGTTAACGTCGATATAGATGCGCAAGGACATTATCAAATTCTAGAGCAACGTAAAGGGGATGCGATTGATCATGTGTTGAAATATGTACACTTTGACCCCGAATCAATGTTAATGAATTATCGAAAAAAAATTGCCGATGCTAATTTAGAAAAAAAGCAACAACAAAGCTACTATAACGCACTAGAATTAGGCTTGCAGGGATATACTTATCTGGAATAAAAATAAAGGGAGTTGGCTCCTCGCTATTTCATGCGGGTGGATCAAACGCAAGTTTTTTCCCAATCAGGTAAGCCATTGCTATAAAATTTCGATTGCTCCGATAACCCCTAGCTCTGCTCTTGGCTGCTTGTATTTTAAATGAATTAGTAACTATTTTATTCACCTGAATTTAGATCATTCTGAACATGTACTGGTCCGGTCATACCGGCCACTTTTTTTAGAGAATTTTCATAGTTGATTGGTGACTGATCACCATTCGCCGTATGCAGCCTCTCAAGATTGTAATACC
>JAADHS010000190.1 GCA_013151745.1 Gammaproteobacteria bacterium | reverse complement strand
GATGTTAATGGGGGCAGCGCTGTTGTTGGAGATAATTTGACGGGAAACTATTCTTATACCGATGTGGATGGCGATACAGAAGGTACCTCAACGTTCCGTTGGTTACGGGGTAGTACGCCGATTGGTGGTGCCACTGCATCAAGCTACACACTGGTCGCCGCAGATAGCGGTCAAACGATAGTCTTTGAAGTCACCCCGGTTGCCATTGCTGGCATACTCACCGGCAGTGCGGTGGCGTCAAGTGGTTTGACGATCACCAACAGCGCGCCGACGGCCAATAGTGTGACGATTACCGATTATAATGGGGGCAATGCTGAAGTTGGAGATATTCTGACAGGAAATTATGTTTACACCGATGTGGATGGCGATACAGAAGGTACCTCAACGTTCCGTTGGTTACGGGGTGGTACGCCCATTGCTGGCGCCACGGCGTCAACCTACACACTGGTCGCCGCAGATAGCGGTCAAACGATAGTCTTTGAAGTCACCCCGGTTGCCATTGCCGAAATATTCACTGGCAGTGCGGTGGCGTCAAGTGGTTTGACGATCACCAACAGCGCTCCGATGGTCAGTAGTGTGACGATTACGGACGACAATGGCGGTGGAACCTTCGTTGGAGATATTTTAACAGGGAATTATGTTTATAGCGATGTGGATGGCGATGCCGAAGGCACATCAACCTTCCGTTGGTTACGCAATGGGGCACCGATCAGTGGCGCTAACGCATTAAACTATACCGTAGTCTCCGTGGACAGTGGTCAACCTATTACTTTTGAAGTGACCCCAGTTGCCGTTTCTGGAATACTCACCGGTAGTGCGGTGACGTCGAGTAGCATCACGATCGCTAATGACGTCATTGCGCCGACTGTCAGTAGTACCAATCCTGTTAACACGGCGACCAGTGTGGCGCTTAACGCGGCCATCACGGCCAATTTCAATGAGGATATTTTTTCTGTCACTGTCGATAATAGCAGCTTTACCTTGAGTAATGGTAGTAACATTAGTGGCGCGGTTACCTTTGATGGCGTAACCAATACCGCTACTTTCACGCCAGACAGCAACTTGGATATGCTTACGACGTACACCGCTACCTTGACGACGGCTATTACGGATCTTGCAGGTAATGCACTAGCGAGTAGCTATATTTGGTCGTTTACCACAGAGGGGGATGTTTGGGGTACTGCTGAACTGATTGAGTTCAATAATGAGGGCAATGCACTGAACCCTCAGATCGCCGCTAATAATTCTGGTAATGCCATCGCGGTTTGGGTTCAAGTTATCGCGGGTCAGACTAGCGTCCTGGCGAATCGTTATGTAGCAGGCGTTGGTTGGGGGACTACTGAGCTGATCGAGGTTGCTCCGGGCGCTGCGTCTGCCCCCCAGGTTGTTATTGATGATTTTGGTAATGCCATCGCGATTTGGTCTCAAGACGATTTACTCACCGCAGGTAGTCCAAAAAGCATCTGGGCAAATCGTTATACAACAAGCTTTGGTTGGGAGACTGCTCAGCTGATCGAAAGTGGTTCGGGAACTGCGTTGTCTCCCCAAATTTCCGCTGATGCTCTTGGCAGTGTTGCTATCGTAGTTTGGCGTCAATACAATGGTGCCGTGAATAATATTTGGGCCAATCGATATGCCTTTGGTTTGGGTTGGGAGTCAGCGGTACGAATTACGACGGATAATACGACGGATGCATTTGATCCCCAGGTCGCTGTTGACAGTAGCGGCAATGCCGTTGCGGTTTGGCAGCAAAATTCTGTTGAAACGAACATCGTGACTAACCTGTATACATTTGGTTTAGGTTGGGGCACTGCTGTGTCGATTGATGGCTACCCGGGTCCTGCGAACTCCCCTCAGGTTGGCGTCGATAGCATTGGTAATGCTATTGTAGTTTGGCGTCAATATGATGGGAGTATAGATAGCATTGTGGCCAACCGTTATACATTTGGTTTTGGCTGGGGCACCGCTGAGCTTATCGAAAACGGTATAAATTCGGCGCTACCTCCTCAAATTTCTGTTGATAGTAATGGCAATGCTATTGTGGTTTGGCTTCAAGACGATAACGTTCAGGCCAATCGCTATACGACATTTACAGGATGGGAGACTGCTGAGACGATCGAAACCAATGTAGGTACTCCTTTTACTCCTCAGGTCTCCGTTGATAACAGCGGTAATGCCATTGCTATTTGGACTCAAAATATTTCTGGGCAGACCAGCGTCCTGGCAAACCGTTATACGACGGGTGCAGGCTGGGGTGTTGCTGCGCTGATAGAAACCAATGCGGGGCTTGCGTATGATCCCCAGATTGCTATCGGCTCCGGTAATACTATGACGGTTTGGAGTCAAGATGATGGTGTTCGCTTGAATATACACAGCAACCGTCTTCCGTAAGGTATGGACGTTATTGCGTATCTACTCCTAACCCTATTTCAGTGTTTTTTTCAGGATGAAAACGGTTTACCATAAGTAAATAATCTATTTACCCGAAAAAGCGAGCATTTTTTTTCTTTTTAGATCTGTTTTTAACAGTTTTTTACGTAGAGTTTGATGGTTTTTTTCAATTTTCCTCTGTGCTCTGGAAACAAGATAAACACCTATCCAAGAAGGAATTTTTGATTTTTTATTCGTTAATTTCACTATATATTTGAGTGAAAAGGGTGAGTAGACTTGAGTGAAAAGACGATCGTCCAATGACACAATAAATTGATAATGCCCAGGATCACCTTGTCGAGCACAGCGCCCCGTTAATTGTCTATCGATACGAGCACTGTCATTTTGTTCGATAATAATAATGTGGAGCCCGCCCAGCTTGCGAGCTTCATTGCTTAGTATTATATCTGTGCCGCGACCGGCCATATTGGTTGCTACGGTAACCTGACCGGGTTGTCCAGCTTGGGCAATTTTTTCAGCTTCTTGCCTATCTTGCTTGGCATTAAGAATTTGATTCACTATTCCACTCTCAGTTAATAACAAAGCAACTTTTTCTGATTCTTCGACAGAGCGGGTGCCTAATAAAACGGGTTTTCTTTTTTTATATAATAAGCGAACCGTATCTAAAATAGCAGCATATTTTGCATTATTATTGGAGTAGATTAAGTGTCCTGCATATTTTCTTTTGATTGATTTGTGAGCCGGCACTGTGATGACATTTAAGGCATAGATTTCTTTCAATTCAGAACTGATTTCCCTGGCGGTTCCTGTCATTCCGGAAAGTAATAAATAGCGATTAAAGAAAGATTGAAAACTCATTCGTGCCAAAGTTTCCTTGTTTTTTGTCAGAGGGAGTGCCTCTTTGCTTTCCAGTAGTTGCTGGAGTCCCTGTGGCCAGCTTCGTTTATCCATCAATCGCCCTGTATTTTCATTAATAATCTGTATTTTGTTATCTTTTACCAAATAATGTTTATTTTTAATAAGCAGGTAAAGTGCATTCAGAGCTTGTTGCACGAGTTCATTTCTTTGTCTTATATTTGTTAATATGGTCTGTTTTTTTTCGAATAATTGTTCCAGTTTATGTTCTCCGTCAGTGGTTAAAGAGGCTGTTTTTGATTTGATATCGATATTGAAATCCTGGTATTTCTCAAGTTGAATGGCTAGTTTTAATACTGTTTCATAGAACCTGTCTTGATCTTCGTTATTCATGGTGTTAGAAATAATTAACGGTGTTCGTGCTTCATCGATAAAAATACTGTCGGCTTCGTCGACAATGGCATAACAAAGACCTCTGAGCCGAAGTTTTTTTTTCATGGGGGAGATATTGTAAAAGGTGTCTGCTTGCAAATGTAAGGGGTGAATCGAACCGATTAACATATGGTCTTGCATGTAATCAAAGGCGATTTGCGTCGCAGTACCATAAGTGATGTTTTTTGCATAGGCATGACGGCGCTCTGTGGTTGCGGTATTTTCAGTAATTATACCAATGCTCAATCCTAATGATTTATATAATGGCCCCATTTTAGCTGCATCACGGGTAACCAGGTAATCATTGCTTGTCATGATATGGGTCGGGATGCCGGCAAGCCCTGTTGTACCGGCAGCCAGGGTTGCGGTTAGTGTTTTGCCTTCTCCTGTTTGCATTTCTGCCAACATACCATTGATCAGAATCCAACCGGCAAGCAGTTGCTCGTCATGGTGACGCATGGCCAAACGTCGAAATGAAAATTCACGTATCAATGCAAAACTTTTTGCTACAAGGTCAGGATCCAGACCTTGACTTCTGAGCTGTATTTTTAGCGTAACAAGTTGCTCTTGTAGTTGTTTATCATTCGAACTGTTGTTATTTTTTTCATGATCATTCACCGCAGTGATAAATTTTTCTGCCTTCCTTAAAGAAAACTTGACCCTCTTTTTTTTATCTGAAGTATGGCGTTCAGGATACACTCCGTGACTGAGTCCGGGCTGCTTGAAGTATAAACTCATAATTCAAATCGCTTGAGAAAAAGTTGTCTTATTGAACGAAACCACTGTTGAGATAAGGGTTCAGGTTCATGTATAAAGGAAACATAGACGCGACTGCCACTATAGGGCGCAGGGTGGATCTTAGGTAATGATATATCAAATTCAAAAAATTTTTCTAATGCCGTGGTAGCTCCTTCGTAAGTTGGATCAATAACAATAGATCCTCCGCCTTTAGTGCCTAGTGCAGCACTGGGTAAGGTATTATTGGCTGCGGGTATACTGCGTACAATGTTTGATGGATAAGTTTTTTCTGGCCGATCAGAAAATTTGACAAAAACTTGTTTAGTTTGTTCTCTGACCAGCCCAATATGTTCTTGGTCGATGACGACTCTGGCTGTATCAGGGTACTCTGGAACGATATAAGCAATCAAATCACCTTGTTTGACATAGCGATCTTCTATGTCTATCTTATCCGGAATAATGACAAATTTTCCTTTCTCTGGTGCGTACAAATTTAGCGTAGCTTGTTCTTTTTCAGCCTGAAATAATGCTATTTTTACTGATTTTAGTTCATCTTCAATTATTTTTGCTTGAACGAAATTATTTGCATATGCGGCGTTATATCTTGTTTTCAATTCATTGAGCTGAGCTTTGAGCAGGATTATTTTTCCTGACAACAACGGAGCTTTGGTTGATATGACTAATGTCCCTTTTTCAACAAGGGTTCCTGGCGCGATGTGCACTTCAGTCACAAAGCCGTTCGTTTTAGCGCGAAGGTGCGTTTTTTCCGGAATCCACACCACCCCTTCACTATGGGTCGAAAGAGGTGCGGGTAGCAATACCAATAAATAAACAGTACTTGACATGATTATAGAGATGAAGATAAAAGTACGTAGTCGTTTGTTGTGTATAGAAGATTGACTGAACAAATTAATCATCGACTTTAGCAGTGGAACGAATAATTGGGATAATACGGCCCATGTTGCAATCAAGACACCGGCAAAAAAAATTTTTTGGGCAACAAAAAGGACGATGATGACTAAAATAATAGTTCGGTAGAAAAAAGAGCTGACTCCATAGGTTATGAACCAGAATGATTCACGAGGTGTGACTGGTAGGGCCAATGGGGTTAAGCCAAAAATATATTTTTGACTAAGATAACCCAAATAACGCCTGGCTCTTGTCGCCAGGTTGGGTATACCTATCGTATCGGAAAAAATATAATAGCCATCAAATCGTAAGAGTGGATTGCCATTGAAGAACAGAGTGGCGATACCGCTGATGAACATAATATTGAAAGCAGTCGTGCGCATCAGACCGGGTTGCACATTCAGCCAGATAAACAGTGCAATGGATGCGAGAAAAAGATCAACAAAAATGCCGGCAGAACTGACAATGATTCGTTGGTAACGTGCTTGAAAAGCCGAGGCTGACGAGGCATCGACATAGGGTATAGGTATGAAAACAAGAAACAAAACTCCGAGTTCATGAACTTCTCCACCCCATTTTTTTACTGCAAAGGCATGACCCAATTCATGTAAAATTTTAACAACAGGGTAGATGATAACGAATATAATAATACTTTCGGCTGCCAGTATTTTTTCGCTTACATTGTCTGTGATTTCTGACCAGTGGAGACCTGTCAGAACCAGGGCAAAAAAAATGATGCCAAGCCAAAAAAATAATCCGGCCATAGTGAATAAGGGGTCAACAAAAGAATGAAATTTCGTCAAAAATTTTTCCGGATCACAGAGTGAGATACGAATGGACAGGGGGTTACCAAAGCGTTGTTGCCACTGAGAGGCCGTGCGCTGAGTTCCTTTATTGAATAGTTCAATGCAGTCAGGAGTGATATCAGTTAATAGCAAATCCGCTGTGTGAAGTTGGGCTAATAGTTGAATTATTTCATCTTGAGTGGGTGCATTTTCCCCTGATAATTTGTTAGAAATATGCCAGATTTGTTGCACGGTTTTACTGCCATTGGCTAAGCTAACAACAACATATTGGACATTGCTGAGGCGATGTTGCCGATTTGACATTGGATCGTGAAGAACATACCAGACTTTTTCTTTGTAAGTTTGTCGGGTCAGGCTTATATGATGTTTTAATTGAGGAACCAAAGAGGCAACGCGGTACCAATATGGACTCAAATCAGATTTACTCATGATCTTGTTCTCATGGCCACCAGCGCCAAAACTGTATTTTCATCCAATTGACAAAACGATGAGTCCAAATCCAGATCAGGGGTCGCTGATCGATCTCTATTTTGCCTATGCCCTGCATGCCGGGCCGGACTATTCTGGATTTTTCAAACAAATGAGCCTCAACCCGAAATGTATTTTTTCCGTCTTTAATCGTCGCAACGGGGGTGATCGCAGTAGTTGTAAATTTTAATTTTTTACCGGCAGTGCCGGACAGGACAACGTGACCTTTTTGATTTGGTTTGATGTGCATAATCTCACGTTCATCAACTTGAAGGATAATTCTATAGTCATCTAAAGGAGCGACTTCAAACAAAATTTGTCCTCTCTCAACAGGAATCCCAAGGGATTGACTTACGTCACCGGAGACAATCCAGCCAGAAAAAGGCGCGTGTAATTTGGTACGTGAGAGTTGCTCATTAATTAAAGTTATTTGGGCTTTAGCCTGGTTCAGTTGTGCCCTAAATATACTGGATTGTGCCCGGTTACCCGTTGCCAATGCTTCTCTGTATTCACGTGCGTATTGTTGTTTCTGACTTGTCCAGGTTGATTTTTTCAGCTCCAGTTCCTTGCTGTCGAGGCTGACCATTAATTGTCCTGCGGTAACGGTGTCTCCTGCTCTAACATGAGCTTCAGCAATAAACCCGTCAATAGGCGCGGTCACTACTCTTTGTATACTGCCTTCCAGGTTCGCATTTGCGGTCACTCGGTATAGTCCCTCGATATTGATTGAGGCGATGCTGATGATAATAAGACCGAGCGAAAAAACTTTGAATAACAGATGTTCCTTACCCAGAATTTTTATTAAAAATATTTTAAAGGAATTTTTTAATTTGTGAATTATTCCTCTCTCATTTTTGTATTTTAAATCGAAGATCGGTCCGGCTATGGTGCAGACCAGCATGATCTGGTTTATTGTTTTTTGATCAAATTGTGCACCATTTGACCTTTCGAGCGTTATCGCGCCTATCGGTTTTTTGTTTTCTAAGTCAATGATGGGTACGGTACAAATAAACTCAGTGCCTTGATCGGCGTGTAATTTTTTAGCTTCGGTCGTGACGTGAGGGTCGTTGTTTTCGTCAGATGGGAAAACGATAACGCTATCTTGGTCGATGGCTTCGTCCATCGTGTTGGCGATTTGATGGATCAAATTGCTTTTTGGATCGAAATGAGCACTATGTGAAATGGCTACGACGGTGCTCTGTGATTTGTTGAACAAACCATACGTTGCGCGGCTGCATGAGAGCTGGATAGCCAACTCAGTTAGCCAGGCTGTAGTCGATGTTTTGAAATGACCATGGCTTAGACTGGTTGTCAGTAATTTCATGACGTTAACCGTAGCCAAATCGTTGTTCAGCTTGCTTTGTTTTTTTTGTACAAGATCCTCCATGACTTAAGTCTTAATCCTTTAATATCTTGATTTCGACACTGATTCTTGGCTTTTCTAAGCTGGCACAGTACGTGATAACACCTTATAGGTCTATTTCGGATACAAACCCTGTTTTCTTGAGCTTTAATGTCTATTTTCTAGGTTAAAGCTATTCTTTTCTGTTTGCCTTTTAGTTTTTCTTCTCAGGTGTCGCTCTACCTTTTTAGTTCTTGAGGTCATTGTATTTAATTTGTTTTTTTCCGCTATTCAACCATTTTTTTCTATGTTGTTCGTTGTCATGTGCCTATTCCTTAAGTAATGGCATGAATGGCCGATGATCTACAAATAATGGAGTAGAAAACAGATCGTAATAATGAGAGCCAGTATGATTCGCAGTAGCAACGTAATTTTATTCTCACTATTGCTTACGATCAGCGGTTCAGTTTTGAGCACTCCTATCGTTTCGGAATTTGAAAAATATAATTTCTACGCCAATACAAAAAAAACAAAAAAAGGTCTGAATCTGTATACAGGTCTTAATCGATCAAATGCATATGGTCTCTATCTCAAGAGTCAGGCTGAATTTAAATCAGATGTTTATAAGCACAGTCTTTCAACGGGGTTGCGCCGTATTATTGGCCCTATGCGGAATACCTTTAGTTTTACAGCAACGACTTCAGATTATTTTAATTTGGCATCAGCAAAAAAAACAATCAAATTTGATTCAGAGTTTAAAAAATTAAAAGCACGATATATTCTCAAGCAGAAAAATATTATTCATGAAGCCGAAGGGCGTTTTTCATTTTTGGGTGCAAATTTTATTTCGACACTTGGAGAATCGATGCGTCGTGAAACTGATGCGGATAAAGCGTACTTTATAAAAATAAATGCACAATATCGCGTCGTCGATTTTTTCGGAAAAATATCGACGACGTCATCGAGAGTGGATACCAGTTATTTTTTTAAAAGTTTGACTCGTCGTCGGTTTGGCTGGACTTTGCGCGGTGAGCTTCATTTTACTAATGCGGCGACGTGGGATAGTCAGGCATTTAACGCAAGCCTGAATATGAATCAAGTTGACTTGTATCTTTCATACAAAAAAAAGCTTCAAAACGAATCACGAAAAACCTATTCTGGCACCATTAAAATAAAAAAAGGGCTTGGCAAGCTGAACCTGGCATTTGAAGTTGAATTTGCGAATGGTGAATATAAAGACTCAAGATTGGTTATGATGATGCCGCAGCTCAATCTTAATTGATTATATTGATTAGCCAGGATATCCGTATCAAAAATTTTTTAGTTTTCAAATGTGCCTATTTTTCAATTCCAAAAAACTGCCAAATAACGGATTTTTAGAGTAAAATAGGAGGCTTATTAGGGTATAGGTACGTTTAGACAGGGAGAGTTTTTATGAAGTACAGAATAGGGTGGGTGATTTTGTTCTTTTTTTGTAGTGTTGGTCTGGTTATAGCCTCTGAAGATATTGATCAAATCGAAAATCTATCACAAAGTGAATTTAAGCGCTTGTCAGAAAACATTGGCTCTGCTGTGGGTTATAAAGCGGTCGTACCGATAGAACCTTTGGGTCTTCTCGGATTTGATGTCGGTATTGTGGTCACGGGGACGCAGCTGGATGAAGACAAATTCTGGAAGCGCGCAGCGAGTAGTGGTTCAGCGCCGAGCATGATTTATATACCCAAGCTGCATGTTCATAAAGGTTTACCCTTTGGTCTTGATGTTGGTGCTTTTTATTCTCAGCTTCCTGTGTCAGATCTAACCTTGTGGGGAGCTGAAGTCAAATATGCTATTTGGGAAGGCGGTGTCACGGCACCTGCATTGGGTGTCAGGGTGACGACAACACAGTTAAGTGGCTTTTCTCAATTTGAGGTGAGCACATTAGGTGCAGACATCGGTATTTCTAAAGGTTTTACGCTTTTAACAATCTATGGTGGAGCCGGTATTCAATATGTTGAAAGTGAGGTAAATGTGAATTTTTTAAACTCGGAAGAATTTTCGCAAGAGCGCTTGTATGCGGGTCTGAATATAAGTTTGCTCTTGCTTAATTTGGGTTTTGAGTATGATGTGACAGGCGGGGTGAATTCACTTTCTGTGAAGGCGGGGTTACGGTTTTAAGATACCGCTTTTCAAGCAAGCTAGAGTTTTTGGATATTACTGGTATGATTAGTGATTTGTAATAGCGTAAAATAAAAATAGGATTTAACTGGTGGGTGTCTACTCATTTGACAAATTAATCAGTGAGGCGAGAAAGCTTGCCACAGATTTCAGGAAGGGTACGGGTAAACCGCTGGCTGGTATAAGCAGTGAAATTGCTGAGTATGATGCTGCAAAACTGCTAGATTTAGATTTAGGGAAGGCAGGAGAGGCGGGGGGCTATGATGCAGTAGGGCGGGGTCATCGTAAAGGCAAACGTATCCAGATAAAAGGGCGTGTGATTACGGATGATGCCAAACGCGGTCAGCGTATTGGTCAGCTTAAAGTGGAACAAGAATGGGATAGTGTGGTTTTAGTCTTGATGAATGAAGAGCATAAGACCTACGCCATTTACGAAGCAGGAAGAGAGACCATTCTTGAGGCGCTTAATGATGCGCAGCACCGCTCCCGTAATAAAAAAGGTGCGATGTCGATTGCTAAGTTTAAAATAATAAGTGATTTGATCTGGAGCGATGAGACTAAAACCACCTAAGGAATAGGTACGTAATAATTCTTTGACAGCCTCTTTAGTGTAGGGCCCTACACTAGGGAAAGATATCTTCGTTATCTATCATTTTGCCAAGTCATCGCAATATCACACAAATTTTTATGTGACATTATGTGAGTTAATGTGAG
>JAADHS010000055.1 GCA_013151745.1 Gammaproteobacteria bacterium | reverse complement strand
TGTATTGAGGAAATGAATAATTTTAAAGAATTAAACGAGGCAACTCAGCGTCTTTTCCAGTTTTGGAGCGACCTGGAAAACGCTGACTGGCATGACTGTATGTACAGCTTGTTCGATCTGGAGTTTCTTTACGATATGCATATTGGATTAAAGGCTGATTTACCTCCTCAGCAAGCGCAGCAGCAGTTAAGAAAAAATATTCAAACACTAGCCATTATTTCTCAAGAGTATGCTACACATGTCAACAGCATGCTGAAATCGAAACAGCAGGAAAGTAATGAATCAAATCCAGCTAATGTCCTGCTCAATATATTGCAGAAAATTGACATCCCCATGACTGATGATAACCGCCAAATTCGAATGCAATTACGGCAGATGTTAAACCTTCAACCTCATTGAGAAGCTTAAATTATGACGAACGCCGAAAAAACTGAAACGAACATACCGGAACCTATTGCACTTGTTGGCATCGGATGCAGACTACCCGGCGGTGGAAATGATCCAGAATCCTTTTGGAGCATGCTCATTAACAAAGTTGATGCCACCACAGAGGTACCAGAAGACCGCTGGAATTTGTCGAATTTTTTCAGCGAAGATAAGTCCGCCCCAGGTAAAACCTATACACGGCGTGGCGGGTTTATCAATGACATCGATAAATTTGAACCTGAATTCTTTGGTATTTCCCCTCGCGAAGCCGCCTGCATGGATCCCCAACAAAGAATTCTACTGGAAACCACCGCGGAAGCTTTCGCTGATGCAGGCATTGACCCTAAAGGCTTTAGAGGTAAAAATGTAGGCGTCTATATCGGAATTTTTACCCATGAATACAATAACCTCTTACTTGATTCAGCCAATCGCGAATTGATCGATACCCATACCGGTGTCGGCGTATCATCAAGTATTGCCGCAAATAGAATTTCCTATATTTTCGATTTTATTGGCCCCAGCCTGACACTTGATACAGCCTGTTCATCATCCATGGTTGCATTGCATCTGGCCTGCCAATCTATCTACAATGGCGAGAGCGAGATTGCCATTGCGGGTGGAGCAAACATTATCGTAAAACCGGAAATTACTATATCGACGGCCAAAGCTTCCATGTTATCGCCGGATGGTAGATGTAAAAGTTTTGATGCCAGTGCAGATGGATATGTCCGCTCGGAAGGCGCTGGTGTCCTGCTTCTGAAACCCTTATCAAAAGCGCTGGAAGATGGTGATGACGTTTATGCCGTTATAAACAGTACCGTTGTCAATCAGGATGGCAAGTCAGATGGCATCACCGTGCCTAACGGGGAGTCCCAGATAAAGGCGCTCAGAAAAGCCATTAAAAACGCTGGTGTAGACAGTAGGGATATTTTTTATGCCGAGGCACATGGAACCGGCACTTTTGTTGGCGATCCGATAGAAGCCAATTCCATTGGCACGGTTTTATGTGAAGACCGTGATTCAGCACTGTTAATCGGTTCAGTGAAAGCCAATGTAGGTCACCTGGAAGCCGCTTCAGGTATCGCCAGTATGGTTAAAGTTGCCATGGCGCTAAAGAATAAACAGATTCCACCCAACATTCATTTCAACACGCCAAACCCTAACATTGCTTTTGACCAATTAAACATGCGTGTGCCAACAGATGTTGAGGAGTGGAAAGTGCCTGCCGGTAAAGTACGCAGAGCCTGTATCAACTCTTTTGGTTTTGGTGGAACCAACGCTTCTATCGTCATTTCAGAAGCGCCTGCACAAAAAACTCCTGATGATAGCAACTTGTCATCAGAAGCGTTACCGTTATGTCTGCCGCTTTCCGCAATGAAACAGGAAAGTCTGCACGAGGTTGTTAAAAATTTCCGGGCGCTAATGCGCAATGATGATGACGTCTCTATGCAGGACATCATCTATAGTGCCAGCGTGCGCAGTACTCACTACCCAAAACGGGTCGCTTTTGTCGCAAAAAATAAAAATGCACTTATCGACCTGATGGACCAGTATCTTGATGGACAGGAAAGTCCTTTTATTATTCAGAATAAAAATAGCTATTCAGGGAAAAAATTGGCTTTTGTGTTTGCGGGTATGGGAACACAATGGTGGGCCATGGGGCGTCAACTGCTCAACGAAAGCAGTTACGCAAGAAGCATTATTGAAGACGGTGACAAACGCCTGGAAAAACTTTCTGGCTGGTCAATTCTCGATGAGTTACTGCGGGACGAACAAGACAGCAACATTAATAAAACCCGGTTTGCACAACCGGCTATTTTTATCGTAGAAGTTGCTCTGGCAAAACTGTGGCTGAATTGGGGGATCCAACCCGACCTGATTTGTGGCCATAGTGTTGGAGAAGTTGCCGCTGCCTATATCTCTGGTGCATTAAGCTTTGATGATGCGCTAACCGTTATATATCAACGCAGCAGACTACAACAGACAACCGCTGGTATGGGCGGAATGTTAGCAGCCGCTATTTCTCACGAACAAGCTGCTACGCTCATTGCAGGAAATGAGGATAAAGTTTCCATAGCAGCCATTAACAGCCCAGTCTCCTTGACTCTCGCAGGAGACTCAGCGGTATTAACCGACCTGGAAAAACAGCTCACTGAACGAAAAATATTTTGTCGGCCTCTAACCGTTGAGGTGCCCTATCATTGCGCCGTGATGGACATTATTGAAGACGAACTACACGATGCTCTTCAATCCCTTATGCCAACTGAAACAACCATCCCACTTTATTCAACAGTGACGGGTAAGCGAATTTCTGGGGCCACGCTTGATGCAAAATACTGGTGGCGCAATGTTAGACAACCGGTTCAATTTTCGGAAACGATATCATCCATGAGCGATACCGTGGAGGGTGACGATGCTGGAGCGGCTGAAGTTTTTCTTGAGGTCAGTTCGCACCCGGTTTTAACACAGTCAATGAAGGAATGTCTGCAAAGCCAAACGCCATTTTTGACACTGGGATCTATCAAACGCAAGCAGGATGACATATTAAGCCTTTCACAAACCATTGGTGAACTATACACCTATGGTTACCCACTGAACTGGAAAGCTTTTGTTTCTGGCAGCATTGTTAAGTTACCGAGATACCCCTGGCAAAAAACATCGTATTGGAGAGAATCTGATATTTCGAGAATGGACAGAATTGGCAACCTGGCCATACGTACCCAGGTCGTCAAAAATGAGCATCCATTACTGGGTGCTAGGCTTGACCTGGCATCCAGAGATTCAGTGTGGGAGAACCAACTGAACTATGACAATCTGACGTATCTACAAGGACACAAAATTCAGGACGCAATGATATTTCCTGCTGCCGGGTATGTCGAAATGGCTATTACCGCATCAGCAAAGAAAGCCAATCGGCAAATAGAAATCAAAGATATCTCATTGATTCAGGCTTTAACCTACGAAGATACGCCGGTAAGAACTCAGTTTGTTTTATCCGACAATGCATTCTCCATTTTTAGTGAAAAACAAAAGAAAAACGCGGCGTCAGACTGGGCCTTGCTGGCATCAGGAACTGTCTCAGTAAAAGCAGGTGTGAACGGGGAAAAACAAGAGCCGTTGATAAAGTCGCCAGAATTATGCACCATGAATATCAATCCTGATGAGCTCTACCAACAATTTTCTGCGGTCGGTTTGAATTACTTCGATGAGTTCAGGAAGATCGTTGATTTTAAGCATAATGCGACCGACTCGATCTCGCAGATCGAAATTTCTCATTCAAACGCAGTTTCATATTCTATCTATCCACCTTTGCTCGATAATGGCTTTCAGTCTTTACTCGGAATTGTGATACATCAACTAGCTGAGAGTGATGAAGAACTGGTTGTACTACCGACTCAGATCGAAAAAATTACTTTTCATTCTGCATTTGAAATAGCGTCAATGGCCGAAGAGCCTGTGATCACCTGTCACAGTCAGATAGATACGATAGATAACCAGCAGCTAAGCGGAAATATCGCTTTCTATGGGGAAAATGGAACGTTGCTGTTGGAAGTTGCGGGCTTGCGATGCATTCTTTTAGCGAAAAAGAAATGGGATATGCTCGCCCAAAATAACGATAACAATAAATTGTCAAACTGGTTTACAGAGGTTCATTGGGAAAAAACTTCTCCATTCGATGATAATCAGGAAATAGATACAAAAATTACGAGTAAGTCCTGGTTGATTTTTGACGACAAATCCGGTCTTGGAAAAGAATTTGCAGAAAAAATTGGAGATAAACGCGAGCAAGTTTTTCTTGTTTCGTTTGATCAATTTGATGGGCCTGACCCGAAGTTAGCTATTTCATCTTTTATTCAGGAAATAGTAGAGCATCAGAAAATAACCGACATTCTCTACCTGTGGCCACTGGATATAGCACCTCTGAATGAATCTGGAAATGCAAGCTGTGGCACAGATTCTCTCTTGTATGTCATCCAGGCATTAAATGAAATGCAAGCGACACCTGCACTCACACTGGTTACCAAAGGTGGTCAGGTTGTAAATTCTTCCAGCCTTAATCCAGAACAATCAGCGCTGTGGGGCATGATGCAAGTGCTTACCCTTGAGCAACCCCAAATACAGACTAAATGCGTTGACCTTTCTCCAGAAGGCAATATTGAACAGGATGTTTCATCACTTTTACAGTGTATCCAGATAGCCGATAACGAAAATCGTATCGCTTTTCGGAAGGGTGAAATGTTTGTGCAGCGACTCAAACCTTCGAAATTTGAGTTGGACGACTCTGCTTCCGTCTACGAAGAATCGAGCGAAACGAAATCTGCGTATGATTTGGAAGGAAGCTGGTTCATTACCGGTGGGTTTGGTGGACTAGGCAAGTTAATCGCAAGGCGCTTGGTGAGTATCGGCATAAAAAATCTGGTTCTTATGGGCCGGAAGGGGGCATCGGGAAATGAGGCGTTGATCGCAGAGCTCTCTGCAAGTGGAGTTCATGTTCTGGCTGTTAAAGGTGATATTTCCTCCTATGATGATCTGCAACGCATATTTCTTGAAATTGATGAGAAAATGCCTCCCTTGCGAGGTGTTGTACATGCAGCCGGTGTGCTCGACGACGGTATTATTGCGCAACAAAGCCCGCAACGTTTTGAGGAAATCATGCGCCCCAAGGTTCTTGGTTCCTGGAATCTGCATCAATTGACTCTCGACAGGCAACTTGACAGCTTTATTCTGTTTTCATCCGTTGCGTCACTAATAGGTTCGCCAGGACAAAGTAATTATGCGTCAGGCAATGCATTTATGGATAACCTTGCACGCTTAAGACAAAGCCTTGGACTGCCGGGGATCGCTATTAACTGGGGGCCATGGGCCGGCGCTGGTATGGCCGAAAACCTTTTGGAACGACTTGAAAGTAAAGGATTCGGAGCGGTCGATGAAGAAATGGGGCTCAATGTTTTTCAACAACTCATACTGGAAGATGAGATTCCCCAGATAGGTGTTGCTCCCATCCAATGGGAAGCATTCTTTTCCACATTTTCTCAAAGCAGTGCTGGTTTTTACGAGCACTTTGCAGCTAAGCACGCTTCTACAGAGACACAGCAGGCAGATTTTTACGCGCAACTTCAGCCGTTAAGTGAGGCAGAGCAAGAAGCGTTCTTGATGGATCATGCCGCTGCGACGGTTAGCTCAGTCCTCGGTATACAGCTGACATCTGAGGAGGAACGACAGGCCCCCTTGAAGGACTACGGACTGGATTCGCTGATGTCTCTTGAAATCATGACTAAGCTTGAGAAGAGTCTCGACATTACTTTGCAACCCACTTTACTTTTTGAGTACCCCAGCATTGAGACATTGGGAGTGTATCTCCTTGGGCAGCTATTAGAATCTAATCAGGAGACAAACGCGACGGTGAGTGAGCCCAAAGATGAAGCAGACATTAACGATGCCCTTGATGGTTTATCCGATGAGGAACTGGACTCATTGTTGTGTGAATTAGCTGACTGATAGCACAGCAGGAGATGCCAACCTGATACCCGTTATTGTCGCTAAAGCTATGCACTGTAGATAGACTCTACTCCAATATCCCTGATTATTTGTAGCGCTATATCCAATGGGTGCGGTTCTTTTAAAACGATAAATGGACTGCGGGTAAACAATAACCTGGACGTTGATTGAGTCAATCACCGGGATAATGCAGTGACCTATTTTTAGCCAAAACCCAGAGGGATACGGATATTGAGTGGTACTGACCAATGACGTGTGATGAACACAGTGGACACAGAGACGCAGAGAAAAACACGATAAACTCTGCGCTTCTGTGTTAAATACCCGGTGATTGTTAAAAATAACGTATTTCCAGCGATTGACTGACCTTTACATAACTGTTTAATGGGGCTGTAAACATGATATGTTGACGTCAACGCTTGGTAAAAAGCGGGCAATCTTTGCAACTTGTTGACTTTACTTAAGTCATCGTCGTTTCAAAGGAACCGCACCCATATCCAATTGATCGGATCGTTTTCGTACGACGATGGCTCTTACACCCTTTTTCAGGGGGAGTTCCGGAATTTCCAAGATATCCGCAATAGAGTCTGGTTGCTGGAGGTATTGAACGGATAATGCCATAAATTCGTCTTGTTACCTGAATATCCTGGCTCCAAACTTTCTTATTGCCAACGAAAGCGGCGTTTGCATTTTGGTCCAGTGGGTTATGGTTTCAGAATGTTGAAGGTAGTAGATGTCTTCAGCGGTAAACTCACTGATATCTCTATACCAGGGTAAATGTCTTGCAAGGTAGGGCGATGCGCTTCTCAGCGACTTTAGCTTGATTCCGCCTCTGATATCGGGGTAATGGTAGGTGCCGCCTTTTACTTCCTGACGGTAAACAGCAAAGGTCGTATCGACATTTGCATCATAGAACGAGTCGCTGAATGGTGTTTTCCAGAACTGCTTTTCCCACTTGATTATTTTTCTAACATTGGGCGATGAACTGGGTAAGTCATCAAGTTTTAATCCGAAGCCGATTTTTTCTATTCCAGAGTTGCGGGTAAGTGTATCGATAAAGAACTCCACAGCATTATCTGGGCACTCTTCGACAGGCACTACGTCAGGGTCAGTATAAACATAAAAGGGGGTTTTTATTTCATCATAAATACCAGAATTCCAGAGAGCGAGATGTCCCATGTTTTTCTTTAGTTTGACGATGTTACATGGGCAGCTCTTATAGTATTCCAACAGTGGGGGGTAGCTAGAATCGTTGTCAATGATGGTTATATTGCGATGTCCCGCTTTGATAAGCCATTTTATTAGTTTCTTTAAATATTCAAGACGGTTTCTATTGTTGATAAAGATTGGTATGTCTTTGGTGTTTATATCAGCCATTTTTTTCGCTCAAAATCCCTGTGACGGCACTTCTCTGAATCCTTCTGCTGCTGCATACCCATAAGATTGTCCTAACGCTCTTTTTGCTTTCCGTTCGTTATAACCAACACGGTAGAGAAGGAAAGGAGGAGACGCCGTGATTTTGTACTGACTTCGATGATATTTAAGTGCCTTGATAGTATTTTTGTACTGTTCTGATATATCAATAACCTTATTGATCCGTTCAGTTTTGGAATGGTAATAACGCAACAGGGGAGTGGATGAATTTTCTTCCAGTGCTTTTTCAACGAGTTTGCCGCTGGCAAAATGGTCAGGATGTTGATAGCGGCTTTCTTCAGCAATGGATTCTGGTAAGTAAATAATATCAGGCTTATAGGTCGCTATGATTGATCTGACTTTATCAATATTATCCTCAGTTACTGTTATCTCTCCATCGGGTAAGTCAAGCCAGGCGACGTCTATGTTTAAAGGCGTATAGTAATTTAAAAGCTCATGGGTTCGGATTTGAGCTAATTTCCCGCCCTTATTACGGGAAAGAATAGTACCGTTTTCACCCCGCGTAAGTTGCACTGTTTGCATTTGGTGATTTTCTGCCAGATGATGCAAAAAACTTCCTCCACAAAACAGTTCAACATCATCCGGGTGAGGAGAGAAAAATTGTATTTTCATAAAAAATAACCAGACTGGGCGCTATGGAGTGAAATTATACCGGGCTCGTATTTCCTTTAAGCCGGGCGCTAGTAGCACCAACAGATAAAAAAACACGGTATCAGGCATGTTAGAACGTCTCACGCCGCTTAGCCACAACCCACGTAATCTTTGGAGGGGCTTGAGAGAATAAATCTTACTAAAGTGCGAGAGTATCTTTTGATTTTCCGGGCTTAAAGGTAGATTATTACGAAGTATTGCCTCAATATTCCGGCTGATTGAGTCGTAATATCGGGATCTCCTGAAGGAAGAAAGCACTTTTTTCTTCCAGCCGCCGCCGGAGCCAATAGTATTTTGTGCATGTTGGCGGTAGAGAACTTGAGGTTCAGTATCAAAAATAGCCTTCCCGTTTTGCTGCGTTAAAATGAAAAGCCACCATTCGTGGTACATAACGTCATGTTCGTCAAGCGTTGTCAGTTGCTCTATTGCCGCGCTATTAAAAACCATGGCATTTCCTGGTGAAACATTTTCCACCAAGGAACTGGCAAAAGTATCTACTGGTCGGGTTTTATGGGGACGTATGGGTTTGTCGTTTTCATCAATGAGAAGTGTTGAACTGCTATACAGTTCGGGGCTGGTCGAGACCGATGAGATAGCATTTTTGGCTCGTGACAGTTTTGTTTTTTTCCAGATATCGTCCTGATCACAAAAGGCATAATAATCAAAAGGTCCCAGGCTCAGTGCTTGTCTCGAAGCAAACATGAAATTTGCCATAAATCCTTTTTTTGGGCCTTGGTAGTAGATTACTTCATCATCGTTGAAATACCGGGATACAATTTCTTTTATTCTGGGGATGGAAGCATCATTAAAGCAATCTAGTGAAATAACAAAAAAAACTTTTTCATCAGATTGAGCGATTGATCGTATCTGTGGCTCAAAAAAATCCAGTACATCAGAAACGCATAAAATGATACAAAATGTCTTCTTTTCCGTCATAAACCTATTTTCCTTTCTCGCGGATCCAAGTTTGAAGTGCATACAATTCATACGGCTTGCGTAGCCCGGCGATTATACATCAGTTTTTGAGGTGTTTTAAAGCCCAACGTTTTTCTCGGTGTCGCGTTAAGTTCGGCTACCACTTCTTTGATTTTCCATATGTGCTGATAAACTCGTTGTGTAAATTCACTTTTATTGAACGCCTCAATCTGGCATCCTTATCCATAGGTCAGTTGTTTGTAGGTGCTCAAGTTGTATCTCGTGTTTGGAGAAAAACGACCAGCCTACTTACAACAGACCCTCTTCATCAATGAGTTAACACGTTATGCACTTTTGACGAATTGGGGCCTTAAAAAACTGGATTTTATAGGCTAGGGGAGTGTTAACTCATTTTGATAATCCTGTCGTGCCTGAAAAAGCGTCAGGCAAGGCGAGAAGAGAGAAGTTTGGTTACTCCAAACGAACGACGCAGCCTGGCGTTTTTTCAGGCGCAACCCGAAGGGCCGGTGCTCATTTTTCATCCCTCGGCGTTGTCGCTCGCTCATGTGGAACAACCACGCCACGCTCAGTGCCGTCTTGAGAGATAAAAATGAGCATCGGCAGGATTGTCAAAATGATTGTTAACACCCCGAGTCTATACACTTTTTGATTGCATTACACAATTCGATGAGGTATTTTTCGGTTTCTCACTGGAAGGTGCTGCGCAGCATCCAGTGATATAAAAATAACGAACAGCTTATTGGACGACTCTTCTCATAATGGAAGCATTTTTTATTGCGACGTCAGCTTCATTGCTGCTAACTGCGATTGTCTATAACCACATCGGTTGGAGTGAAGTAAAACATTGTTACTCGCACTGGTTGGAAAAAGAGTATTGGACATCCTATAATATAGTTGAGGCGGTTGCGTGGTTCACAAAAGCAGTTATCATCATTCCCGGATTGATTTTCGGGATTAATATTTGGTGGTTGTATATATTCTCGTTAATAACATCAATGATGTTGATATGGGCAAGTAATAAAAAATTATTACCAACACTTGTCGGATTTAATACCTTATGGATTTGGTTGAGTATGATGGTTATCGTGAATCACTTTATGTAATAGGCGTTGTTCAAATCTGTAGGTGTGGTTCGTTCAGTGATATTATGAGAAGTTAAAAATATAAATATTGGATCGAAATTATGTTGCAAATGGATGTGCTATAGTTTGAAGAGTTGTTTTTTCCTCCGGCTGGTTTAAAACCGATTCTGGCCACCTCCTCGAAAAAAATGTCAATCTTTCATTGTGGCTTAAAGCAAATAAAGAATCGTTAGATCAGATGCTTTTGAAAAATGGTGTTGTCTTTTTTCGTGGATTTCAGGTTCTTGGCGAGGCAGCATATAATTCCGTTCTGGAATCCGTGATTATTGAGGGGTTTGAATATAGCTATTGGTCGACTCCCAGAACGCATTTAAAAAACCGAATTTATGCAGCAACTGAATATCCCTCTCAGCTTTCCATTCCCCAGCATATTGAAAGTTGCTATAGCCGTGCCTAGCCGATGAAACTGGTTTTATGCTGTATTCAAGCTCCTCGGGTTGGTGAGGAGACGCCGCTTTCTTTGGCAAAAGCCATTACTGAGCGGATTCCTGAAAACATCAGGGAAGGTTTTGCACGTAAAGGCGTGATGTATGTCAGGAATTATATGCAGGGAATTGGTGTACCATGGCAAATGGTATTTCAGACAGATTCAAGAGAAAAGGTGAACGAATTTTGCCAGAAGAATGATATTGAATATACTTGGAAATCGGATGACTGGCTGCAAACCAGGCAGGTTGCACAGGGAATGGCAAAACATCCTGAGACGGGTGAGTATCTATAGTGTAATCAGGCTCATCTTTTTCACTCAAGCACTCAAGT
>JAADHS010000161.1 GCA_013151745.1 Gammaproteobacteria bacterium | reverse complement strand
TTGTTGGTTCGTCATGCTGAAAGGTTCATCTGTATGCAGCCAGGCAGATAGACGTGCATAGTCAGGTAACTGGGTGTTGGCCTGTTTGATGGCTTCGATGATGTGCTGTTTATTTTGTCGCGCTGTGATGAGAGCGATGTTGTAGGGGCGTGCTTCGCCGAAGACCACCGCCTGGGCGATGGCAGGATGGCAGGTGAGTTCTTTTTCTATCCACTCCGGGGCGACGTTGCGCCCGAAACTGGTAATGAAACAATTCTTTTTACGTCCCGTGAGATAAAGGTAGCCGTCATCGTCCAAATAACCCAGATCACCAGAAGCATAATAGTTATTAGCCTGATATTCATGATTGAGATAACCATCAAACAGATTTCCTGATAGCATAATTTCTCTTGCATGACTAAAACTGACTTGTATCTGGGGCAACACTTTACCCACGCTGCCAAGGCGATGGTGATCAGGTGTATTGACCGCGACGACAGAAGCACATTCCGATAGACCATAGCCTTCAAATACAGGCAGCCCTAAATTTTTTGCCTTGGTTAGTAGCTGGGTCGATACCGGAGCACCCCCGACGGCGACAAAACGCAATGACGTCGGTAACACTGTTTCGGTCTTCATTTCAATGAGTAACATTTGCAACATCTGGGGAAGCAAAATAATACTGCTGGCCTGGCTGTTAATGATGGCTAGGGTCATTTTTTTTGCATCGAGGTTAGCGGCACCGGACAGACCTGCGCGTTCTAGACTTGGGATAATACAGCGTGCTCCGGAGAGTAATGGTGCATAAATACCGCCAATATTTTCCAGCAATACAGCCAAAGGGAGCAGTGAGAGGTGGCGATCCTGTGGCGTAATTTGAATGGCCTGGCTCAGTGATTTCGCGACCTCATCCATTGTTTGTTGAGAGAGGCAAACCCCCTTGGGTGTGCCGGTGGTACCTGAGGTATAGGTGATTTTAGCGATGCCCGTTGTCTTTTTTTTAGCGGTAGTGACCGGCAGTGGTAGTTGCCAACAACGTTGATCTGCCACATTGATCATTGGGCGAGATTTAAGCTCTGGCATTAATTGTGTGATCAGCTGAATTTGATCGGTGATCAGAACGTCAGCCTCCGCATCCATCAGGCTATGCCGTATTTGTTGCGGTGAAAAAAAAGGAGGAATGGGCACCAAGGTGATGCCTGCTTTTTGGGCAGCCAGGTCGAATACAACCCATGCTGGGCTATTATCCATCAACAAACCCATGCAGTGAAAGTCCTGGCGCTGGAGATGGTGCGCCAGAGTATCCACTGCCGTGAGCAGAGCATGATAACTGAGGCGAATATGTTCACCCTCAATGGCAACGCTTTTTGGGGCAGATTGCGCAAATTGATTAATCGCTGTGAGAATAACGCTCATAGTCTGTGTTTAGCTCTTAGTGTAGGGTAGAGTTGCTAGAGGCAGCCCATATTGAAGGCATCGTTCCATAGTTGTTGTGCTGCTGGACATAACTTTTCTTCTTTCAATGCCTGAAGCAATTTAGATGCGCCTTGACGAACGTGACCAACGACGACAGTAGGGTTTTGTTCGTAGTAATTCCCCCAATTGTATTGAGCTTCACCCAGACGGCTCTTGTCCGCGAGCGCGATGGGAATGAGTTCAATGCCAAGTTTAGAAAAATTATTACGTACCGCAGGGGTGGCGGTAAACACAGCCCACTCATAATTTGCACCGCTGAGATAAGCCGTTAGAGTTATAATAAGTGTTTGTGCACTACCGCCATGAATTGATGCCAGATTACCCACTTCGACAACTCGACTGCGATCAATTGGACGGCATAATTGTTCAGCTAGCCGATTTTCGATCGGTTTATCCAGGTAACGCTCCAAAAATAAAGAGGTGTCGTTAGCGGGGCAAATTCCTAGTGCCGCCAGCATTTTATCGTTTTGGCGCATACTCAATAGGCTCGGCAAAAAATGCGTTACCTTGGCGTTGTAAGCACGACAAAAAACACCTCGAATAAAACGTTCAACTTCATGGCGCTGAGCCTCTTCTTTACCTACCAGAGAAATTTTAACTGGATGTTGAGCATTTGAGCCACGGGATTCGTATCCTGGTAGCGGTGCGGTCAAAATTGTCATAATCGTATCTCCATTTCGATGCTTATTGCGTCGGGTCTGGTGATAATTTAACAATGAGGTGATGAAGTTGATGTTAAGAGGAAGTTAATATTTTGTTAAGATAAAAAATAAACCTAGAAAATGCTATGACTTGAGTTATATACCCATATCGTTACGGGTATATTTAGGGTGAGGGCTAAAGTCTAGAAAAACGATGGTGCCATTTCCTACCTCACTTTTGATTTCGATCTGCCATTGTTGTCGTTCACAGATGCGCTTGACAATAGCGAGGCCGATACCGTTGCCGCGACTTTCGTGACTGCGATAATGACGCTGGAAAATTTTCTTGAGTTGTTCTTCAGGAATGCCTGGGCCGGTATCTTTGATTGTTATTTGTCCAGCGTTAACCGTGATCACCACTTCGCCTTTTTGAGTATAAATCAGTGCATTACGTACCAGATTGCCGAGCAAGATGGCGATGATGGCTTTCGGTGCTTCGACGTTAAAATCATGGATAACATTGCTACGTAGTGTGAGCATTTTATTATGGGTAAGGAATTGGTGTTGCTCGCATACTTCCAAGCAAATTTCTTTCAGGCTGCAACGTTCTTTTGTTTCATCTTCTTTGTCGGGTTGAGATTCACGGGCAAGCAATAATAATACTTCTATCATTTGTGACATGCGATTACCTGCGCGAGCAATACGCTCTATTTGTCTATGAACGCGATCAGGTAGCTGTGGGTTGTCCAAAAGAAGCTCAGCAGCGCCATTGATTACGGTTAAAGGTGTACGCAATTCATGGCTGGCGTTAGCCGTGAACTCTTGCTCACGCTCGATAAATTTTTCCAGGTGCTCCAGGTAGTGATCGAATGTAACAGCCAGTTGGCCGACTTCATCATCGGCATAGGTGTTGTTAATGCGAGTGGGTGTGCGACGGTTTGGTTTACGCTCTGCAACTTGGCGAGCCAGATTGGAGACAGGTGAAATTATTTTACTGGATAAGCCGCTGCCCAGCCACCAGGCGATAAGAATTGCGGAGATGATGCTGGCAATCAGGGCGGTATGTATCGCCATTTCACGTTGTTCAAAGGTGGTGGCATCCTTGATCAGGTATATTGTGCCGATACCATTGTTAGCAATAAATATGTGATATAGATATTGGTCGTATTCCAGATCGTGATGGCCAACGGGTAAATCCCGAATAATATCGGGGACCATTTTTTTTTGGGCGTCGTTTACATAATAGAGAATAATTTTGGCGCTGACCTGGCGAGTACTGCCTAGTGGTTGATTCGTGTTCTTTAAAAAAAAATCCATTTCCGATTTTAAGCTACCCTCTACCAGTTCTTTTTCGATATCTTCAATGGCAAAATAAACCCCGATGGTTATGACCATGCTCAGTAGTGTACCAAAGAGCAAAAAGGACAAAGTAATACGGCGGCGCAGACTTTGTTTATACTTCATTGTGGTCAGCTAAGCGAAAACCGATACCATGCAAAGTGAGGATTAAAGGTTTGGAAAAAGGACGGTCGATGGCGGCGCGTAGGCTGTGCATGTGAGTGCGTAATGCATCACTGTCCGGTGGCGAATCGTTCCAGATAAATTCTTCAATTTCTTTTCGTGTCACGACGTTAGGTGAACTGCGAATGAGTAATTCGAATATTTTTAATGCCGTGGGAGTCAGGGTGATGCGTTGACCTTCTCTGTTCACCTCCAGAGTGTTGGGGTTAAAGCTGAGATCTGCAACTTCAATGAGTTGTTTTCCGACATTTTTTAGTTGGCGTCGACTCAGCGCGGTGACACGGGCGAGCAGTTCTTTGAGTGAAAATGGTTTAACCAGATAGTCATCGGCACCACTGCCAAAACCGGCCAGCTTATCATCTAGTGTATCCCGTGCAGTGAGCATTAATATTGGAGTAGAAATGCCCGCTTCAGTACGTAATTTTCGACAAACGGTTAGACCATTCATGCCGGGCATCATGATATCCAGAACGATAACGTCATAGTCATGGGTGATGGCCAGGTGGAGTCCGGTAACGCCATCTCCCGCTGTATCGGGTGTATGACCTTTCGCTTCCAGGTAATCGTAGAGATTAGCAGCGAGATCGCTGTCGTCCTCAATGATTAAAATTTTAATGCTCATGCTTGTGCGAGTTGAAAATAAATGAGCAAAAATTAATAGTAGTCTTGATAAAAAAATAATCCATGCGATAAACACTCATAATATTAACGATTCCCTTGAAATAATTCTCCATCGTCAATGTAGCGATAAGTCTCGTTAACCTGACAATCTCAGAATATACCGATTGCGTGATAAAACAAGTTTGCCGGTTTCGTCGTTAACAAGATGTCAAATAAATGTGAAGTTTTCGTTAAGGCGAACTAAAAACCCGAGTTTTTTTGATTGCTAAACCATTCTTTTTGTAAGTTATTGTTTTAAAGGTTGGGTTGGGTCGGTATAATTTATTTTATTTTAGTGACGACAAATACCCCTATGACCACAAGAGTGGCGCCCGCCATTTGTTGGGGAGTTAGGGTTTCATTTAAAAAAAAGTAGGCGAGAACCAAGGTCATAATCGGCCCAAGGGAGCTGATAATAGCGGCTGAATTGGCGCCGATACGTTGAATGCCTGCGGCCATAAAAAAAGTGGGTAATACCGTGCAAACCAGAGCCATAAATAAAGCCAGACCATAAACTTCGGCAGGCAAAGCAAAAATCACGGGGTCATAGCTGGTCGCAAAATGTAGATTGGTCGCGATGCAAGCAAAAGTCATGGCGTAGGCTGTGCAGCGTTTTGCGCCCAGCTTGCCTATGAGTGCGCCATTGCCGATAAAATAAATGGCGAAAGCCAAAGCGCTGCCAAACACGAATATTGAACCTAAAACAAGGTCAGGTTCAGAAAAAGAAAGTTCCTGTGCGAAAACGATAATAAAACCGATATAGCTTACGCCTAAGGCGATGGCTTCTCTCAAGCTGATTTTTTTGCGTTTTAGCAGTGCAGTGATTAATACCACAAAGCTTGGGTAAAGTAACAAAATCAGGCGTTCCAGGCTTGCCGTAATGTAGCTCAGGCCAACAAAATCGAGGTAAGCAGCTAAATAAAAACCGACTAAACCCAGTGCAATAAGACGGGCAATATCCTGATGGCTTAAGCGTGGCAAATCATACTTGCGTTCGATAAAATAAAGACTAAAAAGAAAAAAAGGCAGGGCTATAGCCATACGCAACGTCAACAAGATAATCGGACTAACTTGCTCGCCATAACCATAAGCCAGTTTTATGGCTATGGCTTTGGATGAAAATGCAAGTGCTGCAATGACAGTAAAAACGATACCAATCAGCGCTGCGCTTGGTATGTTATTTGGTGATTTTTGTAACATTATTGAGTACTCTTTAAAATTAGAGCAGTTACGGATAATACGATGAGCTTAATTAGGTCATTAACAGTCAGTCACGGTATCATCCATGGCTACTATTTTGTGTCTTTTTGTTGAGGATAAACAGGGCGTAGCTATGGCTTGCTTAACATTGCCATAGCCAGAACGAAGAGAGAGTGGTGAATTTTTCTAACATAATCATCATGAATCTAAAGCTACTTGATGCTGCACCGGGTTGTCAAGTAAAAAATGGAAGAGACATAGAGGGTCATTTGCATTTATTACGAAAGGCGCTATACTTTACCGCTCCCAATAGCATGCAGGTCATCATGCAAGCATCGATTTAACTTGGTATTTTTAACTATGCCAGGATCACGAAATAACTTTAAAAACAGTCATCAGCCTGCGCCGGAAATCGTGATAAACGATTTATCTTACCACTACCCAGGTTCTACCCAAAAGGTATTGCAGGACATTCGGCTGACTATAAATAAAGGCACGGTATTAGGTTTGATTGGACCTAACGGAGCAGGAAAAACGACGTTAATTTCACTGCTAACCGGCATTCTTAAGCATACGAACGGAACTATGACTCTGGGTGGCTATAGCCTGCCGCAATTCACCAAACAGGCTAAACGATTGATCGGCTACATCCCTCAGGATTATGCGTTTTATCCCAACTTGACCGCTGTTGAGAATTTACAATTTTTTGCGGGAGTACAAGGTATCACTTCAGCTAAAAGGCAGCTTCGCATTGAATACTGTCTTGAATTTTGTCAGTTACAAAAAGTGTTACAGCAAAAAGTAGCTGAATTTTCTGGCGGCTTAAAGCGTCGTTTAAATATCGCCATTGGCTTACTCAACGACCCTGAAATTTTATTTTTTGACGAGCCTACCGTTAGTATTGACCCTCAAAGTCGTGCCTTTATCTTACAGCAAATTAAAGTGCTTCAAAGCCAAGGTAAAACGATTATTTATACCTCACATTATATGGAAGAGGTTGAACAACTTTGTGATTATTTGGCCATTATTGATCAGGGCACCATACTGAAACAAGGGACATTGCAAAGTTTGCAGCAGGAACAACAACAGCAACTCATCATCGTTTTCAAAAAAACCATTGATGAATACAGTCTGAAGCATTTAAAAACTCGTTTTAAATTTTCTATTCATCAGACTCAATTGGTTTTTCATAATGTAGCTAATATGGCTATTTATAACCAGATTATCGAGCAAGTGCAAAAAATGAATTTGCCTATTACCAGTATTTTTTATGGCAAACATAATCTGGAGCAAATTTTTCTTGACTTAACCAGTAAAAAATTAAGAGACTAATCATGTTTTTAGCAGCCATGATTAAAGAGTTCAAGCTGGTATTTAGAGATCTGCACTCGGTATTAGTCCTTTTTGCAATGCCATCGGTATTTATTATTATTATGTCTTTGGCTTTGCAAGAGCAGTTTACAGAAGATAAAGACTTTTCTTTTACGATTTATTATTCCAACGCCGAAAAAAGTGAATATTCGGGTCAGTTTTTAGCGTCGTTATCCAAGCATCATTTTTTTAATTTCGAAGAAACTAAAGTCGTCAATAACCCAGCAGATATTATTGAGATATTAGGCGACAAGAGCAAAGCTTTTTTAAGTATTCCTACAAATTTATTTGATCATTTCCAATCAGACTTGGAGGATGTTGAACCCATCAAGCTTTGGTTTTCCCCTAGCATTAACGTGCAAACACGCTTATTGCTTGAGTCAGCAATTTATGAAGCCCTGGCCAAAACCAAGTTACATTTTATGTTTACACCACAACTCTCTACTGCGGACAAGGCCAAAGATTTTATTGCAGTAGAATCGCTGCAAACCACCTACCTTTATGCTCAAAAAACCCCTGGAAAAAGCCCTACAGCGGTACAGCAAAATGTACCGGCTTGGTTAATTTTTTCGATGTTTTTTGTCGTCATTCCCATCTCAACGACGTTAATCACTGAAAAACAACAAGGCACTTTAACTCGATTACGTACGATGAACACCTCAATGGGCTTGTTTTTTGTAGCAAAAACATTACCTTATTTGGTTATTAATCAAGTGCAGCTCATTACTATGTTGTTGTTGGGTGCCTATATTGTGCCTTTGTTGGGAGGAGACAGCCTGGTTATAGGCCATCATTATTTTGCTTTGGCATTCATGTCATTAGCGATTGGGATTGCGGCTATTGGTTATGCATTGCTTGTTGCCGTTGTTGCTAAAACGACAGAACAGGCCACCTCCATTGGGGGCGTAGGCAACATTTTGCTGGGTGCGATCGGTGGTATTATGGTGCCAAAATTTATAATGCCCGAGTATCTCCAGGCGTTTACCTATGTGAGTCCGATGTCCTGGGGGCTGGATGGATTTTTGGATATATTTTTATATGGTAATGATATTATAGCCATTCTGCCTGAGGTCATGATGTTATTGGCTTTTGGGGGTGCCATGTTGGTTTTGGCGCTGGCTATTTTTCACAGGCAATCGTAATCTAATAAAAAAATCTAGTGGCGCGATATGTCCATTCCTAAAGAAAAACTGAAACACGATCTTAAGCAAATGATTATTGTTGAGTGTGACAAGCAGGATGAATTGACGGCGAGTGACATTACAGATGGTGAAGCGTTGATTGGCAGTGAGGCAAACCTGGGGCTAGACTCACTGGATAGTTTACAGTTGTCGTTGGCGATTAAAAAAAAATATCAAGTGCGTATTGAGGGTGTTAAAGATGGCCGCTTGGCCTTTGCATCAATCAATGCCCTGGCGGATTACATTATCGCAGAGTCGGCTTAATGCCAGGCAAAATTTATTTTAAAGGCGCAGGTCTTGTTAGCGCGATTGGCCATAGTGTAGCAGAAACATTGGCATCAATAGAACAAGAGCGTTACCGGCCTTCGACAATTAATATCGAGCAATCTACCGGCCCGCTTACTCTTCCTTATTTTACGATCAACCAACCCGGTCTCTCTGCTGGTGTTGATCGTTTATACGAAATTATAGATCGCGTTATTCAACAAGCACTAGAAGAGGCCAAGCTGACGACAGAGCAATTGCAATGTGCCGGCTTGTTTGTCGGCTCAACTTCTTTTGATATGTTTAAATGTGAAATAGATTTAAAACAGTCTTCTTGTACGAATCACGATATTGCTAGCCACACGCCCCCATTTAATCGTTTAACCCATTATATTCAGAAAAAATATGCGATCAACGGGCCTGTGTTCACCTTTAATACGGCCTGCACTTCGAGCGCGAATGCCTTAATGTATGCCGCCGAACTGATTCGGCGAGGAGACATCTGCCATGCTTTGGTGTTGGGTCTTGAGTTTTATAATGAAGTGACGGCTCTGGGCTTTTCTGGTCTTTCTTTAATCAGTTCTAACGGTATGCGTCCCTTCGATCAACATCGAGATGGCTTATATCTTGGTGAAGCCTGCGGCGCTTTGATTATATCAGCAGAACCGGAAGATCCTGGTTTTGCTTATGTTTCAGGAGCTAACATAGGCGATAACTATAGTATTACGGCCAGCAACCCGGACGGTAATACAATACAAACAGTTATTGAACGTGCCTTGTCGCAAGCCCATATCAAAAAAGAGGCCATCTCTATTATCAAAACCCATGGTACGGCCAGTTTATCAAACGATGAAGCTGAAGCTGCCGGTTTAAGCCGAGTATTTGGTACAGCCACCCCCCCTATTGTTACGCTGAAACCGTTCATGGGTCACACGCTGGGGGCTTGTGGTATTAACGAATTGATTTTATTTTATAGCGCCTTGCGCAAAAAATCCTTGATTACCTTTCCCAGTAAGATAGCAGATGAATTTTCTTTGCGTTTGGCAAACCGTGCTGATATCCCTGATAAGGGTTATTATCTTTTAAACTATTTTGGTTTTGGTGGCAATAGTACCGCGCTGATCATAGCCAATGCGTAAACCACTCTACATCTACAGTTCAAGCAACTTCTATCATGCAGTGGAAGATACCCTACCCTCTCTAAAACCTATTTTATTTGCGGCCAGCGGTCAAAAAATAAGACGTATAGATCGATTAACACAGCTTGCTTTAATTGGCAGTTTTCAATGTCAGTCAACCTATGAATTTGCAGAAAACACCGGACTTTATATGTCCTCGATTTATGGTTCTCTGAATAATACGGCAGCGGTGTTAGCGGAAATCTATCAGGAAGGCCAATTGCCAAGACCTTTAAATTTTATCAATACGGTAAGCAATGCCGCTTGTTTTTATTTAGCACAATATTTGGGGTTATCAAGCAATAATCAATTTGTATCACGCGACCATTTTACCCTGGAGGCAGGTCTTAAACTGGCCAGCCTGGATCTGGAAATCGGCAATGTAGAGGCCGCCTTGGTTGGGGTGGTTTGTGAGGTCGGTGAAAACCTTACCGTTCATCGACAGCGTTTTCAGATAAAGCAACAATATGATCTGGCAGAAGGGAGTCATTGGCTCTATGTGGCGCATCACCTGGACAATGCAACAGCCATCGCCAAAATCAGTCATGTTGCCGAGCCCTTGAATGAGCAGGAGCTGGATGCCTATTTGCTGTCAGAGGTCGGTCGCCATGATGTTTCAACAAAGATGGGCTTTGGCGATGCAGTGACCATAGCGCAAAAAGAAAAATTACGACAAACATTGGCAGTACAAGAGGCAAGCTATGCTTCACAACAATGGCGTCATGAATTTACTACCGCGCTGCAAATTTGCGGTTTTCTTGAGGCTTGTAAAATACAATCGACACCAGACCGCTTTATTTATCTGGATACAGACAGGCATCAACGATGGAGCGTTATTGTGCTGGACCAATCACCCCAAGCTTTGGATATCGCTCGAGCCGTGTTTTAATAACAGACATAATTTAAACAGAGCGACAACAATGCGGACTATATATTGTAAAACGACTTATTGGGCGGGGTATTAATATGTTTCGGTTTTTACTATTACTTTTTTTATTGGTACCACTTATAGAAATCTATTTGCTAATAAAAATAGGCAGCTTGATTGGTGCTATAGCCACTGTATTTTTAGTCGTATTGACTGCTGTTGTCGGTGCGTATTTGTTGCGTTTACAAGGGTTTGCAACGTTGCAGCGGGTTCGGAAAAATATGTCCGAGGGGGTGTTGCCCGCTCAAGAATTAATTGAGGGCTTGATGTTATTGTTTGCTGGGGTGTTGTTGCTGACCCCCGGTTTTTTTACGGACATTGTGGGGTTTGTTTTTTTGGTTCCCGCAGCCCGACACTGGCTGTCGCTGAAAATGCTTGAACGATCGATTCTCTCTGAGGGCGGGCAAAAAACGTATCATCCGCCTGAGGGGCCGCGAACTCTGGAAGGCGATTTCCATCGTGATAAATAAGGGTTCGAAGGGAGCTATAAGTCTTTGAATT
>JAADHS010000012.1 GCA_013151745.1 Gammaproteobacteria bacterium | reverse complement strand
CGTTCAGCCTGAAAACAACCCAGGGAGACCTCTCTTGTGAGTCTTTAGTGATTGCGACAGGCGGCCTTTCTATACCCAAAATGGGAGCCAGTCCCTTTGGCTATAAAATGGCCAAACAATTTGGCATAAAAATCATACCGACTACCGCGGGGCTGGTTCCGTTTACGCTACATCTTCACGATAAAGAAAAATTTTCCCTTTTGTCAGGCATCGCTCTTGATGCGACGGTCAGCAACCACCGCAAGTCATTTCGTGAGAACATACTATTCACTCACAGAGGACTCAGCGGCCCAGCCATTTTGCAGCTTTCTTCTTACTGGCAGCCAGGCGAACCTGTTTTTATTAATCTGGCACCTGATCATGATCTGCTGACCTACTTGCTACACGCCCAGCAGCAACATCCTCAACAGCGTCTAAAAACGACTCTGCATCATTTTTTCCCCAAGCGCCTGATTGCTGTTTTTGTTAATGAATCGCTGGCCAATACACCACTGGCTAAAATAGCCAACCCAGGCTTCGAAGAGGTCGCAAAGTTATTTCATGCCTGGCGCATTACCCCTAACGGTACAGAAGGTTATCGTACCGCTGAAGTGACTGTAGGCGGGGTCGATTGCAATGCGATGTCCTCAAAAACCATGATGGCAACTCAAGTTCCTCAACTCTATTTTATTGGTGAAGTACTGGATGTCACAGGATGGTTGGGGGGCTACAACTTTCAATGGGCCTGGTCATCAGGCTGGTGCGCCGGACAATATGTATAAAAAACTCAATGGGACACAGAGTGCAAGATATAAATTGAGCTAATATAGCAAAAACAGTCCTCATCACCTTGATGGTAAGCATATTTACGCATAAAGAGATGAACCAAAAGCTTGTACTATGCGCCATGGATCAACTGATTTTTTTAGGTTCAAGCACCTTAAATTTAACTTCAACTAAAAGCCCACCATATTTTGACGTTTTAAGTGTCGCGGCTGTCTCATGAATTTCAAGTATGCGTTGTACGATGGAAAGACCCAAACCACTCCCTGTTTGCGTATGCCCAAGACGACGATAAAAACGCTTAAATACTTTATCTTTATCTTTGTCGGGAATACCAGAGCCGCTGTCAAGAACTTGCAATAAAACTCGATCGTCTACCGTTTTAATTTCTACGCGTACTTTACCTTTTTCAGGGGTATAGCGAATCGCATTTTCAACTAAATTTTTTATCAAAATGCTGAGCATGCCCGCGTTACAAAGAACATTAACATTACAAGGTTCTGACAAGGAAACATCTATGGATTTCTCTAGCGCTTTATAAACCAAATCTGCCAGCGTTTCCTGAGCCACTTCATAAAGGTTAACAGGGGTAAAAACCGTCGCTTTTACATTTTCAGAGTCGGGGTCAAGCCGCGCGAGTGTCAACAACTGCTCAACCAAGTGTGTCGCGCGATTTACGCCGCGAATAACTTGCCGTAGCGCTTGTTGGCGAGATTCATCATCATTGCATCGCAATGCGACTTGAGCCTGGGTTTTTAATGCCGCCAAAGGTGTGCGCAATTCATGAGCCGCATCGGCCGTAAAATGACGTTCGTTCTCTATAGAGGCATTTAATCGTTGAAAAAGAGAGTTAAGAGCATCGACCAGAGGTTTAGCTTCACGAGGAACCGGATTCGTTTTTACCGGTTCCAGATAATTCAAACTACGTGAACTCATTTCATTGGCAATACGGTTAAGGGGCTTCATCGCGGAGCCTACAGCAAACCAGATGGCGACACCCAATATGGGTAGTGCCAGAAGTACGGAATTTAGAAAGCGCAACGAAATAGCTGTGGCTAATTCTTCACGAGGCTCATCTTTTTCACCAACCTGTACAAGTAGAGGTTTGTCCTCATCTTGCAAGGCATACAAACGCCATCGACTGCCCTCTATTTCTCTATAACTAAACTGGTTGATCGCATCCGTCATGGGATAATCCGGCGCATTAGCAGAACGAACGGCAAGAGACGTGCTATTCAACCAAATCTGAAATGAGACGGCCTGTTCATATTTGTGGTTATTACCTTTAAGCAACAGCTCTGGAACCAGATGCGGATGGGTATCGCTCCCTTCCAGATCATCAAATGCCAGCTCTTCGTATAATTCATGTTCGCTCAAAAGCAAGAGTACTTTTGCCTGTTGAACGAGCTGCGCATCAAATACTTCTTCAATTTCTGCCCGGCTTTCGAAGTATCCCAGTATTGCGACAGCCAGCCAAACGAATACGGTAACCGATAGCAAATAAACAAGCAATCGTTGTCGTACAGATAAGTTCATCTCACCTTGTCAATAATATAACCAACACCACGAATGGTACGTATGAGTTCCGATCCTAATTTTTTTCTAAGATGATGGATGTGAACTTCAATCGTATTACTTTCTACTTCTTCATTCCAGGCATACAAGCCTTCTTCAAGGCGTGACCGGGAAACAACACGACCTTCATTATCAAGCAAGGTTAATAACAAAGCAAATTCCCGTGGTGAAATATCGATGCCACGCCCATTTTTAGTAACAACATGAGAGGCAGGGTCAACAACAATATCGCCATGTTCCATGACGGGAGCAGACCGGCCACTGTTACGTCGCAATAAGGCACGAATCCTCGCGCTAAGTTCATCCAGGTCAAACGGCTTGACGACATAATCATCCGCCCCTGAGTCCAGGCCAAGAATCCGGTCCTCAATCCGGTCAAAAGCGGTGAGTAACAGCACAGGCAATTGATCGCCTCGCGAGCGCATATTTTTCAACACCTCCAGCCCCGTTTTTTTAGGTAGCCCTATATCCAAAATAACCAGGTCATACGTTTCTGTTTTCATCGCCAGTTCAGCCGTTGCCCCATCTTCGACCCAATCAACGGCGTATCCTTCCTGTCGTAAACCATTACGAATACCATCACCAAGGAGCTTGTCATCTTCTGCTATAAGCAATCTCATAAGTCCACACCTTATAATGCAACTTCCAGATTTAAACTGAATTTATCTTCAAATGTTGAATTCTCTACCGCATTGACTTCTGATACGAAGGACGCCGTAAGCTTGATATTTTGCAAAGGTGCAAACACGGCTGAAATACTGGCTTGAGCTTCTTCTGAATCCCCCGACTTGCCATTATCGGTGACATCATAACGTAAAACACCCATCCATTTTTTGAGGAAGGTATAATCTGCCTGTAGTGTATAGCCAAATACATCATCGATATTGTTCTTACCCGAGTCATCTTGCGAGTATTGCCCCCATACATTTAAATCATCAAAATGAAGAGCACCATTGACTGTCAGCATACCCATTGTCTCTTCCGTATCGGCTTTGGATGAATAATATAAGGCTGAAATACTGCCAATTTTAGAAAAATTATATCGTCCAACAAGCCAATAATCATTACCTCCAGACTGCTCTTTATTATTATCATTACCGTCTGCTACCGCTCCAGACCAGAGGAAACGATCCGTATACCCATAATATTCGATCGCTGACTTTCGATTATACCCAGCACCAACTTGTGTAAAGTTGTTTTTCCCTCTATATGAACCCAGTTTGGAACTCGACGAGTTTAATGCCCCAGAGTTAAATGCAGAAAAAGAGGTCCAACTTGTGGGATCAAATCGTCCCACTCTTACATTATAAAGTGTGGTTCCTCCTATGTTGGTCATCCCCGTATAATAATCTTCTAACTTTGCTTCGTTATTTTCATACTCGATCGCCAGCCAAATAGGTACATTTTCAGCCACCGTACCCGAAAGAAAAATCTCAAAAAGCTCTGGGCGAGCAATACGACTGCCTGAATTGTCAATTTCTTTATCTAACAGAGTGAACTTGCTATATAGTGCTAACATTTCCGACAGGCGATTCAGATATAAATCATCTGCCACTTTCTTTCTCTCCGTTGAGATGTCCTCATCGGCATCCCCTTCAATTCCTGCAATTTCCACGTTATTTTTTTTCCTTAACTGAAATCCATTTCTTTTAAAATTTTCCCCTTTAAATGTTAATTGTGGATAATTGAGGGTATGGCACTTGGTACACGATGCCCCTGTTGAGCGTGAAAATGCAGGGGTTGCTTGGACTGACGTTGCGATCATTGAAATGGAAAAAGCAAAAAATAACATTCCAATAACAAATAGTGTCCAACTTCGCTTAGGTTTTCGATTGATATTTTTCATTTTGATCTCCTTGTATTTCATCCATAAGCAAGGGCTGCTGAAAAAAACTTCACGACGCTCCTAATTTTTATCAGCAATAAAATCAGCCTTTCCTTTGTCTATCGCTAAGGAATAGCCGAAAGAAACATAATGATATCGTTCAGCGGCGTAATCATCATGCAGAGAAAAACCGATGTTATATCGTTTTTTTGATGTAAAATTTTTGTAATTATCGCCTGGGGCATCAAGTAAACGGCTCATGATGACCGTCCATGTGCCATTTTTGAGTTCAGAGGTGACATCCACCGCCGGTGTTTTATTACTATGACGCTTATCCAGTATGATGCCGTCATGTATTTCTGGCGTCTTCCCTGGGTTAATACGGGCTTGCCAGTATTCTAAAAAAACACCTTTGGCTTTTAAAGCTTCCAGCTCTGAAATAGACCTAATATTTTCTCCCCCTCCTTGACGGGTTAATTTTGTTCGTGATGCAGTGAGGTATAATGTTTTTTCTTTCTCTTTTGTTGCGCTGGGCATGTCCTCTGAATCATCATGGCAAGCACCCCAGCAACCTGCGATACTCGCCTCCTTTACCATTCCGTCATCAAACATAATCGCAACTTTTGAAAAAAAATCCGGATCCATTTTTTTATTTGTTTTATATTCGCTATCTTCCCATTCTAGTTTTACATATAGTTTTTTTTCATCATGCGCAAACTTTGCATTCAGCTTGATAGAGCCAGGCTTTCCTTTTTGAGGGTTGGGTTCCATTTTCTCTCCAGAAACCAGAAGCCCCCCCATTTCCTGCTCTTCATCTTCATGGCATTCGAGACAATCCGTCCCTTTTTTAACACTCTTGGACGCACTGTGATCCGTTAACACCCACTCCCATGAAGACTGACCAGGGTAAAAAAGAATGATGTTTTTTCCTTTTACTCGATCCCAGTCAATGGCCATGGCCATACCCCCATAGACTACGCTGGCGACATAAAATAAGAGCAACATAATTAAACGAATCAGTTCTTTATTAGTTTTATTCATGCATATTTCCCTCTTTGTTATTTAGAACTCAAGAGATAAGTCGATTTCTTGGTCTTTTTCTAGCTCAGCATTCTTATGAACCGGCTTGTGTGCAATACCTTTGTGGCAATCAATGCAGGTTTTATTCTCTTCAAGCGCCAGTTGATGTTGCTTACGTGCTCTACGCCGTTGATCATTTAATTGCATAGCATCAAATTGATGGCAATTACGGCATTCAAGCGAATCATTTTTTTCCATCTTCCGCCATACACGTTGCGCTAGCATTAATCTTTTATCTTCGAATTTTTCAATAGAATCAATTGAACCCAGTAAATGATGATAGACGTCGTTAACTGCTTTAATTTTACGAACGAGTGTTTCTGTTACAGATTTTGGAACGTGGCAATCTGCACATGAAGCACGCACACCACTTTCATTTTTGTAATGTTTTGTTTTTTTATATTCTTGATAAACCGTATTTTCCATTTCATGGCATGAAATACAAAATTCAGTCGTATTGCTATGAGAAACAGCAGACCCAAAAATGACACCGCCGATGAGAGTAAAAAAAATGAATAATACAATAATAATCATTATGATCTGAAAAGATCGCTTCATATCCCTATGCCTTTATTTTCTAAGTCAGGTCATGGAGAAATTTAATTGTATTTTCTTAAGCTACCCTTAAACTATTTAATTTAAGAACTGGCGCTATACCTGATTTCATGCAAATATAGGTTTTATTTTTTCCTGGATAATTAACACAAAAATAAATGAGAAAATATGACCAAGGAAAACGAGCGACTACAGCAAGCCAAAAACGGGATAGCCTGGACAAAATGGGGGCCTTATCTGAGTGAAAGGCAGTGGGGAACCGTTCGTGAGGATCATAGCCAAAACGGCAATGCCTGGGACTATTTCCCGCATTCTCACTCTGGCTCTCGCGCCTATCGCTGGGGGGAAGATGGTTTAGCCGGAATCAGCGATGCTCAGCAATTATTGTGTTTTTCAGTGGCCTTGTGGAATGGCAAGGACAATATACTCAAGGAGCGCTTATTTGGCTTGACTGGACCTCAGGGCAACCATGGCGAGGATGTTAAAGAATATTATTTTTACCTTGATAATACACCAACACACAGCTACATGAAGTACCTGTACAAGTATCCGCAAGCAGCCTTTCCTTACTCCGATTTAGTCTCCACCAACAGCAAACGCTCTAAACATGAATCAGAGTATGAACTGCTGGATACCGGCGTCTTCGATGACAATCGTTATTTCGATATTTTTGTTGAATACGCCAAAGCGACACCAGAAGACTTGCTGATTAAGATCAACGTCATTAATCGTGGGCCAGAAAGCGCATCGTTGCATGTTTTACCCACTTTATGGTTTCGCAATACCTGGTCATGGATACCCGACCAGGCCAAACCGTCATTATCCGCCTCACAAAGTAAAAATGAATCTCATCGTATTCTGGCCAGTCACGCCCAACTGGGCGACTATGAACTGATTTGTGAAAATAAAACACCTTTGTTGTTCGTTGACAATGAGACCAATGCGCAACGTTTATTTGGCAGTAAAAATACCAGCGATTATGTCAAAGATGGCATCAACGACTATGTCGTGTCAGGGGATCATGCCCGCGTTAACCCTCAGCATACAGGCACCAAAGCATCCGCTGATCATACACTCACTTTGGCCGCGGGTGAAAGCCAGATTATCCGTTTACGCCTGCGTCGCCGTAGCGAAACAGAAACAGCGCCCTCTTTTGCTGACTTTGATGCGATTTTTCAGCAACGTCACCAGGAAGCCGACCAGTTTTATGCCCAACTTCACGATGGGTCATTATCTAAAGATGAACAACGGGTCATGCGCCAAGCCCTGGCAGGCATGTTATGGAGTAAACAATATTACGAATATGATGTCGCGCGCTGGTTGCAAGAACAACCGGGAAAAACAGCAACGCGTAATACTGACTGGCAACATATGAATAACCGCGACATTATTTCCATGCCTGACAAATGGGAATATCCCTGGTATGCCGTCTGGGATACGGCCTTTCATACCCTGCCTCTGGTCATGGTTGATCCCGATTTTGCTAAACACCAGTTGCAACTGTTTTTAGAACATCGCTATCAACATGCCAATGGCCAGATTCCAGCTTACGAATGGAACTTCAGTGATGTTAATCCACCGGTGCATGCCTGGGCCGTACGCGCCATCTATCAAATTGATCGTGAGCGTTGCAATGGCCAAGGTGATATTACCTTCTTGCAAACGGCTTTTACCAAGCTGGAAAAAAATTTCCAATGGTGGGGGGCACGTAAAGGACCTGAGGGTAATGTTTATCAAGGCGGTTTTTTAGGATTGGACAACATCGGGGTATTTGATCGCAGTGCCGAATTGCCCACAGGGGGGCATTTAGAACAGTCGGATGGCACGGCCTGGATGGCGCTATATGCTCAAAATATGGTTCAAATCTCACTGGAATTGGCCAAGCACGATAAAAGCTATCAAGGCAAAGTGATTAAATACTTCGATGAATTTTTATCAATCGCCGCCGCAATGGACAAAATCGGCCATCATCATGATGAAATGTGGGATGAAAACGATGGATTTTTTTATGATGTTTTACGCTTCCCTGATGGTAGTGCTACGCGCTTAAAGGTTCGCTCATTAGTGGGTTTGCTACCCTTGTGCGCCGCAACGGTTATTGAAGCAAAAACATTGGCGCAGTTACCCGAAGTCGCCGCCCATTATCAGTCATTGGTCGACAGCAAAGAACATCTAACACAAAATATCGCCTGCCCCGCCGAACCCGGAGTCAACGGTCGTCGGCTGCTGGCGATCATGGATGAAGATAAATTACGGCGCGTGTTAGCAAAATTGCTCGATGAAGAGGAATTTTTGAGCCCTTATGGTATTCGTTCCTTATCTAAATTTCATCAGCAACACCCTTATCACTTTCATTGGGCAGGGCAAACCCACACCGTTGCTTATTTGCCCGGAGAGTCGGATAGCGGAATGTTTGGCGGCAATTCCAACTGGCGCGGCCCGGTGTGGATGCCAGCCAATATTTTGATTTTGAGATCCTTGCTTTATTTATACAGTTATTATGGCGATAATTTCAAGGTCGCCTATCCCACCGGCTCAGATCAAGAATTAACGCTTTACCAAATTGCAGAAAAAATTGCACAACGTTTATTACGAATTTTTCTACAAGATAAAAAAGGCAAACGGGCGGTATTTGGCGGGGCAGAAAAATTTCAAACAGATCCGCATTGGCGTGACCACTTGTTATTTTATGAATATTTTCACGGCGATGACGGTTCAGGAATAGGTGCCAGCCATCAAACCGGCTGGACGGGAACCATCGCAACGGTACTGGCCTTATTTGGGTCTTTACAAAAAGAAGACCTATTAAACTCGGGCATGTATGGTTTAATGCAATCTTTGGTCAATAATGGGGATGATCATGGCGTCTAGTCGTTACCCAACGCTTTATCAAATTAATACCCGGATTAGACATTACCCATTGACAGATTCAGCTCAACTCAATGACTGGAGTGATGCAGAACTGGATACGCTGGCCGAGCAAGGATTTGAATGGATTTGGCTGCTGGGGGTTTGGCAAACGGGTCTGGCAGGTCAGCACGTTTCCCGTACTGAACCTGCCTGGCAAGCAGGCTTCCGTGCCTGTTTACCTGACTTAGTAACAGAGGATATATCCGGTTCCTGTTTCGCGATTACGCATTACCAAGTTGATGCTCGACTGGGTGGCGATACGGCGTTACAGGCATTGCGCCGCCGCTTAAATGCACGCGGCATGCGTTTAATGCTGGATTTTGTACCTAATCATACGGCTTTAGATCACCCCTGGGTAAAACAAAATCCAGAATTTTATATACGCCGTACCCGCAGCGAATTAGATAATGAACCACAGAACTATATTGCGTTAGAGACCCACTCGGGTCAGCAAGTTTTTGCTTATGGCCGAGACCCCTATTTTTCGGGTTGGCCGGATACGGTACAGCTCGATTATTCTAACCCAGCACTACAAGCTGCCATGCAAGCGGAATTACAACACATTGCGACCTTATGCGACGGCTTACGCTGCGACATGGCAATGCTGGTTTTACCCGAAGTTTTTCAGAGAACCTGGGGCTTAACTATAGAGGCTTTTTGGCCCTCGGCGATTGCTGCGGTACGCGCTCAGTTTCCAGAGTTTGTATTTTTAGCCGAAGTCTACTGGGATATGGAATGGACAATGCAGCAGCAGGGTTTTGATTATGCTTATGATAAAAGGCTATATGACCGGCTGCGCGATCAACACGCCACTTCCGTACGCCAACATTTTCTGGCCGACGTATCCTATCAAAATGGATTAACGCGTTTTTTAGAAAACCATGATGAACCCCGTGCAGCGGCAACCTTTATGCCACCGGCCGCTCACCAGGCCGCCGCCATCATTACTTATTTAGCACCGGGCATGCGTTTCTTTCATGAAGGGCAACTGGAAGGCAAGAAAATTCATACTTCGATTCACTTATGCCGGAGTCCAAACGAGCCTGTCGACCCCATTGCAAATCTATTTTATCAACCATTGCTTGCGCTGTTAAAAAGTGAAGTCCTCCGCAATGGACAATGGCAATTATTGGCCTGCACACCAGCCTGGGAGGGAAACCCGAGCTGCGATAACTTTCTGGCTTATCGATGGCAAACGAGCCATCACGCCAGTTTATTAATCGTCGTTAATTACGCCGTGCATCAGGGACAATGCCGAATTATATTACCTGACCCTGAAATAACGGATGAAACGATACAGTTTATCGATCTGCTCGGCACAAAAACTGAAACCCTTGATATTTCAACTACTGACGGCTTATTTTTTGATTTACCGGCATGGGGTTATCATGTACTTGAATTTAACTCTAAATATTCGCCATGACACACGATTTACATGAAACCCAGAGCCAGGTTTTAGTTGTTTGCGGTGTCTCGGGTTCTGGAAAATCTACAGTGGGGAAACGTTTGGCTCATCATCTAGGCTGGCGTTTCATTGAAGGTGACGATTACCACCCCTCTAGTAACGTCGCAAAGATGCAGCGTGGCGAGGCCTTGAATGACAAAGATAGACAACCCTGGCTGCAACAACTACAAGGTGAAGTAAAAAAAACGTTGGAACTAGAAACGTCGGCGATACTCGCCTGCTCTGCATTGCAAAAAATTTATCGCCAACAACTCTGCTTAGACCCACAACGCGTTCGCTTCGTTTTCCTAATGGGCGAGGTAACCTTGTTAAAAAACCGCTTAATGGCACGGCAGAATCACTTTATGGCGATGAGTTTATTGCAAAGTCAAATTGATATTTTAGAATTGGCTGATGAACTTGTACTCGATATTGATCAACCCATAGAGCAAATAGTACGAACCATCGCCAATAATATAAAATCAAGCCAAGCTTTGAAAGGAATAAAACACGATGAACAGTGAACCCCAAGTCTTGTTGTCCGGCCTTGCTTTTCCCGAAGCACCGCGCTGGCGCGAAAACCGGTTATGGTTTACGGATCAACATGCGCGTAAAATCATCAGCGTTGACCTGGAGGGCAAGGCACAATGTATATTAGAGACAGAAGATTTACCGGGCGGACTGGGCTGGTTACCTGACGGCACCTTACTGGTCGTTGGCATGAGCCAGCGTAAAGTCTATCGCCTGGAAAATGAAAAATTAGTGTGTCACGCCGATTTATCTGATATTGCCGACTTCCATTGCAATGATTTGCTGGTAGACCACGCCGGACGAGCTTACGTTGGCAATTTTGGCTATGACTTACATCGTGGTGCCGCCCCCGCACCCGGAAAGCTCGCGATGATCGAACCATCCGGTCAGACCCGGGCCGTGGCTGACGGATTGATTTTTGCAAATGGTATGATCATGACGCCCGATCAAAAAACATTGATCGTCGCAGAAACCTTTGCTTCACGCTTAACCGCATTTCGCATTAGCAACGAGGGTTTATTGTCTGATGCCAGTGTGTGGGCTGAATTGGGCGATGCTTCGCCCGATGGTATTTGTCTGGATGCAGAAGGCGCAATTTGGGTCGCCAGCCCAAAAACGAAAGAAGTGATCCGGGTGGCCTTGGGTGGTACGGTATTAGCACGCATTCGCCCGATTGGCGTCCCCTATGCCTGTATGCTAGGGGGCGCTGACCGCCAGACTCTATTTATTCTCTCTTCTGAAACGGACGACCCGGCACAAGCCAAAGCCTTGCAATCGGGTCGCATCGAAATCATCGAAGTATCAGCGCCTGGGGCAGGCTTGCCTTAAGAATAAGCGCGGTCACCACCGGGTAGATTCGGCAACAGAAACCGCAATCTTACCCCTTGCAGGTTAATTATCTTTTTCATGGTTTTATAAAATACAATCTGATTGTAGAATATATGATCATAATATCAACACTTGGAGTATTATCATGTCACTAACCCCATCCACGATGCTCGATTTAGGGACGCCCGCACCTGATTTCACCCTGCCAGAGGCCAAGGGGGGCGTCGTGAGCCTTAATGATTTTAAGACCCCCGCATTGCTGGTCATGTTTATATGCAATCACTGCCCTTATGTTATCCATCTGCGTGAGGCATTGAAAGAGCTGGCGACTGACTACAAGCCTAAGGGGCTTGCTGTGGTCGCGATTAACAGCAATGATACAGACAACTACCCTGCCGACAGCTTTGAAAAAATGAAAGACGAGGCTTACCCTTTTCCTTATCTTTTTGATGAAAGTCAAGAGGTCGCCAAAGCGTATCAAGCCGCTTGCACACCTGATTTTTTTCTTTTTGACGGAGACAAAAAACTGGTTTATCGTGGACAATTTGATGAAACCCGACCCAATAGACCTAGCCGACCGGCACCCGAACTACCCATTACAGGTAAAGATATGCGAGCAGCGTTAGATGCCCTCTTGGCAGGAAAAATGCCATCAACAGATCAAATCCCCAGCGTCGGCTGTAATATCAAATGGAAAGCGGAGTAAGCATACCGTTACCAGAAAAATACGAACAAAACCCGGAGAAACCCTGGCGTTTTACACAGCGGCCTCACGTTATGGTTTGCGATTAAGACGCCAATCATAATCAAGAAAATCGATGCCGATATCCCCGGATTTCAGGCGCTGTATATCACGCTCGCTCAGGCCAAGCGCTTTACTGTAATTGGAAAAAAACTGTGGCAGGGTTTTATACCCTCCCCAGCCCCGCTCAAAATCTTCACGGTACCAATCAAATATTTTAGATACATTCAACGTGTTTCCTGTTAATCGATTACGGCTACGATCACTCAAAAACAGTCGCGTTGCGTCCTCAAGCTGATCATTTAAGTGTTGACCTGTGTAAGCCGAACGCGCTAAGGCCGGACATCCTATGCTCGCACAGTTGACAGCAAAGTGAATGCGCGGCTCCTCATACTGCCCTTCCGCGCGAATCATTTCGTGTTCAAGCTCATCCAGTGAACGAGTCTCACCCAGTAACGGAATAAAACTTTTTGCCCACGGTGATGTTAACCAAGAACCCAGATCTTTAATCGATTCAAGGTCCGGGTATCGAGCTAATATCAGCTCCACCGTCCAGGCATTGTAGGCATTAATCAAGAAGGCAAGCTGCTCCGCTTTAGACCAAGCTTCGAATGTAGATTCAGGCACAGCTTGTAGTGTACTCAAATACACTTTAAGCTGAAATCGGTCACCCAGAAAACCATCATAGTCAACCTGTGTTGCGACGCCTTGCTCGATTGAAACCACATATTTTTTAAGCAACGCATCCCAGGGCGCGTGATTAAAACTTTCTGCCTGTGCCGGTAAACCTGCCATCCATAAAACAAAAATAAAAAGAATATTTTTCATGCACCACGCCTCCAGGTATGAAAACGCTCAACCCACGCTAATAAACGCTGTGGAGCATGCGCCCGCTTCCAGTTTCCCGCCACATATTTATTGGCCTCAGCCATAGTCGGATAAATATGAATGGTACCGAGGATTTTGTTTAATCCCAATCCGTATTTCATTGCGGTAACATATTCTACGATAAGGTCTCCTGAATGTTCGCCCACAATCGTGACACCAAGAATTTTATCTTTACCTGGCACGGTAAGAATTTTAATCATGCCATGAGCCTCTCCGTCAGCAATCGCTCTATCCAGGTCATCAATCCCATAAGTGGTCAGTTCATAGGCAATGCCTTTTTCTTTCGCCTCCGTTTCATTAAGCCCGACACGCGCTACTTCAGGGTCGGTAAAAGTAGCCCAGGGAATAACACGATAATCAACCTTGAATGACTTAAATCCACTAAATAACGCATTGACCGCAGCATACCAGGCTTGATGTGCTGCTACATGGGTAAATTGATAGGGGCCAGCCACATCTCCTGCGGCGTAAATATTGGGGAAGTTGGTTTGCTGCAGTTCGTTAACCTCAACCGTGCGATTGAGGGTAATACCCAACTTTTCAAGCCCAAAACCACGGGTGTTGGCAATCCGTCCCAGCGCAATTAAAATCTGATCAAACGGTATACGTACCGTTTCACCTTCATGCTCACAGATCAAGATTTTTTCTCCATTGTCAATACAAAATTCTTTGGCATTATGGTGAATACGCACATCGATACCTTCTGCCTTGAAGCGCTGCATCACGCTTTCAGAAACATCAGGATCTTCGCGCCCCATAATCCGGGAGCCCCGTTCGACTTGAATAACCTGACTACCTAAACGAGCAAAGCTCTGCGCCAACTCGCTACCAATGGGGCCACCGCCTAATACAACTAATCGCTTAGGTAGTTTACGTAGATTCCAGACCGTATCTGAAGTCAAATACTCTACATCTTCTATGCCCGGCAAGGGCGGTACAAACGGACGCGCACCAGTTGCAATAACAATATTGCGAGTAGTGAGAATATGCCCATTTACCTCCACCGTATAAGGCGAGGTAATCATGGCTTCACCTTCCATTACATTGACACCGAGGCGAGTATAACGTTCCACCGAATCATGAGGTTCAATGGTTTTAATCACCCGTTGCACCCGCTCCATAATCTCTGCAAAATCAAACTCAGCCGTTGCCGATTTAATACCCCATTCGCTGGCACGTTTTTGCTGTGCAATAAATTTAGCTGAACGGATTAAGGCTTTGGAAGGCACGCAACCGGTATTTAAACAGTCGCCCCCCATTTTATGTTTCTCTATCAGCGTCACCTTGGCTTTAATGGCAGCAGCGATATAAGCGGTCACTAAACCTGCCGAACCGCCACCAATTACGACCAGATTACAATCAAACTTTTTTGGCTTAGGATAGTTCTTTAAAACGGCTCTCGATTTAATCGTAGCAATTATTTTCTTCGCAATAAAGGGAAAAATACCAAGTAAAATAAATGAGGCAATTAAAGCAGGTGATAAAATACCACTCAGTGAGTTGATCTTGGCAATTTGTGTCCCGGCATTAACATAGACAATCGTCCCTGCCAACATACCTGCTTGGCTAAAAATGTAATACGTAAGCGTTCGTATCGGTGTTAAGCCCATCAACAAATTGATAACAAAAAAAGGGAAAACAGGCACAAGACGCAGCGTGAAAAGATAAAAGGCACCATCTTTTTTTATGCCTTCGTTTATCGTTTTCAACTTATCACCAAACCGCTGCTGGATCGCATCTCTCAGCAAATAACGCGAAGCAAGAAAAGCGATGGTCGCCCCTATGGCAGAGGCAAACGAGACAATGAGCGTACCTAATAAAACACCAAAAATAGCGCCGGCGGCGATCGTCATGATGGCCGCACCAGGCAGTGAAAGCCCAGCAACAGCGACATAGGCCGCAAAGAACAGCGCTGCGGTGGTCAACGGATGCTGATTGTAATAGAAATTGATCGCCGCTTGTTGCGATTTAAAATAATCAAGACTAAAGTATTGCCCAAGATCAAGGAAAAAATAACTCAATACCAGCAAAATTATGACACTTATTAATACTATTTTGCTTCTCATTTTTCGATCCTTGCTCATTTTCAAAGTTAAATAGTCGCAACAAACCATAAAACATTACAACTGCGCATAGGCTTTTTCTAAACGTGCCATTATGGTCGCCACCGACTCGACTCTGGTGATGCTCGCAACACTTTTTCCTGCTTGCCATAACTCACTGGATGTCTCCTTGGCATGATTAGATTTTTTCAGTTTATACATTGCCAACAGCGCGTAAATTGTCCGCATTAGATGTTTTGTTTTTTGCCCTTTGAGCATCCATTTTGCTATCAACCCTGCGCGAGTACCCGTTTGTTTTACATAGCGCGTACGAATCAAAGAAACAGGAACACCAGTTATTCGCTCGCTTAATACAATATCTTTTATACTCGCCTTAACAACGGCGGCTTTATACGCATCACTGGCTCTACATTCCGTACTTGCAATAAAACGTGTCCCCATTTGCACACCCGCGTAACCCGATTTCAATGCAGCCATAAACCCCGCCCCATCACTGACGCCACCCGCACAGACGACAGGTAGACCCACATCGATGAGATCTGCAAGTAAAGCTTCAGGCGTTAAATCACCAGCATGTCCTCCGGCTTGATTATTGACGGCAACTAAACCATCAACACCACAGTCCAAAGCTTTTTGCGCCCATTTTTTTTCAGTCACATCGTGATAAACACAACCGCCTGCAGCATGAACACGCTTCACCACCCAGTCGGGCTTACCTAATGAAGTAATAAAAAAACGGATATTTTCTTCTAACGCAATATCAATCCAACGCACCATGGTCTCACGGTAACGCCGAGAGGATTGCTCAATCAACGCGTTCATGCCAATGGGTTTGTCCGTTAAAGAACGGATATAACGTAAGCCTGCCCGAAACTCATAACGATAAACATAAGTCAGCGAAACGGGCTGCACAACGCCCATCCCGCCCGCTGAAGAAACCGCAGCGACTAATTCTGGATTACTACAAGGGTACATCGGCCCACCGATAACAGGCAGATTGATAGCCAACTGTTTTAGAAGGGTGGTACCCGGTTTCATGACAATTGCTCTAATTGCCAATCAACGTGAACTTCAGCAACCCAATCCCCTTCTTCATCAACAATACTCGCGGTCACAACCAAGGTTTTATCAAAGTTTTCAGGCATCTCAACCCAGCTTTCCGTTGTCAAACGACCCCGTGCTTTTTTATTGAAATCTACAGACATATGCCGGACGATACCACGCACATCTTTAGGCAAAATTGAAAACATCGCCAATGCACTACTTAATTCACCTAAATTAATCAAAGCAATCGCATGAACAGATCGCAGATGATTGCGCACTCGCCGACACTCGTTAAGCTCCACTTTGGCATAACCGGGTTCCAACGCAAGTACTTTTGCACCCATCGTTCCAGTATAAGGCACAACCCAACCTAATATTTTACTAAACAGCCATTTACCTCCCGGCAATAAATGAGTCCACCGCCAGATCTGCATTAATATCGCAACCGCTTTGGTATCACGCCGCTCAGCGTTTTTTTTATTCATAATGTATAACTCAATTTACGGTGAACCTAAGAGGCGGTCAATAAATAACCTGGTATTCGTCTCAAAGTGAACATACTCGTTGTATGTCATTCTTTGAGCAATACCGGAGACGGAATACTATACCCGTAGAGATTAAGGTTTAAATGCCAGGTTATTTATTTACAGATCCTAAGTCCAACTTTTGTTGAATAGGAGTTTCCTCAGCAGGTGGATTCAATGTGCTATAAGCTGAATAATCGAATAATGTGGCGGAGAGTATTTGTTCTTGCCGAATCACCAGATCTACTTTTACATCGTGATTATTGTATTGAGTATTAAACGCCACTTCTAATGTTTCTTCCATTCTATACCCACTTACTTGAGGGATTATGGTTATTTCCTGATCCATGCCTTCAGTTTCATTAGGTTCACCAAGAGAAGTGATGTATCCCACATAAACTTTTCTTGACTGTAACGTCAAAAGTACCGGAGCTTCATCAATACTGGCCATGAATAACAGTTTATCCAACGGACTGTCTTTTAGTAAATCATACATAATATTTGCTTTTGCGCTTTCTCTGGATTTATAACCGAAGCCCAGCCTAAGCCATGTCAAAAAGCACCACAGATAGGCCGTTAAAATAGTTCCAACGGAGAGAATAATCATCCATGAGTATAATGTTAAATTTTCGTCATTTTTTGTAAACACATCGTCTAAAAAAGACTCCATTACAGAGACAAAATTGATCCCCGTGCTCGAAGGGAAAAATTGCTTGCACAGGAGAGCAGTCATTGAGAATAATAATAAAGATATTACACCAAGATAGGCACTTCTTAGGTATAAGTGCTGCCCGTGATAACGATGAAGCCTAAAATAATAATGAGGGTTTTTGTTGCAAACAATGAAGCCGCTAACAAGAATTGAAAGAGTTAATAAAAGGAACACAAAAAAGTTTAGTACATGCTTTTCTTACGATGCTTTTTTCACTAAATTTTGGGCTAATTTGGCATTGTCTCGAAACTTTTTACTGTTTCTCACTTTATCTGGATCAATTACGACAGTACCTCTGCCCACCACTCTTGCACCTGAGCGTTTTATTGCGGCACGCACTCGGGCATCTTCGCTGTTAACATGTACTCTAAAAAGCCTTTTAATCAAATCAGTCATTTTGGCTCCTTTGAGGGAAATTCAAACCTGCAACCCCTCATTTTTTAGCTTAAGTCTTGTTCAGAGTTAAGACAAATAAACATTAGCTCATAAAGAAAAAGTAGCACATGATGTCGTAGATGTACAGAATATAGAGTCGCACCTAATCATAACGCTATGGCTATATAGTCGGACAATTTATGAAATAACTTAACCTGTTCGCTTACAATAACTGTAAAATCAGACAGATAGGATTAAATCTAAAAAATACAGTTGATCCACAATGTATAATACAAGCTTTTGATCCGCCTAACTATGCGGGAAAATTTCAAGCACCAACAAGGTGATCACAATTTTCCCACATAGATATAAAAATCAACTACTTATAAAAATAAAACCAGACGTAAATACTCTACATCGTGAATCAACTACGTTTTTAGGTTAATCAGTTTGGTATTCTGAGAAAAACTGAAACCGTAAGGAATTTATAGAATGGCTGAGATTATCCCCTTTAAAAAGCGCAAACCCAGTGAAAAGCATAAAGGATCAACCTTATGTCGAAGCGGTTTTCACAAGTGGCAGATTGAAAACAAACCACAGTTCGATGTCAAACAAGGCAAATTGATGACCCGCACGGCTTGCCAACGATGTGGGAAAGTCAAAACAAAAGCAGTTTAAAAACTAAAAAATTCATTTAAAAACAAAAAGATACAATCACTTCATTTATTATGTATATATTTTTATACTCTAATAGCGTCTATTTTTCTGTTTTTAAATGAATTTCAGGTTAAAATAACGTCCTTTTTCGGAGCTGAACGAACGCGCAAGGCATTAAGCTTGGCGTCGCATCCGTCACCCTAACACACGCCCAACACTTAGAGTAAAAAAATGACAGATCTCACTCTCTACAGGAATATTGGTATCTTCGCCCACGTTGATGCAGGTAAAACAACGACCACAGAACGCTTTCTCAAACTCACCGGTAAAATTCACAAGCTCGGTGAAGTCCACGATGGTGCGGCAACAACCGATTTCATGGAACAGGAACAAGAACGTGGTATTACTATCCAATCGGCAGCAACCACCTGTTTCTGGGATAATCACCGTTTCAACATTATTGATACTCCGGGTCACGTTGACTTCACTATTGAAGTTTATCGCTCGCTTAAGGTTCTTGATGGTGGTGTGGGTGTATTTTGTGCTTCGGGCGGTGTAGAACCTCAGTCAGAAACAAACTGGCGCTATGCCAATGACTCAGAAGTAGCTCGTATTATCTATGTCAACAAAATGGATCGCATGGGTGCTGATTTTTATCGCGTTGTCGATCAAGTCGAAAAAGTTTTGGGTGCTAACGCACTCGTAATGACACTCCCTATCGGTGTCGAAGATGCATTCACGGGTGTCGTTGATTTGTTAACTCGCAAAGCATGGGTCTGGGATGATTCTGGCGACCCAACTCAATATACTATTGGCGATATCCCTGAAGATTTAGCTGAAAAAACGGCTGAATGGCGCGAAAAAATGGTCGAAACGGCATTAGAGCAAGATGACGACCTGATGGGAAAATATCTGGATGGTGAAGAACCATCCATTGAAGATTTACAACGATGCATCCGTAAAGGAACAATCGCTCTGGATTTCTTCCCAACTTTTTGTGGCTCCTCTTTCAAAAATAAAGGCGTACAAAATATATTGAATGCTGTTGTTGATTATTTACCAAACCCCACCGAAGTTAAACCCCAACCTGAGGTTAATCTAGAAGGTGAAGAAACGGGTGAATTTGCAATTGTTGATCCAGACAAGCCCCTTCGAGCATTGGCCTTCAAAATCATGGATGATCGCTACGGCGCACTCACTTTCTTACGCATTTATTCTGGCCGTCTGGAAAAAGGCATGACCCTGCTCAACACATTCACCGGAAAAACAGAACGTATCGGCCGAATTGTTGAAATGCACGCCGATTCTCGTGAAGAACTGGATTCCGCTCAGGCCGGCGACATTATTGCTGTACTCGGCATGAAAAATGTGCAAACGGGACATACTTTATGTGACCTAAAACAACCGGCAACGCTTGAACCTATGGTTTTCCCTGATCCCGTTATCTCTATGGCTGTTGCCCCTAAAGATAAAGGGGGATCAGAAAAAATGGGCATTGCCTTGGGTAAAATGATCCAGGAAGACCCTTCATTCCGCGTTGAGACAGATCAAGACAGCGGCGAAACCATTTTGAAAGGAATGGGTGAACTTCACTTGGACATCAAAGTCGATATTTTACGCCGTACACACGGTGTTGACGTTGAAGTCGGTAAACCCCAGGTCGCTTATCGCGAAACGATCACCCAGCGCATCGAAGACAGCTATACCCATAAAAAACAATCGGGAGGTTCAGGTCAATTTGCAAAAATCGATTTCACTATCGAACCCGGTGAACCGGGCAGTGGCTTTCAATTTGCATCCAAGGTCACCGGCGGTAACGTACCTAGAGAGTTCTGGCCCGCCGTAGAAAAAGGCTTTAAAAATAGCCTGGATGTCGGCGTTTTAGCAGGCTTTCCTTGTCTGGATTTTAGCGTCACCCTAACGGATGGCGCATTCCACGCCGTAGATTCGTCAGCAGTCGCTTTCGAAATTGCAGCAAGAGCAGCATATCGTCAGTCTATTCCCAAAGCAGGGCCACAAATCCTTGAACCCATTATGAAAGTCGATGTCTTCACTCCTGAGGATCATGTCGGTGATGTCATCGGCGACTTAAATCGCCGCCGTGGCATGATCAAATCACAAGAATCAGGGGTAACAGGTGTACGCATCAAAGCCGACTGCCCATTGAGTGAAATGTTTGGTTACATCGGCGACCTGCGCACCATGACTTCTGGACGAGGTCAGTTTTCTATGGAGTTCTCACACTACATCGCTTGCCCTAAAAATGTTGCCGATGAAGTGATCAAGGAAGTTCAAGAACGTAACGCCGCGGCCAAGAAAAAATAATCGTAGTTGTCGATTATTTCGAAGATGTTCAACGCAACTGTAAATGCAATCAGGCTTCAAATCTCAATCGCCACGGGGCTAGCTCCGTGGCATCTTTAAAATCCAAAAAAAGTCAGTATCGCGATACCTGATAAAAAAATGATCGTCGCGCGATTAATCAGTTTACGTGTCTTATCAACGGCGTCGTGAGGAAACGATGATCCGGCTTCATCCAGGTGTAATGCGCCCAGCCCACTACCAACCATAATACGCTCATTGTTATTCATCCATTCCCCAGGATCCACCCGACGCTCCTGGTTTCTATTTCTGATTGACGCAGAATAATCCCCTGAAAATCCGTAAAAATAGGCCGTTATTCTTGCTGGCAACCACGACAACACGCCATATAATACCTGTATGCTTTGGGAAAAATCACTCGTATCTTTTTCTCGCTCACAATACTGCTTCACGACATAGGTACAACGATAAAGCACAGCACCCATCGGGCCTAATATAAAAAACCAAAATAACATCGCCATCAACCCATCATTGGCATGAGCCAGAACGGTTCGTATTAATTTGTATTCCCGCTCGGCTTCATCAACGGGCACCGCATCCTTTAAAATTTCTGCCGAAACTTCAAATAATTCATTTTCATCTTTCTTTTCACTCGCCAGTAAATAACGCTGTAGCTGATGATCCAGATTATTATTGCCCATACACAGCAATAGGATCACGACCCCAAAAAATAGAGAAACCAGATACACGCTATCAAAACTTAAAATTTGTTGTAGCAGGCCAATAAAAATCATAAGAGGTAACAGTAAGCAAAACACACCAACCGCACCGTCATAGGTTTCCGATTCGCCAAATTGTTGCCGTACGGCCAAATAATATCGGCCAAATAAATCCATTTCACACAAGCGTTGTCGACCTGTCCAAAACCGTTCTATTACTATAGCAACAAGAATAATAATGAAACTCATATGATGCTTCCTTATCTCTGGGTTTAAATATTAGACTTTAAACGCAACCAGTCAAACGCTTCACCTGGATCAGTTTTACGTCCTGGTGCAATATCACAATGACCCACAATACGATCGGTTAATATCTCCGGGTAACTTTTCTGCAAAGCTTTGATCACCTCCACCAAAATCGAATACTGTCGATCATCATAGGGTCTATCATCTACACCTTCTAATTCAACACCAATGGAAAAGTCGTTACAACACGCTCGGCCACCAAAATTGGATTTTCCCGCATGCCAGGCACGCTTCGTAAAGGGCACAAATTGAATGATTTGCCCATCACGACGAATTAAAAGATGCGCAGAAACCTGAAGACCCGCAAGTTCTTTAAATTCAGGATGCATACTGATATCCATATTATTGGTAAACAGTGCCTCTATCCCGGGGCCACCAAACTCGCCACTCGGCAAACTGATGCCATGAACCACTAATAAACTTATTATCTGGCCTGTCGGTCGCTCATCACAATTAGGCGATAGAATGCGCATCACCCCGTCCAACCAACCTTCGGAGTTTATTTCAAACGTCAGAATCATTTTAAGCGCTCAGCCAAGCGGGTGACTCGCGACGACACCCTGACGTTCCCTATCGCCAATGCCAGTGCCCGTGGCTGAGCGATGACCACCACCAGCTTCTTGCCTCTTGTTACCGCAGTATATAATAAATTACGCTCTAACAAGGTATAGTGCTGCGTAGATAACAAAACCACAACGGCCGGGTATTCCGAACCTTGTGATTTATGTATCGTGGTCGCATAAGCGAGCGTAAGTTCTGCCAGATCCGCCGCGGGGTACTCAACACATTGGCCGTCGAAATTAACACTTAAAATACGATCTGCAGCATTAACATAATCTATAAAGCCAATGTCGCCATTAAAAACAGCCTTGTCATAGTTATTTACCGTTTGAATGACCTTATCACCCAGCGCATAATTCATACCTTGCCGTGAAATCACGGGCCCTTTATTTTGATTCAGTTTTTTTTGTAGCTCAACGTTAAGTGAGCGCGTACCCAACCCACCTTTATTCATCGGCGTCAGAACCTGCACATCCTGAATGGGATGAAACCCAAAGCGTTCAGGAATACGTTTAGTCACTACCGCCAGGAGTTTGTCGTGAATTTGCTCGGGGGTCTGGCAAGCAATAAAATAAAAATCGTCTAACGGCGCACCCGCCTCAGGCTCTAATAACATCTCTCCTTGATTAATGCGATGTGCATTAACAATAATATTGGACGTTTTGGCTTGCCTGAAAATTTCTCTTAAACAAACCGTGGGGAAACGCTGGGACTGAATAATGTCTGCCAAAATAGCCCCTGGCCCAACAGAAGGCAGTTGATCCTGGTCACCAATCAACAACAACGCTGCATTTTTTGGAATAGCGGCAACCAAAGCGTACATTAATTCAAGATCAACCATAGACGCTTCATCCACCACCACCAAATCCGTTTCAAGAGGCTGGTGCTGGCCTAGTTTAAAACCCTTGCTATGCGGGTCGAACTCAAGTAGGCGATGCACCGTTTTGGCCTCTAAACCCGTGGTCTCAGATAATCGTTTGGCAGCTCGACCCGTGGGGGCGCACAAACAAACTCGTGTGCCATGCGCTCGCACCAATTTTATGATACTGTTCACAACCGTTGTTTTTCCGACACCGGGCCCCCCTGTAATGATAGATACTTTTGTGCTTAAAACTGTTTCTACGGCCAAGGTTTGCGAAGAAGATAAAACCAGCCCGGTTAGCTTTTCAACTTTTGTCAATTCTACTGCCAACTCTAAATCAACCCACGAAGGTTCGCCTTGAGCCAGTTTTAATAATTTGTCTGCAATACCTTTTTCTGCTGCATGGTAAGTGGATAAAAAAAACAGATTCCCTTCTGGAAGCGCCTCTTTAACTAACAAGCCAGAATGAACCTCCAGTGCTATCGCCTCTTCAATTTTTTTTGCAGAGATGTTGAGCAGCTTAACGATATCTTCGACAAGCGAATTTTGATGAGCCGCACAATGTCCTCGTAAAGCAAGTTGTTTGAGCTGATGTATCACCCCCGCTCTGGCTCGCATAACCGATTCTTCCGGAAGCCCTAAACTTAAGGCCAGTTGATCTGCAATTTTAAAACCCACCCCATGAATATCCAGCGCCAAGCGATAAGGATTTTCCATAATCCGTTCCATTGCCTGGTCACCATAGGTTTTATAAATACGAACGGCACGCGCCGGCCCGATACCATGACTCTGCAAAAACACCATAACATCACGTGCAGCACGCTGTTCATCCCATGAGCCTATTATTTGTTTAGCACGCTTAGGCCCGATACCCTGCACTTCAGCCAAGCGTTTGGGCTGATTTTCTATCACGTCAAACACATCTGCACCAAAGGCACGAATCAACAAATTGGCAAAATGCTCGCCCACACCAGGAATCATGCCCGAACAGAGATAACGCTCCACGCCTTCCAGGGTTGCGGGGGGAACAATACGAATCTGATCCGCTTTAAGCTGTATACCATGAACTTTATTATTGATCCATGATCCCGAGGCTTCGATATGATCTCCACATCGGGCTAACGCCACCGCACCAATCACCGTAACCGCCTCGTCCTGAGTGAGAAGCTTGACCTTAAGAACAGAAAATCCATTTTCATCATTGTGAAAAGCAATGCGCTCAATCACCCCGGTAAGCCGCTCAACGGCAACATCATCTGAAAAATCAAGCTCTTTTTCCATCATTTGCTTCTTTTTATTTTATGATTTAATGGGTCTATTTGACCACGAATTCATCACACAGCGCCATCATTAATCTAGACATTATGTATTGATCTGTCCAGCCTCAAACAAGGCAAGTTAAGCTGAAGTTGTGTACAGTTCTGAAACCATACATAATAAAAGAAATTTTAACTTTTCTTAAGTTAGGCTTTGAGTTAGTTTCGACTTGACCTGACACTTCTAACTGAAGCTGTATAATATAGCTCAAGCAGTCAATGCCAAAGATTAAAAGTTTCCCTACTCATCGTTATCATGATAGGGAAGTTTTTACACTACTCAATCCCTTCCATGAGAGATAAACGATGAACAGAGCAAAGACTTATGTCGGATTTAAACAACGAAGACTGGGGAGGAATGACCTCGATTGGAAAAATCATTAGAGATGCATGGGTATTTGATCTTCTCCCTGAAACAAAAGATTGTACCGGTTGGAATCTAGGCCGTCTTGACGCATTACTTCAAGAAGTCAATGCTGAATGGGGCAAATATGCTTGTTTAGTGAGTCGCTTACCTAAAGAATTAAGAGAACGTCACACTCGAATCCACGGTGCGGCATTCGATAAAGCCAAGACGGCGGGCTGGTCTGGCGAAAATGAAACGGATGACGAAAACTATATCGAAACACCTGAATAAACCTGGAACCCGCAGTGGATCCACTGCGGGTTCCATTCCTTACGCTATGCTTTGGCTGCCAACACCGTTTGAGCAGAAGCGACAGCCACACCACGCTCAATCGCTGCATTGTGACGACTCAGTACGTCGTCCAACGCACCCAAACAGGTGAGAACATTGCGGGCATTACAGGCATATCCCATCAGACCGATACGCCACACTTTACCGGCCATGACACCCAGCCCAGCACCGATCTCCAGTGAATAATCCCTCAGCAACGTAGCTCGTACGGTAGCATCATCAATGCCTTCAGGAATAGAGACGGCATTGAGCTGAGGTAGGCGCGACGCTTCATCCACAATAAAACTCAACCCCATCGCTTCCAAACCCGCACGTAATGCTTGATGGTGTTTAGCGTGGCGAGCCCAGGCATTGTCCAGCCCCTCTTCTTGCAAAATCACCAGCGATTCATGCAAACCGTAGAGGGCGTTGATCGGTGCGGTGTGGTGATACGCACGCTTGCCTTCCCCCCCCCAATATCCCATCACTAAATTTAGATCGAGGAACCAGCTTTGTACTTTGCTACTGCGATTTCGAACTTTATCCAGCGCTCGCTCGCTGAAGCTCACAGGAGAAAGCCCTGGCGTACAGGAGAGACATTTTTGCGTACCGGAGTAAATAGCATCAATCTGCCATTCATCGACTCGTACCGGAGTACCACCCAGCGAGGTCACCGCATCCACGATAGTCAGACAGTCGTGCTTATGAGCCATTTCGACCAGAATTTTCACGTCAGACTGAGCGCCGGTAGACGTTTCAGCATGAACGAAGGCGACAATTTTCGCATCGCTGTTGGCTTGCAACGCCTCTTCCAGCTTTTGTGGGTTAACCGCTTCACCCCAGGCATCTTCCACCATGACAGCGATGCCACCACAGCGCTCGACATTTTCTTTCATACGACCACCGAATACGCCGTTTTGGCAGACAATAACCTTGTCACCCAGCTCTACCAAATTAGCGAAGCACGTTTCCATTCCGGCAGAACCTGGAGCAGAAACCGGCATGGTTAACTCATTTTTTGTTTGAAAGGCGTATTTAAGCAGTGTCTTCACTTCGTCCATCATACCCACAAAAACGGGATCCAGATGGCCGATTGTGGGGCGTGACATCGCCTCCAAAACACGGGGATTAACATCAGACGGCCCAGGTCCCATCAAGGTACGTTGAGGAGGATGAAATGATTTTATAGTCATACTTGTTCCTTAATAATATTCAATCTAACAATTCAACCCAATGTTTTACCGGTATTTTACTTTTTTCCGCCAAATGCAACTGACAACCCACATTGGCGGTGACAATAATATCTGGCGCGCCTTCCACCAGATGTCCCACCTTTTGTTGAAGCAATTGTTGCGATAACACCGGTTGCAACAGGCTATAGGTTCCGGCTGCGCCGCAACAAAGATGGCCATCAGCTACAGGCGTGAGGGTATAACCATAATGTTTCAGTAGTTTTTCGACGACTCCGGAAATTTTTTGCCCGTGTTGCAAGGTGCAGGCAGCATGGTAGGCTACTTTAATCCCCTTCCCCAATGGTACCCCGGGTTCGGATAAAGCACAGCTAAATATTTCATTCGCCAAAATTTCGCTGATGTCTTTAGCCAGAGCACTGACCTTACGCGCTTTTTCAGCGTAGGCAGAATCATATTTTAACACTTCACCATATTCTTTCACCATAAGACCACAACCACTGGCGGTGAACACGATAGCTTCAATCTTTTCTTCTATATAAGGCCACCAAGCATCAATATTAGCACGCATGCGTTGTTTAGCCTTTTCTGCATCGGCAAGGTGCTGATTAATCGCACCGCAGCAACCGGCCTGTGCGGCGCTAAGCAACAAAATACCCAACCGGTCGAGTACTCTGGCTGTCACGGCATTGGTATTAGGTGTCGTGTGGGGCTGTACACACCCTTCCAGCACTAACATACGGCGAGCGTGCTGAGTAGTAGGACGGGGTCTGAGTGGGCTTGTTTTACCAGGCAATTTAATTTTAATCGCCTCAGGCAACAGTGGCCTGAGCCATTGCCCTGTTTTAATAAGACGGCCTATCTTGCGCCTATCAGGTAACCACTTGAGCAATAACTTGCGTTTAAGGCGATCGAAAAAAGGACGAGGAACCTGCTCTTCAATCAGCGTGCGACCCACCTCAATCAAGCGATTGTAGCGTACACCGGAGGGACAGGTAGTTTCGCACGAACGGCAAGTGAGACATCGATCAAGGTGCAGACGTGTCTTCTCCGTTGCCTCCTTTCCCTCCAATAGACTCTTGATGAGATAGATACGTCCCCGTGGACTGTCCAGTTCATCGCCCAAAATCTGGTAAGTGGGACAGGTGGCGATACAAAAACCGCAATGCACACAGGCGCGTAAAATCGTCTCTGCCTCAGCTATTTCGGCACTATTTTTCCGTTTTTTTAACGCCGAATCAATAACCGTTTGCATAATAAATATTTGATCCTATAGCGCTGCATACATCCGGCCAGGGTTAAAAAGACCCAGGGGATCAAAACTTTTTTTGAGACGCTGTTGCAATGTCAACATAGGCTGTGACAAGGGCTGAAAAACATCAACATTATTTTTAATGCCACGAAAGCAAGTGGTATGCCCCCCTTGGCTTAAAACAGGATCACGAACCCGACCTGCTTCAATGTCACCGACCAACCAACGCTGAGCACCACCCCAGTCAAGCAACCAGTCATTGACTGCTGCAATACCTTTTATTTTGATGGGCGCTGTGGCGGGCTTGCAACTGATGCGCCAAAGTGACGTATTGGTCTGAAAAAATGAAAGCTGGTGGTCACGTAAATTCTGCCAAAAATGTGATTGGTAACTCAGTGCTTCGCCCGGAATGTCATTGCTGGCGGTAGTCACGGCCTGTTGACTACCAGAAATACGAACATAACATTGGCCTTTGTAATAACAAGCACCATCCACTGGCAGCGCCCGTCGCAGCAAATCGTTCATAAAACGAATCGCCGCCTCGGGCTTACATTCGTGACAATAGGTCGTAGACACGACAGGTCGAGGCAGAACTTTGAGACTGATTTCCAGCAGTACGCCCAAGGTGCCATAGGCTCCGACCATCAACCGGGAAACATCATAGCCCGCGACATTTTTCATCACCTGCCCCCCAAAGCGAAGGATTTCCCCCCGGCCATTGAGCAATTTACAACCCAACACCAAGTCTCGGGCAGAACCCGCATAAGGACGGCGTGGCCCGGAAAGGCCACTGGCTATCGCCCCTCCCAAGGTCGCTCCACCCGCAAAGTGGGGGGGTTCAAAAGGCAACATTTGTCCATTTTCCGCCAATATTTTTTCAACTTCTTTCAGCGGTGTACCGGCACGGGCAGTAAGCACCAGCTCGCAAGGGTTATATTCAATGATGCCGCAGTGTGCGCTGATATCCAGAACACGACACTTTGCCTGAACCGAACGACCCAGAAAGCGCTTGCTGTTACCCGCGACAATGTTGAGCGACATCTGCTCATCAATAGCACGCAGTACCTGGCTTTGTAGTTGCTCGCTGATACACTGGTTTTTAATCTGCAAAATCACCCTTAAAAACGCTCTAGTTCAGGGTATTTTAACTGACCGTGATGTACATGCATCGCACCAAATTCAGCACAACGTTGCAAGGTGGGAACCGCTTTACCGGGGTTGAGCAATCGCTCTGGGTCAAAGGCTTCCTTAACGGCGTGAAATTGGCTCAGTTCAGCACTCTGAAACTGCACACACATTTGATCAATTTTCTCCATACCAACGCCATGCTCGCCAGTAATCGTACCCCCCACTGCAACACAAAATTCTAAAATTTTACTGCCGAACGCTTCGGTTTTTTCCAGCTCACCTGGTTTGTTGGCATCATATAAAATCAACGGGTGCAAATTGCCGTCACCGGCATGAAACACATTAGCTACAGGTAAACCATACTCAGCAGAGAGGTCGTTTATACGTTTTAATACGATAGGTAGTTGATAACGAGGAATGGTACCGTCCATGCAGTAATAATCAGGAGCGAGGCGACCCACGGCAGGAAAGGCGGACTTACGTCCCTTCCAGAACCTCTGTCGTTCCGCCTCATCTTTAGCTGTGCGTACCTCGGTCGCCCCTTGTTTTTTAAGCACATCGCGCACCGTCATAATTTGTTCTGAAACTTCGGCGTTACTACCATCCAGCTCACAAAGTAAAATAGCGGCGGCATCACGCGGGTAACCGGCGTGAACAAAATCTTCCGCGGCCTGAATAGCCAGCTTATCCATCATTTCCAAACCGGCGGGAATAATGCCTTCAGCAATGATGGCCCCCACCGCTTCACCCGCTTTTTCAACATCATCAAAAGCGGCCAGTACGACCTGCGCCCGTTCTGGAATAGGCAGCAGCTTGACAATAATCTCAATAAAAATGCCCAACATGCCTTCAGAACCGGTGATCAACGCCAGCAAATCATAACCCGGACTGTCCAGAGTTTCGCTCCCCAGGGTCATCAATTCTCCTTCGATGGTAATGATTTTCACCTGCAACACATTGTGCACCGTTAAACCATATTTGAGACAGTGCACCCCACCGGAGTTTTCCGCGACATTGCCACCAATAGTACAGGCGATCTGAGAAGAAGGATCGGGAGCATAATAAAGATTATACGGTTTCGCCGCCTCAGTGATGGCCAGGTTACGCACACCCGGTTCAACAGTGGCCTGGGCATTAGCGGGGTCAATATTAAGGATGCGGTTAAATTTGGCCAGGCTCAACAACAAACCATTCTCCAACGGCAAAGCACCTCCAGACAAGCCCGTTCCCGCGCCACGAGCCACAACCGGCACTTTATATTCATGACAAAGACGCATAATCGCCTGCACCTGCTCAACTTGATCGGGCAAAGCCACAGCCATCGGTAAACGACGATAGACCGACAGTCCATCGCATTCATATGGACGCATTTCTTCTACCTCAGTCAACAAAGCGTCAAAAGGCAGCAATAAGCCTAGCTCTTTTATAAATTGTCTGCGTTGTTCCGCATTTGTCACAGCGTTATCATTCCTTGTTACCTGGCTGGGCACTAAACTAGACAGCTTTTCAATGAAAGCACTATTTTTTAAAGGTTATATTCACCTAACCATTTAAATTATAAAAAAATTTAATCGGAATATATTTCCAGTTATCAATTAATCTCCCCCCTTCTTTTTGACATAATCTTATCTGCCACCTGTTTTTGCCGCTCGTAAGTGAGCCCCTTTAACCTAGTACACCCTCAAGGGGGTACCATGGTATTCGCTAACAAATAGACACAGTTATTCCTCTTACTCGCAATTTTTATTGTGAAAACAATCTACTACGCAATCTTTCCGCGTCCTTGCGAGCAATGGGAACTAGAGAACTCAAGTCTAACACCATGAATGTCGATAATAAGGAACTGACATGTAATAACTGACACGGAAGCAATTCACAAAGACAATGGAACAAGAGTCAATTTTACCCACACCCCCTACGTGCGAAAGTAACCCCAGCTCGGTAGTCCAACCGGGAGAATTGGTTATTGTGTCACTGCGCAATGGTACCAATATTAATGGCAAATTATCCGCATTCGAGCAACAAAAAAAATTCGTAGTTCTGGTGCTCAAAGGCAAACCTGCACCCATTAAAATTCCAATATCAGCCATCCAGATGCTTCACCTACCCACACCAAAGCCTATAAACAAAGGATTAACCCCTGAAGAATTCAAGTTAGTTTTTCATGATGACTCCATACTGGATGGCGATACGGTAGGCTACAGATTAGATGACATAGGGGTCTATCTCTACCCCAAATTCATGCAAAACAAATATCAACACTCCTTTATCCCATTAGAATCAATTCAACAATGCCAGGTCGGCAATGAACGTCTAACATTAAAGACCTCCGATGCGGACAGTACAAGCGAAACACCACTGACTGCCGAAGAAAAAAAACAAGCAGAGATCAATGAAATATTAGCATCAAAGGCCATCACCAACACCGAAGATCTGCTTATCGCACTAAACCGTCAAAAATCACTGCCTCATATGAAGCTGGGGGAAATTTTAGTTGGCGAAAAACTGGTTGAACAAGAACTCATTGATGAGGCATTAGAAGAACAAAAAAATAAAACAGGCGTTCCTCTTGGCGAAATTTTAATTGAAAAAGGTTTAGTCACCACCGCTGAAATTCAACAAAGTTTAGCAAAAAAACTCGGCATTCCTTTTGTTCAGTTAGAAAAAATTGATATCGGTGGTGAAGAAATTAAAACCGTTCCCTACAACATCGCAAACCAACACACCGTTCTTCCCGTTTTGTTGCACAAAGACAAGCTTATAGTTGCATTGGAAAACCCGATGGACTGGGAAGCTCTGGATGAGCTCCGTTTTCATACCAATAAATATGTCGAACCCGTGATGGCAACGGCAGAAGACATAAGTAAAGCTATTTCTCTGTACTATGCCGGTAATGAAGCAAACGATGAGTCTCTTGATGATATCATGGATGATAGCGGCATAGAATTAGAAGCCTTTTCCTCCGAAGATGAAGAAGATACGAGTGAAGACGATTTAGCCGATAATGCCGTTGTTAAGCTACTCAACAAAATTATTATTGATGCACAAGCCTTTGATGCCTCGGATATCCACATAGAACCCTCCCCAGGCAAAGGTAAGGTAATGGTACGATTTCGTCGTGATGGTACTTTGGTAAAATATCATGAAGTGCCGGCACAATATAAAAACGCACTTATTTCTCGTATCAAAATACTGGCACGCCTTGATATTTCAGAAAAACGACGCCCTCAAGATGGCAAAATAGAATTTAAAAAACCCAATGGAGGCAAGCTAGAACTGCGTATCGCGATCTTGCCCACTGTTAATGGGCAGGAAGATGTGGTAATGCGTATTTTGGCAGGTGGCATACCTATTCCGCTGGATGACTTGGGCGTAAGCGAACATAACCTGGCTTTACTGAAAACAGCGATATCCAAACCCTATGGATTGTTTCTAGTCTGTGGACCTACCGGCTCAGGTAAAACCACCTCCCTGCACTCTGTACTGGGTCACATTAATACACCTGAACGAAAAATATGGACGGCTGAAGATCCGGTTGAGATTACTCAAAAAGGACTACGTCAAATGCAAGTCAATCCAAAAATAGATCTCACTTTTGCCAATGCAATGCGTGCCTTTCTTCGCGCCGACCCAGATGTCATTATGGTGGGTGAAATGCGGGATCAAGAAACCGTTGCAACTGGTGTAGAAGCTTCGTTAACCGGTCATTTAGTTTTTTCCACATTGCATACCAATAGTGCACCGGAAAGTATTGTTCGATTATTGGATATGGGTATGGATCCTTTTAATTTCGCCGATGCCTTGCTGGGTATATTGGCACAACGATTAGCCAAACGACTCTGCAAAGACTGTAAAGAAGCCTATACACCTGACGAAGAAGAAATCAAAAATCTAGTGAAAGAGTATTGTACTGAGTATGTTAAAGACCTAAAAGATAAAGACAGCATCAATACAATTTATAAACAAACACGAGCTGAGTGGACAGAAAAATACAGTAACGATGAGCAACAATTTACATTATATAAAAAAACAGGCTGCAAAACATGTGACGATAGTGGTTATCGAGGCCGTATTGGAGTCCATGAATTACTCATAGGCACCGATGCAGTGAAACACGACATTTTTACCAAGGCAACCGTTAGTCAGCTCGTGGCTACGTGTTTACAGGAAGGCATGCGGACACTCCGTCAAGATGGCGTAGCAAAAGTTATTCAAGGCCATACTGATATTTTAGCGATTAGAGCCGTATGCTCAAAATAAGTCAGGATAAAATAATGCCAAAACTTCTTCGTTTTACCCAGCACAGTCAAATAAAGTTTTTTCTTTTTACGCTCATGTTGTTATTTGTCAGTCATCCAACAATGGCACAAAGCAAGTTCCTCTCTCAGTTAGTACCCGATCTTGTTAACCCGGGTGAAACTTTCAAAGTGGTTATTCAATTCAAAAATACCAGCACACAAACCTGGAACAGCGACGGTTCTTACGAATTAAAAGCAATCTCTACGCTATCAAGAAAAACATGGGGAAAACAACGAATCCACCTTCCGAAAAACACCCGCGTTTCACCTGGTGAAATTGCTAGTTTTATCTTCACACTCACCGCCCCTCAACAAGCGGGTACTTATAATTTTGACTGGCAAATGTCCCATCGCAACAAAGGAGTATTCGGAGAAAGTAACCCCAATACGAAAATTCAAGTTGGCCGTCGCATCGCTGTCTATAGCCATGATTACGACTCGGAGTTTATCGCACAAAGTATCGATCAAGTCATGATGGCGAACGAAAACTATGAAGTCAGTATCATTTATAAAAACACAGGAAACCAAACCTGGACTGATCGCAACGTTTTTTTAATGTCGCGCAATCCGCCTCATAATTTAACCTGGCTCGTCAATAGAATTGATTTTTCAGAAAAAGAGCAAACTCAACCCGGCGCCTTCAAAACATTTAAATTTGTCATCCGAGCGCCATCAGAACCTGGCACTTATCACTTTCAATGGAAAATGCGTCGAAACAATAATCCCTCGTTTGGTGAAAAAACAGACAATAAAGCGATCATTGTTCATACTAAAGATTCGTTATAAAGACAGGCTAATGTAATTTACCTTATTTTTTATACCCTTACGAAACAACCCGTTATGAGTTAGACAGGACAATAACATCATTCGCTTTTTGTCGCTTTTTCAACGATAATTAGGATCAATTATTTTGGAGAATTTTATGGAAAACGGATGCATTATTATTTATCATAATCCGCGGTGTTCAAAATCCCGTCAAACACTTAAACTGCTTGAAGAACATGCTTCAGATACAGAAATTCAGGTCATTGAATACCTGAAAACACCACCGAATAAAAAAGAATTAAAGCACATTATTAAATTGCTGGGCATTGAAGATCCTCGAGACCTAATGCGAAGAAAAGAAAAAGTATACGAGAGTGAAAACCTGGACGACCCTGAGTTAACAATGGATGCTCTTGTTAATACGATGGTCAATAATCCTATATTAATAGAACGTCCCATTGTTATTGCCAATGGCAAAGCGGCTATAGGGCGTCCCCCGGAGAACGTCCTTGCTATGATACAACGACTTTAAGATAAAATGATCAAAATCACATCAGACCCGTTTTTTGAAACTTTCCCCTTTTGTAAGTTCTAATATCCCGGTCACTTGAACTCTATGCGTTTTCAGAAAGCGTATTTTTTAAAATAGGCTTTCACTTCCTGCTTATTGCCTTTAAACAGTACACGATCAGCTTTATTTTTTAGTTGGTAATCATACATAGTATCGTAGTATTCATTGAGTAAAAAAGCGATCCAGGTTTTGTGTTCTGCTATAGCGAGTTCGTATGGTTTAGCTAAAGCTACGTCCAGCATAGTTTTGGCATCAGCATAACGTGCACCGCCTAAACGACGTTTTATTTTTAACAAGGCATAGCTTAAATTGTCTACCCATAACCGAACACCTTGTTCTATACCATACCGTGCTTGGTGTTGTTGACAGGAATCGACAATATATTTTTGGTAGATAAGTTCAACTCGATCATCCTGCGATGATTCCAAAACAACGACGGGAGCCATCGCCATTTTTTCCAGCAAAACATCAGGAATACGCCGAGAACCGATATTAGCAGATTCATCTTCTAATAAAAGATGGCTGTGCTGCCAGTGACAATGCTTCATTAAAATAATAGAAAGTTCGTTTTCAATATCAATCTGACTCGGTTGTTGCTGTGCTATTTTGCCAAATGCCGAACCACAGTGACGATAGATACCTTCGAGGTCAACCTGTCGGGTCATCGTATATAACAAGTTGGTTTTACCCACACCAGTGCGCCCACTAAGTAGAGTAAAATCAAGCTGTGCTATTGAAACATCCAGCTCATTGAGCAGAAAATGGCGCAGGGCTTTGTAGCCACCTTTGATTCGGGGATAAATAAAACCCGATTGCTCATAAATCCAGCGCTGAGTAATTTCAGAACGCATACCACCTCGAAAACAGTACAAAGCCCCTTTGCGATATTGCTGCACAAAGTCAACCCAGGCTGCGATTCGCTGTGCTTTGAGATCACCACTAACGAGTTGATAGCCCAGTTCAATGGCATGCTCCTGTCCTTTCTGCTTGTAACATAAACCAATGGCTTGACGTTCATCGTTATCAATTATTGGCACGTTTTGCGTCACAGGAAAGGCACCTAACTCATACTCTACGGGTGCACGAACATCTAACAATGGCGTTTCATTCAGAAACAGTTGCCGATAGTCATCACGTTGAGGAAGAAGCGTTTTAGGCATTTTTTATATCACCTCGACATAATAACCGGCACGCTCTCTACGTTCACTGAATTCACCGATACAGGTCAACTGTAAAGCATGTTTTTGGGTGACTTCTAAAAAAGCATCCACACCATCAGGACGAACAGCGACCAACAAACCACCAGAAGTTTGTGGATCACATAAAATTTGTTGCTGCAATGTCGGCATTTCGCCCAGTTTATGGCTGTAACTCTCGAAATTACGTTGTGCCCCACCAGGGGAACAACCTAACTCTAAGTAGCGTTCAATCTCCGCTAATTTGGGTATCCGGTCATAACAAATTTTTGCCTGCAACGCACTGCCTTCACACATCTCCAGCAAATGACCCAGCAAACCAAAACCGGTGACATCGGTCATTGCTTTTACGCCTGGTAAAGCCGCAAGAGCAACCCCTATACTATTGAGCTGACACATGGTTTCAGGCGCCAAACGAGCATGCTCTGGTTTCAGCAATTTTTTCTTTTCTGCGGTGGTGAGGATACCGATACCCAAAGGTTTAGTGAGAAACAGTTGGCAACCGGCTTGTGCCTGGTCGTTCCGTTTTAAATGTTGATTTTCCACTCTCCCGGTGACCGCCAAACCAAAAATAGGTTCCGGAGTATCAATGGAATGCCCACCCGCCAGGGGAATACCCGCATTATGGCAAGCACGGCGTCCACCTTCGATCACTTGTGCGGCAATGTCCAGCCCCAGTTTATTAATCGGCCAACCGAAAATCGAAATCGCCATTGAAGGGGTCCCCCCCATGGCATAAATATCGCTGATGGCATTAGTGGCCGAGATTTGGCCAAACTCAAAAGGATCATCGACTATAGGCATAAAAAAATCAGTGGTACTAATCATTGACGAGCCATCGCCGAGATCAAACACAGCAGCATCATCACAATGACCATAGCCTACAAGTAAGTTAGGAAAAACGGGAGCAGGTTGTTCACTATGCAGTATTTTTTCTAAAAACGCTGGGGAGATCTTGCAGCCACAGCCCGCACCATGGCTGTATTCGGTTAAATAAACTAATTTTTTTTTGCTGCTTGTCATTTCCATTTTTTCGATATCTTCCTGTGACATATTAAGCATACTCTTATTTTTTTATCTCAGCCACACTTAGGGGGCGTTCTCAATTAACATGGAAAGTTCCTTTTCAGTGGTTTTCAGCCCTGACCGCGTTAGTTTTTCCTTGCAATGTCTGGCATTGCGCACAAAAACAATGTCTGGCATTGCGCACAAAAACTGCCTTGTCAGAACAGAAAACTCCTAGAAAATGCACTCTCCCAGTTAATTGAGAACGGCCCCTAGGAGCTGTAAATAAACTAATTGTAACGACTCGCTAAATTTCAAACGCCACAGGTATCGTTACAAAGAATCAAGTAATTTTGTAATACCGGGAAATTTATGAATTCAGGTTATACGATGCCGAATTATTTCATCTTTTCCCGCAAGCTCGCACCCAAACTATCGACAAGAGTCACCAATAGTAAAATCAGCAGCAAGATAGCACTAACTTCATCATAATTCATTAAACGCAAGGCGCTCATCAGTTCAAAACCAATACCACCTGCACCGACCATACCCATCACGGTAGAGGCACGAAAATTATACTCCCAACGATAGAGGGTCACATCACAAATCTGTGGAATGACCTGCGACAGTACACCGTGAATCATCACCTGAAAAGAGCTGGCTCCGGTGGCGCGAATGGCCTCGATCACCCCAGGGTCTGCGTGTTCGATGGTTTCTGCGATAAACTTTCCTACCATACCAATAGAGTGAAAGGCCAGCGCCAATACCCCTGGCAGCACACCAAAACCCACTGCCGCAACAAATAGAATACCCATGATCAATTCCGGTATCGAACGCAATAAATTAAGCATGCCTCGTACTAACTGATAAACCAGTACATGCGGCGTCGTATTACGAGCGGCCAATACCCCCAATGGGACAGCCACCAGCATCGCTAAAGCCGTGCCTGCAATACTCATTGCCAGAGTATCGAACAGTGGACGAAGCCAGCTCTGCCAATCACTAAAATCAGGTGGGATACTTTCGCTAAAGATCAGCAACAGACTGGGCACACCTGCTATAAGTCTTTGTCCATCGAACAATTCCGAAACATAGGCGCATACAACAATAACCAGCGCGATCAAAACAAGCTGAAAACTTAGTTTTCGTCGCTTTAGCCGTTCTTTTTGGAGAATTTTATTGTAGGAAACAGACATCAAAGATCCAACGCCGATTTTAATTCACGGACAATGTCATAATCGATATCGCTCACCGGTACTAATCCTTCGGCCTTCATCGTTTTGAGAATATTTTTATCCTGTAGCTGATAAAAAGCCCTTTTGATGCGCGCCTTCAATACCGGGTTCAAATCGCTGCGCATTGCCCACGGGTATTGTGGAAAGGGCGTTGAGACAGCTAAAACCCGCACCTTATTAACATCGATCACACCGCGTTCTAGCAACATTTCAAATATCGGTTTCGATAAACCACCCGCCGAGGCATGGCCTCGTTGCACTGCCATCGCCACCGCATCATGAGCCCCCAGAAAATGTGCCTGGTAATCCTTACCCGCTTGCAACTTGGCATCCAGCAGCATCTTTTTAGGAATCAGATGGGACGAAGTGGAAGCCAAATCTCCATAGGCCATATCACCGCCTTTGATTTCATCTAAGCTCATCACGCCCCTCCGAACACTACCCACCACCACTGCCTGATAAGTCGAGCTGCCATGATTTGTTTTAGCAGCGAAAGCCTCGATATTACTGCGAGAGCGAGCAATGACATAGCTTAACGGACCAAAATACCCCAAATCAATACGAGCATGGCGCATCGCCTCGATCATTGACGAGTAATCGGTCGTCACCAATAACTCGATTTCCCGCCCCAAGTGCTCAGTTAGGTAGGCTTTGAAACGCTGATGTTTTTTAATCAAGGTGGCCGCATCTTCATCGGGGAGCAGCGCTATTTTTATAGTTGTCGGATTATTATCGGCTGCCATCAATGAGCAAGATAAGATTATCGCCAAAAACAACAAAATAGATTTGATATTGTTGACCAAATTAATAACTCCCGAGTAACGGTGTCGAGTATATTTTTTTGACAATATCATCAGTGAGTTCATCAACACAACCATCGAAGATCACTTGCCCTTCGACCAACGCCACAATACGCTGAGCATAAATTTTGGCGAATTCCACCTGATGAAGACTCACCACGGTAGTCATATTTTTTTCTGCACAGAGACCTTGTAACAATGACATCACCTGATGCGCGCAGCTCGGATCAAGGCTGGCCACCGGCTCATCGGCAAGCAACACTTTGGGCTGTTGCACCAAAGCACGAGCGATACCCACTCTCTGCATTTGGCCACCACTGAGACAGTCTACCCGCTCCAGCGCCTTATCTAACAGACCCACCCGTTCCAAACAGTGCAACGCCAATTGTCGATCGACCTCACGCATAGGCAACAAACTGCGCAGTGAAGAGTAGTAACCCAGGCGCCCCGCAAGCACATTATACAGTGCCGTTTGCCGACGCATTAATTGATGCTGTTGAAAAATCATGGCGGTATTGCGTCGATGATTACGGAGTGCCCGAGCATTGTTGATGCACACACCGGCTACGCTCACTTCACCGCTGGTCGGCGTATTGAGCAAATTCAGACTACGTAACAGTGTCGATTTTCCCGCCCCGGAAGTACCTAATAAAACGGTAAACTCGCCACGGCGAAATTCAATCGTGGTAGGATGCAGCGCCGTCAATATACCGCGATTATAGATCACGCTAAGCTTGTTCAATTGGATCATATTGGTCGCTATTCGGACGCCCTATTTTTAACGATGCACGCCCTTATTCTATAAAGGCCTTTTGCAGCGCCACAACTCGTTTTTGATTGGCTGAAAAATCAGAATGTCCTACTCTGGACGCAGAACGTATGTTAAACAATTGAGATTGCCTATCCATTAATATTTCGACATCATCAACAAAAGAAAATAATGGACTACGAAATGTAGCCCAGAGATAGTCATCCTTTGCCTGTTCTATATTGCCGCCCAGAGCATGAATGGCCTGTTTCATTTGACTCCAGGCATCATCGTATTCACCTTTAAAGCGTATAGGTTCAATACCCGATGAACCACTTATTATCATGCTGTTGACACAATTTCGAGTATGGCTACAAGGTGCCAAACGACCCTCTAACAAACCCAACTTGGGTACCGTTTTGGACTGCCAGGCTAGAAAAGCAAAAGCGGTGACAATTAATAAAAACAAGGCGCTTAAAACAATAAAAATAAGTTTCATTTAGGGTAACCGTAAAAATTTAGTTTACATTTATGGGTTTTCAATCGCCATTGTAGGAATGGCGAACAGTGGCCGTGTAACTGACGAACAAATCTTCCGTCCTCGGCTTTGTCTCCTGAGTCGCCTTTTATGTCCGGTTCTTTGGGTGCTAGCTCCTGCATCATGCTCGCGCCCCTTGCCAACATCCCTGTAGACAAGGCAGCTACAATGAGTAAGTGGAAAGTTATAAATGTAAATTAATTTTTAAGGCTGCCCTTACTTAAACCCTCTTTCCTTACGAACTCGTTCATAGGCAGTTCGAATTTCATGCGTTTTTTCTTCGGCAATTTTCATCATTTCTTTCGGCAAGCCCTTAGCCTCAAGCTTATCTGGATGATGTTGATTCATTAACCTACGGTAGGCACGTTTAACTTCAGCATCAATTGCTGTTTCTTCAATATTGAGTATGGCATAGGCATCGGCCAAAGAAAGGCCACCACCGACCTGGTGACCATGGATTTCGGCACTCACCCTCGATTCGATACGCTCAAGGTCTGCGGCAGTGAAACCCAGGCCTTTGCAAAGCGTAAGGAGCACAGTCCGTTCAGCACTCCCTAACGAACCATCGGCATAACCCGCACTCACCTGAATCTCAATAAATATTTGCATTAGATGGCGATGCCGCAATCCGCCAACTCGACGTAAATCTAACAACACGCCTTCAAGATCAAAATCAGCGGACTTACCTTGAGCAAACAACGCCATCGCCTGGCGCGTTGCTTCTTCACCGAGTTTCATGTTTTGCATCACACGGCGTGCAACCTGGATTTCTTCTGTTGTTACCCGGCCATCTGCTTTGGCCAAGTGTCCCATTACAGCGAATGTAGCTTCAAAAAAGGCATGCTGTACTTTTATTTGATGTTGGCCTCCCCCACGAAGTACGTGAATCAGAACTCGGCCTACCACGTGCCCAATAAAAACACCCAGCACCAGCCCCAACAAACCGCCCCACATCAAACCTATAATGGCGCCTATTAGTTTAGCCATGTAACACTACTTCTCCATCACCTAAAATTATTAAAACACAGCATGTAGGAATAGGCACATAATAACTTCCCTATTTAACCTAAAAAACGCTGTTGATCCACGATGTAGAGCATTGATACCCGATTTCTTGGATACAAGCTCTTGATCCGCCTAACTATGCGGAAAAAAGTCTCACCACCAATAAGGTGTACGCTTTCGCAATCCCTGTGCTTTGCGATATTTGCCCTTCCTTGGGCTGTATCACGATTTTCCCCGCTACGTTATTCGAATCAATATTTTCACTATTCGCCCTGAAAGAAGTGCCCTCAGGGTGCGCCCTAGAAAAAATGCCCTCGAGGTACATTCGCATCCAGCTACATTTTCTAGGTTTAACCTTTTCGGCATTGTCTGCTGAGCCACTATATCTCTTATACCTTATTTCCATATTACAAATTCAAGAATAACAAGTATCTTGGAAACGTGCACGGAATAACTTAGGCATCAATACAGGAGTATCATCTAGATGACAAAAGGAACAATAGAAAATATATTCATATTCACACGAATCAAAAACTCACTACCAGAACAGAAATAGCAAAAAAAATGGCAGTAACCACTGATAAAAAAGAGGTCGATCATCTAAAGCGATTTCAACCTGAACTAATGGACTCGCTTCAGCGCGTTGTATCGCCTCCAGAAAAAGTGCTCCGGCAAGCTTGCCCAGGTAAGCTGCTTTACTATTGATATCACGCCTTACGCGCTCACGCACCTCCTTCATGAGTGATGCGCTTTCATCAACCAAAGCAAGAACCAAGCTCATACGGATTGCTAAACGTTCTCTTGATAAACCTAGAAACTGAAAGGGAAATGCTAAACTATAAATGGCGGCTAATAACTGCGCTCTAGAATTTGTTTTCAACAGCAAGTTGACCGCTGCAATAATAATAACCAATGCCGTAACACGATGCAGTGCTTGTTGTAGACCCTGGATGGTCGGCAACCAAATAGACCACAACGGGCCAGTTGAAAAAATGGCATCACCTGGCGTAAACCATAAGTATAAAATAGTAATAGAGATGAAAAACCACTTCATTCGACGCAGTAACTTGCCCACACCAGAGAGATAAGACAATCCCAGCACAAGATATAGACAAGAAACAATTAACACTGCAAGGACAATATCTCTAGAGTCTCCTAAAGACACACTGCCTGCAAAAATGATTAGAGAAACAAGCTGAATAACGGGGTGAACAAGATACCTGTCAGAAATAGGCATGGAATAATTTGGCCATTTTGTATTGGCTCATTCTGATTGACGACTACATGATCTCCGATCCCGGACACCCTCCTTAAGATATACCCGTGGCGTTATAAACTTAGATCTTTTCACACACATCTGTACCTCATCTTCAGCTTTTCCTTAATCGGAAAAACCGATCTAAAGCGCGTCTACACGCGCTAGCACCTACATTTATAACGCCACGGATATAGATCCGTTATTTCGTACACACTTCCTTAATTCATATTATGCATAATTGTCTCAGCTTCCTGCTTCTGATCGTCGCTACCTTCTTCTAAGACTTCTTCCAGGATATCACGCGCACCAACTCTATCTTCCATTTCAATATAGGCACGTGCCAAATCAAGCTTCGTTCCTATTGCATCCATACCACCAAACAAGTCACCACTCCGAACATCAGCATGACCCACATTTTCCGGCACACTATCAACAACTTCCGCTCCTGGCATTGGAATGATATCAGCCGCAATGCTGCTATCTTCATTATCATCCTGTAAGTATTTTGACTCTGATGAAAAATCGTCACTAGTAATATCGCCGCCCAAACCACTTAAATCCAGACCCGCTACAAAATCAACGTTTTCATCTTCAGCATGTGCCGCAATGTCACTACTCAAACCTTCGTTTTTATTCTTTCTATCGAGATCAGCATCCGCCGCCCTCGAGTCCAAGTCCGAAGGTAAATCATCACGCCCACCACCATGCACCACTCGACCAGAATGAGCAAGTTCCGATGAATCAAAATCCACGACATTATCCGTTGACAATTCGGCCTCAGAATTAACTTGACTCTCAGCTTGAGCGCCCTCTTTGTCAAAGGAAGGAATATTTTCAAACCCGTCGTCTTGCATCTGATCCGCCACTGCTGGTAACTCATCAGTAGCACGACTGTCCTTAATATTTTTACTCTCAGGAGAGTCAGGGGTCTCTTCTCCGAAGCTGTCCAAACCTTCCAGCAAAGAAGCAATTTCATTGTCAGTTTCAGCGATAGTTTCATCAGTAATCGACATCTCATCAAGACTGGCCGCATCTACAGCTAAGTCTTCAACCCCATTCAAATCTTCAATTTCACTGTCTAGCAGTGAGTCAAGTGGGGCAGAATGATCATCTGCTTCGGCAAGCATTTCAGTCGAAACATCATCTGGCGTCATTGCAAACATATCATCCTGAGACTGCGCATCAGCACCAGAATGATCTAAGTCAAAGCTATCCAGGTCAATATCTTCATCTAAAGAGAGGTTATCTAACTCAGTCGTATCTGTTGCTTTCGTTTCACCAAACAGAGGATGATCCGGGCATAATTCACGACCCATTTCGACTATTTGTGACCAGGCTGTCTCATCGCCACCTTGTCGTGCAAAAATAGCTTCAGCTTCGGCCTCAAAAGCAAGCTGGTTTTCAGAGCTATAATAAATTTCCATCAACTTCATGTGCAGACGTTCTGATTCAGGATCTTGTTCCAGCGCGGTTCTAATTCTATTTTCAGCTTGGCCATAACGACGATAGGCAAGATAAACATCAGCTTCGGCAAGAGGATCAACCTCGACATCATCCGTTTCAAAAGAATCCATACCCGCAGTCGAATCTTCTGCAAAGATATCACTACTTTCAACTTCTTCTGACGCAATGCGAGAATCGCTTAAAACAGACTCTGGCCGTTCCGTTTCAGCTTGCATAATGCCAACTTCACCGTCACCCTCTGGCATTTTCAACTCACCAGGCAAGAGTCCGTACGCCTCGGCATCAAATTCTTCTTCAGCCACTAATTGTCGGCGTCGCACCCAACCCCAAATTAGCGCACCAATCAGCAATAAAACAGCACCACCTATTAACAACACATTGGTATTTTCTAATAGATCCATCCACTTATTTTCTGCTACTGTCGATGGTGGATCCACTTGTGCCGTCACAACAACACTAGACTCTGGCTCAACATCCGCGACCGAAGTTGCCGCCTTTTCTGGCGTTGTTATTGTTTCTGTTGTAGATTCAGCAGGCTCGGCGTTAGCTACCACTTCGCCAGGTGAGCGTATTGTCGTCGGGTCATTAGCCGCATCAGCATCAGTAAATTCGGTGGCGGTGGCTTCTACTAAATCTCCTTGGCCTCCTAACTGCTGCTGTAACTCGTATAAAGCATCATTTTGCAATGTGAGTAAACGCTCTTTCTGAGACAATTTACTCTCCAGTTCTTGAATTCGTGTTTGCAATGCTTGAGCTGCTATGTCAGCTTCTGCAGCTTGCACTCTCGACAAATCCGTAACAGACAAACCGCCGCTACCCGCTCCAGATAATCCGTCCTGGCCTTCTTCAGGGCTAACAAGACGGAGCTGTGCATCTGAACCAGCTGAAGAGACCTGAGCATCGCTGGTTTCAGCTCGCGCTGCCAAACCCGCGCCATTACCAGGTAACTGATTGCTTGCGACCGCAGCAAGACGTCGTTGTGTCAACCAATCACTATAATGCTGCCGAGCCTGCTTCGCCGCTTCCGAGTGACTCAACGCCTGGATTGTAGTTGCATCGGGCACACGTAAAACATAGCCTGCTTGTAATTTATTAATATTCTTATCAGAAAAAGCGTCTGGATTCATTTTAAACAAGCCCATCATGACTTGTTCGGTAGTAGAACCATCCGTGCGCATTTTTTCCGCAATACTCCACAAATTTTCATTATTTTTAACAGGCCCATATTCATTCCCAGTAAATTGGCCAGAAGATTGCGTTACTGTAGATGAGCTTGTTGCAGATTCAGGTTGCGAAGTCTCAGCGGAAGCCGTTTCTGATTTTGCTGAAGACAGTTGTATTGTTTGTGCCGCAACAATGGGAGCCGTGTGCTCCTGCGCATAGATTGGAGGATCAAGAAGCAGAGTATACTCTCTCAGCAAGCGCCCCGCTGCCCAATTCGCCTCAACAATAAAATCCAGGAACGGTTCACGTACCGGCGACTCAGTCGTGACTTCAATCACAACTTGATTACCATCGATCGCGACCACTTTAAAAATCAGATCATTTAGCAGAGGAACATGCTCAACACCAGAAATTTCATAAGCCGTTTTATCGGCCAACTTCACTTCAAGCTGTTTCAATTCATCAGGATCAACGACAAACAACTCAATTTTAGCCTTAAGGGGCTGATTCAAGTTGGAGTTAAGCTCAATATCACCTAACCCTAAACCATAGACTTGCGTCACACCGAAAACGAATAAGCCTATTCCTACTATAAGGGATTTTAGAACTCGCACGCTTATTTTCCACCTCCCTGAGCCAACATGCCTGCATTTTCAACGACCAACCCAGGCCAATACCTGAGTCGTCTGTCCAATCTGCTGCAGTATTGTCGCATTGTTTTTTATTCAGACCACAAAAAATATAACAGAACCAGTTCTTTAGCGCAAAGATATAAAGTGTCAGACATTTAAGCCAAGCCATCTTTAATCAATAACTCCGCGATTTGGACGCTGTTTAATGCGGCCCCTTTGCGTACGTTATCGGCGACTACCCACAAATCTAAACCCTTTGAAAGTGAAACATCGTTTCTGATTCTACCAACAAACACCGGATCTTTACCCGCACACTCAGTCACTGCCGTCGGGTAAACCCCTGTTTTCTGCTCATCTATAACCACCACCCCAGGCGCTTTTGATAACGCTTCTCGAGCGGCTTCCGCCGTGATTTTTTCTTTAGTTTCAATATGTAAAGCTTCTGAATGTCCATAAAAAACGGGAATACGCACAGCGGTCGGATTCACCTTGATATTTTTATCTTCAAATATTTTTTGTGTCTCCCACACCATTTTCATCTCTTCTTTGGTATAACCATTGTCCATAAAGACATCGATTTGAGGCAAAGCATTAAATGCAATTTGTTTGGGATAAACTTGGGTTTCAATTTCTTTTCCATTCAATAAGGCTGCTGTTTGCCCCGCTAACTCTTCGATCGCTTCTTTACCTGTTCCTGATACCGCTTGATAAGTACATACATTGATGCGTTCAATAGTCGCAATATCATGTATTGGTTTTAATGCCACTACCATTTGTATAGTGGAACAATTGGGATTGGCGATAATGTTGCGTTTTTTATATCTCGGCAAAGCATGAGGATTGACTTCGGGCACAATCAACGGAATATCATCGTCATAACGAAAATGCGAAGTATTATCAATCACAACCGAACCTGCTGCTGCAGCTTTAGGCGCATATTCAGCGGAAACGGATCCCCCAGCAGAAAATAATGCGATTTGCGCCTGGGAAAAATCAAATTCGGCCAAATCCTTTACCAGCAGGTTTTTATTTTTAAATTGAACGCGCTTACCTGCGGAACGACTGCTCGCCAATGGATAGATGTTGTTAACAGGGAAATTACGCTCAGCGAGAATAGACAACATCGCCTCCCCTACTGCACCCGTTGCCCCAACAACCGCAACATTATACAATCTACTCATTATTTTGCAGCCTCTCTTAATACATCCACAACCGCATCACCCATTTGAGCTGTTCCAACTTTATTCATGCCATCGGTATAGATATCGGGGGTTCTTAACCCTTTATCCAAGACTTGATTCACAGCTTGCTCAAGCTGGTCAGCCAACGGCACTTCATTTAAGGTATAACGTAACAACATAGCAACAGAGAGCAGTGTTGCTAGCGGGTTCGCCAAGCCTCTGCCTGCAATATCAGGAGCCGACCCATGAATAGGTTCGTACATCCCCTTACCGTCCTCATTTAAGGAAGCGGATGGCAACATACCAATGGAGCCTGTCAACATAGCAGCACAATCAGAGAGGATATCACCAAACAAGTTACTCGTCACCACTACATCAAATTGTTTAGGGGCTCGCACTAACTGCATGGCCGCATTATCAACATACATATGACTCAACTCTATATCAGTATAACTTTCAGCGACATCGATCATCACCTCACGCCATAACTCAGTACACTCTAGAACATTTGCTTTATCAACAGAACAAACTTTTTTTCCTCTTTTTCTGGCTATATCAAAAGCCACTCTACCAATACGGCTTATTTCTGATTCTTTATAAATGAGCGTGTTGTATCCCTGGCGTTCGCCATTATCCAGCGTCCGTACCCCACGGGGTTGTCCAAAATAAATACCACCGGTCAGTTCTCGCACAATCATGATATCCAGTCCAGCAACAACTTCAGGCTTTAATGTCGAAGCGCTAGCCAACTGTGGATACAATAATGCGGGGCGCAAATTCGCAAACAAACCCAGATCCGAGCGTATGGCCAATAACCCTTTTTCCGGGCGTATAGAAATATCAAGCGACTCCCATTTCACACCACCAACCGCACCCAGCAGCACCGCATCAGCAGCGCGTGCTAAATCACGTGTTGCGTCAGGAAAAGGGGAACCTGTTTCATCATAAGCGCCCCCCCCTATGAGTCCGCTCTCCATTTCAACAGCCAGACCAAATTCTGATTGTAAACAATCCAGTACTTTTACCGCTTCACTGACAATTTCAGGGCCAATGCCATCTCCCGGCAAAACGGCTATTTTATTGGTCATGCTTTATCCCTTGTCATCAGCAAACAACCAAGGTGTTTCTTTTCGGCGACGCTGCTCGTAAGCGTCAATAGCCGAAATGTGTTCCATGGTTAGAGCAATATCGTCCAGACCATTGAGTAAACAATGCCGCCTGAATTTTTCAATCTCAAAAGGTATATTAGCCCCATTTGGACCGGTAATTACACATTTTTCAAGATCTACTGTTAGTGCATAAGCCTCTTTTTCGATGACTTGTTTAAACAAGTCATCGATCTGTGATTCATTCAACACAACGGGTAAAATCCCATTTTTAAAACAGTTATTATAGAAAATATCTGCAAAACTTGAGCCAACAATGACTTTAAAACCATAGTCCAGCAAAGCCCATGGCGCATGCTCACGTGACGATCCACAGCCAAAATTGCTACGCACCAATAATACCGTCGCCCCCTGGTAACGCGCCTGATTCAATATGAAATCTCTATTCAGTGGACGCTGACTATGGTCTTTACTCGGCTCACCGTGATCTGAATAACGCCATTCATCAAACAAATTCGCACCAAACCCGGTTCGCTTGATCGATTTTAAAAATTGCTTTGGAATAATGGCATCAGTATCAACATTATGCCGGTCTAATGGCATTACAATGCCTGTTATTGCTACAAAAGCGTCCATATATCACACCTAAAAATATTACATTCCCACTCAAATAACTTGAAAATCACTCACAAGGAGGTGTTTCCTAGCCTTTTTCGACACAGAAAAAGGAAAATAGCCCAGCATGCCACACCTATCTCAAAGAGGCCAGATTGTATCGTTTTTTATACCATATTCGTTAATAATTTATAACTTACTTACACCTGAATATGCACCGCCTTATGTTCCTCGTTCAGCGAAAAGAAACCACTCTATCTTCTTCAAAGGTGACATTGTTTGTAACAAATCTATTCCGCCAGTACGTCCAGGCATCCGCTGCTCTGGTCGAAGTGCGATGCTCAGGCGGGTAGCCGAAAGCCATGACAACGGCATTTTTACTCATACCTATGACGACCTTACCTTGACGAATATTTTGCTGTTCCATTTCGGAAAACTTTGAGAAAGCGCCTCCCGGCTCCAGCACACTGGTTTTGCTAAAGGTACGAGAAAGCAGATCGGCCATACTAACCAGAGTATGTCCTCGATTGTAAATAATGGCGTATTCGATGCCATTTTCATCACTGAAAATTATTTTTTTACCACTGACATCGATGATTTTAAATTTATCTCCCACTTTTAACATAATGCCTTTATGGTAGTTGGTTGAGAGAATTTTCAGGGGATGTTCATACCAGACATTGACTTTCAGGTAGGCGTCATTACCCACCAATGCCAATGCTGGAGAATCCTTGCGAATCCCCGAATTACTACAAGCAGCAATCAAGAGTGTTAAAAGAAGAAATCCCGATAATAATAGAATAGGCTTGCGCATGATGCTTCCTTATTTAGTTAGAGAGGATCAAAAAAAAATGGGTCGTTGTGTGTTTTTGTCAAATAAACTAATCCACCGAGAAAAACCTCAAACACCCGATTTTTTACCCTACGCTCACATCAACAAAATGGCCTGCTATCGCAGCCGCAGCAGCCATTGCCGGACTGACAAGATGCGTTCGCCCTCCTTGACCTTGACGGCCTTCAAAGTTTCGATTTGAAGTCGATGCACAGCGTTCCTGTGGCTGCAAACGATCAGCATTCATAGCCAGACACATCGAGCAACCCGGTTCACGCCATGAAAACCCGGCCGCAGTAAAGAGATCATGTAAACCTTCCGCTTCAGCCTGTTGTTTTACCAAACCCGAACCCGGCACCACCAAAGCCTGTTTTACACGAGACGCAATGGTGCGCCCTCGAATCACCGCTGCCGCTTGACGTAAATCTTCAATACGGGAATTTGTACAAGAACCAATAAAAACCGCATCGATAGCAATGTCCGTTATCGCGGTGCCGGCTGTCAACCCCATATAAGCCAATGCTCTTTCTATCCCCCCCCGTTTGACAGGATCATGTTCCTTTTGAGGATCGGGTACGACATCCGCCACAGATAAAACCATTTCTGGCGAAGTTCCCCATGTCACTTGAGGTCGAATAGCGCGCCCATCAATCTGCACCACTTTATCAAACCGAGCATTATCATCACTATGTAAATCACGCCAAGCCTCAACAGCCCGCTGCCATACCTCTACAGAGGGCGCAAAAGGCCGACCCTTGACATACTCTATCGTTTTATCATCAACAGCGACCATACCCGCACGAGCACCGGCCTCAATTGTCATATTGCAAACGGTCATGCGACCTTCTATCGAGAGTTCACGGATCACATCACCGGTAAACTCAACGGCATAACCCGTGCCACCGGCAGTGCCTATCTCACCAATGATCGCCAAAACAACATCCTTGGCAGACACGCCCGCACCCAGTTTACCGTTAATTTCTATGCACATATTTTTAGATTTTTTCTGAATCAAGCACTGCGTTGCTAACACGTGCTCCACTTCAGACGTCCCAATACCATGTGCTAAGGCACCTAAAGCGCCATGGGTAGAGGTGTGGGAATCACCACAGACTACGGTCATACCCGGCAAAGTGGCACCCTGCTCCGGCCCTACAACATGCACAATACCTTGACGTGGATCATCGGTACGAAATTCTTCAATCGCAAAGGCTTCACAGTTTTTATCCAGCGTCTCAACTTGCAACCGTGCAACGGGATCGATGATGCCCTGGCAACGATTCGTTGTGGGTATATTATGATCCGGCATAGCCAGATTCGCCGCAACCCGCCGGGGCTTGCGCCCGGCCAGGCGTAATCCTTCAAAAGCTTGGGGAGACGTCACTTCATGAATTAAATGGCGATCTATATATAAAAGGCAAGCATCCTCTTCATTCTCTCGAACAACGTGAGCTTCCCATAGCTTATCATAAAGCGTTTTTCCCGACACAGACCAGCTCCTCAATACAAAGTACATTGAATTTTAACATTATTTACGCAATTTCTCCACGTGGTTGCATATCCTCTTCGCTACATCAAACGCCTCTAATTATTATTACAATCCCTAAGCTCAAAGGTTTTTCTGAACTACTTTGGCATCGCTTGCAAGAAATCGTTACAATACGCGCTTTCTTTCCATTCGTAGCGATTCGACATCGGCATGACAGCACGTATTATAGACGGAAAAACCATTGCTCTCGGAATACGTGAAACAATCAAATCGCGTGTTAACGAACATATAGAAGCAGGAAGACGTGCACCTGGACTCGCGGTGCTCCTGGTCGGCAGCGACCCCGCGTCAGAAATTTACGTCACCAATAAACGCAAAGCCTGCGCTGCTGCGGGAATAGCGTCAAAAGCTATAGATCTCTCTCCAGACATTTCTCAAAAAGAACTCATCACGCTGATTGAACAATTAAACGAAGATGAAACCATCGACGGTATTCTCGTACAATTGCCCTTGCCCACACACATTGATACCGAAACAATCATAGAATCTATCCACCCGAAAAAAGATGTAGACGGCTTCCACCCTTATAACATTGGCCGTTTAGCAGTACGGCTGCCTACTTTACGCTCATGTACGCCTGCGGGCGTAATGACCTTACTCCGTCACACAGAAACAAGAATAAAAGGCGCTTATGCAGTGATTGTTGGTGCATCGAACCATGTGGGTCGTCCAATGTTACTAGAACTATTGTTAGCTGGAGCCACCGTCACGACATGCCATCGCTTCACTGAAAACCTTGAAAAACACGTCGCGCAAGCAGACATTCTTGTGGTTGCCGTAGGCAAACCCGACATCGTCAACAGCAGATGGATAAAACTCGGCGCCACTGTTATTGATATTGGAATCAACAGGCGTAAAACCGGTAAAATTACGGGGGACCTTGATTTTACCATCGCGGCGAATCGAGCGGGTTGGATCACGCCCGTACCTGGCGGGGTGGGACCCATGACAGTGGCAACACTACTTGAAAATACACTGTCCAGTTACGAAGCAAAAATAAACGCCTGAAATTAACTTAAAGGGATCTATAATATGACTGAAACCGGTGCCGACCATCACGTATTGAAGCAAAGTTTCGGCCGTGTTGTTGCTAAATCAGAATTTTTACCCCGGTTTTATGAGGTTCTCATGGCCAGCTCACCAGAAATTTCTGCTAAATTTGCTAATACAGACTTAAAAAAACAATACAATTTGCTAGAGCAATCTCTTGCTTTATCTCTACTTTTCCCCGAAGACAATGTCGTTGCCAAACAAGCGATCAATAAAATACGCAACAGTCACACCCGGCATAATCTAGATATCGCTCCACACTTATATATCTATTGGCTTGATAGCTTGATGACCGTATTCACCGAGCTTGATTCTGAATTCACACCTGCCATGGAACAACAGTGGCGTACATTTTTACAAATCACAATAGATCACATCAAAGCGGGTTATTAAAGAACGACGCAGGCCAACTCTACCAAAGCAGGCTGTGAAAGAGAATGACAAGACAAATGGCGCTATAAAAATATTGGTGCCCGGGGCCGGAATCGAACCGGCACGGAGTTTCCTCCGAGGGATTTTAAGTCCCTTGCGTCTACCAATTTCGCCACCCGGGCATAGCAGGTGATGGCTGTTAAAAATAGACCCTCTTGCTTGTTTTTTATCCGTAAGCAAGAACCCTAAACAATAATCGATAAATTACACAAGGTAACGCTACAAGTGATTGGAGGCTGGGGCCGGAATCGAACCGGCGTCCACGGCTTTGCAGGCCGCTGCATAGCCACTCTGCCACCCAGCCCGATATCCACTCATTTACTAGCCTATGCCCATGGCACCTGAGATTTAGATTTAATTACAGCCCTCTTCATGCTATGGCTGCGTTGAAACCCCTAGTCATAGCGGGCTACTACACCTCGTCATTTCGCCTTACCATGAAATAAACAGGATTGACATAATACCTAAATCTCAAACGCCACAGGCATATTTGAGAATTGGAGCGGGAAACGAGACTCGAACTCGCGACCCCAACCTTGGCAAGGTTGTGCTCTACCAACTGAGCTATTCCCGCACTACTTCTCAAGAAGTAGGTATTCTAATCGCAAACAAAAATCTGTCAAGAGCAAACATGACAATAGAATAAACTTTCTTTATAATCAATCAGTTATCTACGTAACTACACAACTTTCAGCCTTTAGTCTCATTGTTCGCCAGTAAAATTGGCCATGCTGCACGCATATAGACAATCATTGACCACAAGGTGAGCGCTGCAGCAATATACAGCATAATTAACCCCAATACCTTCGTCGGTAACCCTAAAATATCCTGACTATATAGAAGCATGAACAAAGCAATCATTTGAAAAGTTGTTTTGTATTTCCCCATTGTCGAGACTGACACTTGAGTTCTTTCACCAATTTCAGCCATCCATTCCCGCAATGCAGAGACAGCAATTTCTCGACAAATAATCACCGCAGCAGGAATGGCCAACAGAGGCGTTGGGTTCGCCTGAACCAATAAAACCAGGATCACAGCCACCATCAACTTATCTGCAACGGGATCTAAAAAAGCGCCAAATGCAGAAGTTTGGTCCCATTTTCGGGCGAGATAACCATCAACCCAGTCCGTAATGGAGGCTAAGCCAAAAATTAACGCAGTTGCAACATGTGACCATTCGTAAGGCAGAAAAAAAACGACAATAAAAACAGGAATCAACCCAATTCTTGCAAACGTTAACATTGTTGGCAAAGTAAACATGCTACGAACCAGTCCTCTCTACGTGGAAAAAATCATATATTTTTTGTGCCAATTGACGACTGATACCCGGCACACCCGCAAGATCATCGATGCCAGCACGCATAACCTCTTGGAGGCCACCAAAATGGCTCAATAAGAGTCTTCTTCTTTTAGGGCCTAACCCAGGAACACCTTCCAGGGTAGAGGTCGTCCGTATTTTAGCACGGCGCTGGCGATGACCCGTAATCGCAAAACGATGCGCTTCATCACGTATCTGCTGCACAAGATGCAAAGCAGGCGAATCAGCCGGCAGCTTTACCCCACTTTCAAACCTTTCAATATGTAATGTTTCTAGGCCGGGTTTTCGCCCCTCTCCTTTTGACACGCCGATTAACATTACCCCACTCAATTGCACTTCCTCAAGAACCGCTTTTGCAATGTTAAGCTGCCCTTTGCCGCCATCAATAAACAAAATATCAGGCAGTTTGGCAGATTCTTCTTTAAGCCGTTGATAACGTCTTTTTAAAGCTTGGCGCATCGCCGCGTAATCGTCTCCCAGAGTAATATTTTTGATATTAAAGCGGCGATAATCACTTTTATAGGGCTCGCCCATTTCAAAAACCACACACGAGGCCACCGTCTCCTCTCCTTGAGTATGGCTGATATCAAAACATTCCAGTCGCTGTGGCAATTCGTCGAGCTTTAATACCTCTTGCAGTGCCTCAAGTCGTTTTTGACTTCCTGCACGACTAGTCAGCTGCATTGCAATTGATTCTCTGGCATTGTCTGCTGCCATAGTCAACCAACGAGCACGCTCACTGCGCACTCTAGACTTCACTATAACCTTATACCCAGCCTGCTCACCAAGCACATCGGACAAAAGCATTTCATCAGCCAAGACACAGTTAATAATAATTTCTGAAGGCGGGGGTTTGCCTAGGTAGTATTGGGGCAAAAAAGCGGCAAGTACATCCCCAGCAGTCGCATTTTTAGCCTGCCTTGGAAAAAAAGTCTTACTACCCAAATTACGTCCACTACGAATAAAAAAGACCTGAACGCAGGCCATCCCTCCTTCGGACACGCAGGCAACCACATCAATATCCCCTCCATTTCCAGAGATATACTGCTTCTCAGACACCCGGCGCAACTGCGCTATTTGATCGCGATAACGAGCCGCGATTTCATAGCGCAATGCTGCTGCCGCACTATTCATGGTCTTAATAAGCTGCTCTATAAGCTGCTGACTTTTTCCTTCTAAAAATAGAATCGTATGATTAACATCCGCCTGGTAAGCTTCCTGGCTAATCAAATCAACACAAGGCGCGGCGCACCGTTTTATTTGATATTGGAGACAAGGTCGAGAACGATTTTGATAAAAACTATCTTCACACTGACGTACAGGAAATACTTTTTGCAAAAGCTGCAAACTGTCTCTGACCGCACCCGCACTCGGGTAAGGGCCAAAATAGCGGCCTTTTTTTCTTTTTGCACCACGATGAAAACTCAAACGCGGGAACGCGTGTTCTGTTGAGATAAACAAATACGGAAAACTTTTATCATCTCGCAGCAAGATATTATATTTTGGTTTATATTCCTTAATCAGGTTGTTTTCAAGCAATAATGCCTCACTTTCGGTATGAGTGACAATGACTTCTATATTGACTATTTGCTTCACCATCATCATGGTTTTAGTCGGCAAAGGCTGGCCCGAAAAATAACTTCCCACCCTTTTTTTTAGATTTTTTGCTTTCCCTACGTACAAAACATCGCCCTTCGCATCTTGCATTTGATAGATACCGGGGCGGGTGGTCAATTGACCAAGAAAAGCGGCGCTGTCAAAACGCATCAATAATTGTTCGCGCTTGCTGAAATATTTGCTGAAACATGTCAGTGGTCAGACGCTTCGTTTGCGTGTTATAACGACTACAATGGTAAGAGTCGAGCAAAATAAAATTATTGTCCAATTGATATTGAGCGCCATGAGCAAACTTGTATTGACTTTGTTTGCAATCAAAAGCACGCAGTACTGCCTTATGAGCAATCGTACCCAAGGCAAGAATCACTGCACCCTTTTTTATCGCTTTAATTTCATGACGTAAAAATTGATTACACTCGTGAATCTCCGGTGTAGTGGGTTTATTTTCCGGCGGTAAACACTTAACCGCATTAGTAATACAACACTGGATTAATTTCAAACCATCCACTTTCGAAACAGATACGGGCGCAATGCTGAAGCCATATTGATACAAGGTTTCATACAACAAAATACCAGCATGATCCCCAGTAAACGGCCGCCCTGTCGCATTGGCACCATGCATACCCGGCGCCAAACCCACGACTAGTAATTGGGGCTGCTTGACCCCAAAAGGAGCAACCGGTAGATTATGGTAATCTGGATAGTCCTGCCTTAAACTTTCAAGAAAATCAGACAACCGAGCACATTTTTTACAATTCAGATCAAAAACTGACATTATCTTTTTCGCCTTGCTCTCACCACATTAGGTAACTGTGTTATTTTTTCTAAAATACGACTTAATTTTTCCAAATCGCTGACCTCTAAAATTAAATTCATTTGCGCCATATGTGATTTAGCAATGGAGTGTGTGTCTACAGACAACACATTAATACCTTCATTGGCCAACACTGCAGAGATGTCCCGTAATAACCCGGAGCGATCATAGGCCGTCACGGCAATGCCGACTGGATAAGTTTTTTCATTTTCATGTCCCCAACCAACCTCAATTAGTCGCTCTGGTGAAGTAGAATGATAACGTAACACATGAAGGCAATCTGTTCGATGTATGGCAACACCTCTTCCTCGGGTGATATAACCAATGACCTCATCACCAGGAACGGGTTTACAGCATCGCGATATTCGGGTTAGCAGATGACCTACACCACAGATTTGAATATCCGTTTTTTCTTGTATTTTTGCGCTTTTTCGTTGGGGCATGGGCAAAGCTTGTTGCTTTTTTTCACTGCGACCTAATAATTTTTCTGCGACCTGGGTAACCCGTCCCAAACGAATGTCATTCCGGCCTACAGCGGCATACAGTGCCTCAGGACGCAAATCCATTGCTTTACTGAGTCGCTCAAGGCCTAATGAATTTAACCCCAATCGATCCATTTCTTTTTCTATGGCATTCCGCCCAGAGGCCACTGTTTTCTCAATATTTTGTTGCTTGAACCAGTGGCTCACTTTTGATCGTGCTTTTGCCGAAGTCAAATAGCCTGAATGCTTGTTTAACCAGTCTCGACTCGGCTCGCCATGTTTTACGGTGAGAATGTCTACCTTTTCACCATTTTTCAAGGTATAGGTTAAGGGCACCATACGACCGTTTACTTTAGCTCCCCGACAACGATGACCCACCTCACTATGAATATAATAAGCAAAATCCAAGGGAGTCGAACCACTAGGTAAATCAATAACATCACCGTTTGGCGTAAAAACATAAACTCGGTCTGCAAAAACATCGGTTTTTACTTTTTCAACAAAATCACTTAAATCATTCACTTCATCTTTCCATTCCAAAAGATGTCTTAGCCAGGCTATTTTTTCTTCAAAACGCCCTTCTCTTGGCCCTCCTTCTTTATATTGCCAGTGCGCTGCGACACCATACTCAGAGTGTTGATGCATATCATAGGTACGAATTTGTACCTCGACTGTTTTCCCGAACGGACCCATCACAGCCGTATGTAGAGATCGATAATCATTATCTTTTGGCGTCGCAATATAGTCATCAAATTCACCTGGAATATATTGCCATAAACTATGCACAACACCTAAAACGGCATAACAGTCTTTGAGTTCTTTGACCATAACCCGGGCCGCCCTGACATCATAAATTTGACTATAATCCACTTCCTTACGCGTCATTTTTTTATAAATACTATAAATGTGTTTAGGACGCCCTGTTACGCTGGCTTCGAGACCCAGGTTTTTAAGTTCGTTATCTAGTATCGTCGTAAATTTTCCTATATATTTTTCTCGATCAATTCGTTTTTCATTTAACAGGCGAGCAATTTTTTTATACAAATCAGGGTTGATATAACGGAACGCCAAGTCTTCCAGCTCCCATTTCATTTGCCAAATACCCAAACGATTGGCTAATGGCGCAAACAAATCCAAAGTCTCTCTGGCCACTAAATCTTGATACGGTACGGAAGTTGAAGGCAAGGTACGCATACACTGCACACGGTCAGCCAGTTTCACGAGAACAACGCGTACATCTTCGACCATAGCCAGCAACATTTTACGAAGCATCTCTGCGTGAGCGGCATCGTTGAACGCTTCCTGTGGCTCCATCTGTATAAAATGAATCGCATCCATTTTTTCAACGCCTTCAACTAACCTGGCAATATCTTTGCCACAGCCTTGTCGAATGTCATTCATACTGAGCTCAGTATGAACCGCGGTTTCATAAAGAAGGGCAGCGATCAAAGTTTGGTAATCTAATTTTATTTTAATCAGAATGGCAGTCACTGCCAAGGCATAATGAAAGGCAGGTTCTCCCGTTATCGAGCTGATACCGGAACAAAACTTCTCTGATAAATGATAGGCATGGCGAAGCGCAGCTAACTCTTCTTGTGAATACTCAACCTCAAAGGTATCGAACCAATTTTCACAGCTTATGGTTTTATTTTTTAAAAAATCGGGTATTTTTTGTACTGTTGTAACCATCCTGTATACCTGTCAGGGATAAAGCGAATCTGTGTCATCTGCGTCACTTTGTTTTCCTGCTATACCATGTTCATGTCGATATTCGGTATATTTTTTCAAACGCTGATGAATCAAATAATGAAGGGTGTCGGGTACGTATTCACCATTTTCGGTCATTGCGACACTAACTAGGCCACTCAGTATTTCCAGAGCATCATCAACACAACTCACCGGATAAATATGAAATTGACGAGCTTTCACAGATTCAATCAGGTGATCATGCAGCATAAGATCAGTCACATTAGCACAGGGAATAATAACGCCTTGTTCACCCGTCAAGCCTCGTTCTTGACATAAATCAAAAAAACCTTCAATTTTTTGATTTACACCGCCAATAACTTGTACCTCACCATGTTGATTAACTGACCCGGTTATCGCAATACTTTGCTTGAATGGCGTCAGAGCTAAAGAGGAGAATAAGACACAAAGCTCAGCCAAAGAGGCACTGTCGCCATCTATTTCATTGTACAGCTGCTCAAAAACCAGGCTGGCAGAAAAAGATAACCATTGTTGTTGTCCAAACCGGGAACCGATGAATGCGCTCAATATAGAAACACCTTTGGAATGGATAGCACCACTCATATCGATTTCACGTTCAATATTGATAATTTCTCCCTCGCCTAAACGAGTCACCCCGGTAATGCGACAAGGTACACCAAAACCAATACCGCCATTCTCTACAATAGTCAATGCATTCAGGGTGCCCACACGCTCACCACGGACGTCGATTAAAATATCATGATGAAGCATTTCATCTTGATATTCTATTTTTGCCCGGTTACCGCGAAAGGTCTGCTGATCCAAAGCTTCGATCACATGTTTTTTATCGACGATTTTATTTTTATTTTGTTGAGCCCAATAATTCGATTCGAATAATAAATCTTGAATCACACCCATATGAACAGAGAGTTTACGACTGGAACCGGCACACCGCGCACTTGCTTCGACTATTCTACCCACCGCCGCCATAGAAAAAGGAAGCAGTTTATTGTCCCTTATAAGCCTGACTATTAATTGAATATAATTTTTTTCATTCTCCACAGTCCATGCCAAAGTATCGTTACAATCAGCTATCACTTTGAATAGTTCAGCAACATCCCTATCTTCTTCATAAATTGAGTAATAAACAGAGCGCTCCCCCATTAATATTATCTTTATGTCTAATGGGATCACTTCTGGGTCAATAGAAACATTACAGCTTAAATTATGCACTTTATTTAACGACTCAATACGAATTTTCTTACTTCGCAAAGCCTGCTTTAACGCCGCCCAGGCGTGCGGAGATTGTAATAAATTTAGTGCATCAAGAACCAGATAGCCACCGTTAGCTTGATGTAGCGCACCAGGTCGGATCAAAGTAAAATCGGTAGAAACCGCACCCATCACCGAGGTCTGATCAAAAAAACCAATCAAATTATGATAAGACGGATAATCTTCATAAATAACCGGCAATTCTGACTGCGCCTCATGTTCAACGATAACATTAACTCGGTAGCGAATTTTTAAGTGACATGGTTCATACTCATTTTTACCCGAGCCGTAATCTCTGACAAAGTCTTCGGTGTTTTTTAATACATCGTTGACTACTGCACTAAGATAGTGACTGACCTCTGACGAATCTTCATGCTTCTTTCTCAACTTTTGAAAAAAAGAATTCACCTGCACGTGATAGTCAGCATCATTAACTAAAGCCGGAATCGCAGCATCAAGTGCTTTCATTACAGCACCGAAGGTAGCCTTAAAAACATGGGCTTGACCACAAGGAAAAGAAAGTTTTGAGGGTTGATGAGGGACTAAAAAATTATGTACATAGCACCAGTCTCGCAGTGTGCGATGTGCCACTGATTTTTTTTCACGACGAAGAGTACGAGAAATTAACGTCTTTTTACCCACACCCTGAGAACCCAGAGCAAAGATATTATAGCCGTCATGAGGCATACCAACACCAAATTGAATAGCTTGCAGCGCCCTGGCCTGCCCCAGAATATCATCAAAGGTATTCAGCTCGTCCGTTGAGCTGACATTAAGCTGACTGAGGTCACATTGATGGTAAAGTTGTTCATGCGTCAGTTCTTTCACACAAGCTTATTTTCCAGAGCTGCTTAAGACATCAATGAGGTTATCTTCCAGCTCAATACGTTCGGCTAAAGCTTCACCCAGAACAGACAAGTCTTTTTCAAGGTCGCATAGATTTTGCCGTTGTTGATCACTATCATATTTATCATTAAAATCCAAAATGCTCTGCGTAATATCAACGATACGCGGATAAATTTTATCCGCCACATCAATAATACGCTGCCGCCTTTCTTTCTTTTCTGCAAAATACCGATATAGCTGAAAGTGGGCATTAGCAGTGTAATCGATTAATGAGGCACAAAAATCAGCCAACACCTCGGGGAAATCGTCTCCAACATCGTGATAGGGTTTTCTTTCAGCTAATTCACTATAGAGACTTAACATGTCGCTGCGGACTTCAACCAGCTTTTGAACCATTGTAACAGAACGCATGCGGCGCTCTGGAACCCTATTTTCATTTATTGGCATAGCATTCTCCACTCAAAATACAGCCTCTATTTTACTGGATAAGTGCACTCAGAGCCAGCCCGGATGAGTATAAAAGTACGAAAAATGGTACATTAGCCCTACATTTTAATCAGGTGCTCAATGTGATATCCGTCACACACTGGATAGATATATGAACTCGAACAAACCCCATTTCGTATTTACTGTTTCTGCGCACGGCCTGGGTCACTTAGCCCAAACGATACCGGTGATCAAAGAACTGCTGTGCTTGATTCCCCATGCTGAAATTACCGTTGTTTCCGGAATTTCACCCACCATCATCAAACGACGACTACCCGGTTGTCGGCATATAGAGCGATCATGGGACTTTGGCATGGTGATGGCATCAAGCATTGATGTTCTAGCTAAAAAAAGCATGGCCCAATATCAAAATTTACACCAACATTGGGAGAAACAAAAACACGCATGTAACCTTTTTTTTGACGCCTTATCCCCCGACTTGCTGATCTCGAATATTGCTTATTTGCCCTTGCTTGCCACGCAAAATAGCGATTACCCCTGTATTGCAATGTGCTCTCTAAACTGGGCTGATATTTTTCATTCTTATTGTAAAAACAACGCCACTGCAGACGACATTTATCAACAAATACAAAATAGTTATAATGCTGCCGACTGTTTTTACAAAATAACGCCTTGTATGCCAATGAACTGGCTTGAAAACGCCATACAGGTTAACCCCATTGCTCAACGAGGTCAGTCCGTTAAAGACCATTTACTAAAAAAGATAAACGCAACGAATATTCAGTTAACTCTAGTTGCGCTTGGCGGGGTCAAAACCGATATTCCTTTCGATCAATGGCCAAGTTACCCTAATCAAGTATGGCTGGTGCCAGACACAACAGAATGTAAACGTGACGATTTAATCGCTATAGATCAATTCTCCTATAGCTATCTTGACTTGCTATGCTCTGTGGATTGTGTGATCACCAAACCAGGGTATGGCATTTTTACTGAAGCGGCCTGTAATAAAAAACCGGTATTGTATGTGAAACGTGGCGATTGGCCAGAAGAGTCATTCTTAGTTTCTTGGTTAAAAATTAACGGCTTATGTCAAAACATCACTCGCGAACAACTTTTTCAGGGGCATTTTCAAGCAGAATTTTCTGCATTAACAACGCAAAAATACCCTGTATTTTGTGAACCTGACGCATTTGATGGTGCCAAACAAATTGTTAAAAACATGCTGAGTCTTTAATCCTAAAAAACGCAGTTGGACGATGCACCAGGGGGAAATTCAATCTGTTAGCTGCAACAGATCAACGAGTTTATTATTGTCATCAAACTTCAGGATAAATTCGCCATGCACACCATCATGGCGAGAATAAGCTCTTAGATTAGACGCAGGGAACTGTAAATGACTTCCATTTTTCATGGTGACCACTACATTTTTTACTCTGCCAGCATAGTATGCTTCATATTCATGTGCAGCAATATTTAATCTGAACCTGACTTCATTCATATTATGTTTGCTTTTTGTCAGAAACGTTTTTCTCGATATCCAACAAATATTTTTCTTTTTGCTCTGGTGTTAAATTCAGCCCATTTTCAACAGCGGCATCCTCGAAAGTGTTCATGAAATCTGAGAGCAATTCATTGCCACCTTCATTTTGTGCAGGCTGTCTTGCCTGGTCAAGCGTTAGAACAGGAACCACTGTTTCGGTGTTGATTTTGATATCATTACTGCCGTCCATCCAACCACGTGAATAGCCATAAATACCTTCTATTTTTCGGGCAAGCGCATCACCAATAGTAAACTGACCATCTAATACATTAAAAATGTAAATGGGTGAAATGGTGAGCTTTGCCGCCAGTTGCGTTACCGATCCTTCCTGGCGAATCAACCACCTTAAATTAGTGAGCCTGACCCGATCTAACTGTATTGCCACCATTTTTCTCCAATATCAACTCGCTGCTACAGCAACGCCGGGCAAGAATAACAATAGCGCTTCCAAAAATTGTGCTCGCGCCTCCTGCAAGACAGATTCTACAATGTCTGGTGATAACTTCGTCACCTCCCATGCAACAGGTGAGATCATCGGACACTGGCTTAAGTCGGTACCACCCAGCTCTCCCAGCTTGCCAAGACTGTTGGCAATATGCACGATTGAAGTTTCTAGCATATAATCCGCTGCTTTCTCAGGTTCGTGGTGATATTTAATCGCATCTTGCAAACTTTCCGGCAAGCCCCATGATTTGAGTAACTCGGCCCCAACGAGGGCATGATCGACTTCATAGACACTCTGTTCAGCCTCATACCTTGGGATTTTGGCCGTCTCGGCTCGATATTGCATCACTTGCACAAGATCAGGGATGCGGTGCGACATGACCAAATGACCCACATCGTGAAGCAAGCCACAGACAAAAAGTCGTTCTTTATGTAATATATTACATTTAGTCGCAAGCAGTCGTGCAACAACCGCAGTATAAACACTGTGACGCCAAAACGAAGCAATATCAATATTGTTATTATTTATTTTATCAAATGAACGCACAGCGGAACTGGCTAAAACCAAGAACCTAAGCTCTCTCGTTCCAATGATCGTCACCGCTCTGGATACCGTATCAATTTTTGATGGAAAGCGATAAAAAGAACTGTTAGCAACTTTCAGCAATTTTGCCGTTATAGCCGCATCCAGGCTAATGACTTGAGCCATATCGGCGGCCGACGAGGTAGGATCATCAACTAACTCATTAACCTTGAGACTGACTTCGGGCAAAGCAATCAGATCTGAAACTCCGTCAACCAGACGTAAAGCACGCGCTTGAATCATAGCTTATAAACAACTCCCTTGTTATTTAATCAAGCATACCCAACCCAACAGCAAAGACAAACGAATCCAATAGTCATCCCTATGCAATTGAATAAACGGTCTCATACGCTCACCCACTGTGACAGGTATATACGCTAATAACGCCTCATTAAAAAAAGTTCACCGGGTCAGAGCATGCATTAATTTCATATGCGATTTCAATTTGTTTTCGGCTGATTCGGTGTAAAACTTTAGGTTCAACCTAGAAAACGCAGTTGGACGCAAATGTAGAATGCAAGATATTGATTCAAATAACGTAGCGAGGAAAATCATGGTCACCTTATTGGTGATGAAACTTTTTCCCGCATAGTTAGGTGGATCAACTGAGTTTTTTAGGTTCAATGGGTTCTCACTGACACCCCTTCGTCAAGCAGCTCTGGAGATACAATAATTTCATCATCCAGCACTAACCCCTGCTTTATTTCCACATAATCCCCCATCTGCAAACCTAGTTTAACAGGTTGATATTTAACCACACCCTTATTGTTTATGGGTATGAACGGTTGGGTTTTCTTATTTATCACATTACTTGTATGAACTTTAACAACCTCTTCTTTTTCAAGTATGGGTAAATTGACATGCACTTGCTGACCGTAACGCAAACGATCGTTTGTCAGTGTCAATTGAACTCGCCATGCTGAGGTGACACCTGATGCATCCACTACCGGCCTAACCGCCACGACTTTTTCATCCCAGGATGGAGACGCGCTTTCATCCCTGTCAGTAAATACGGTCACACTATTATTTACAGCAATATCAGGCTTTTGTTTTGCTTCTAAAAAGAGTTCTACCCCTTTTTTTGACGATTTTTCCAGGTTAAACAAAATATCGTTTTTATTTATCATCTTATTTTTTTCAAAAAACACCGAAGATATAACGCCGTCAAACTTCGCAGTAATTCTTGTATTTTCCAATGCTATGCGGGCATCCCTGTAGGCTTTTTCGGCCATTTTTTGCTCCGTTTTTGCATTATGTTGAGACACTTCAGCCTCACGCAAACGAGGCTTGTTACCTTGTCCTTGGCGATAACGTTCAAGCGTTGTCTCATATTTATCCGTCGCAAGCTGCAAAAAGGCCTTTGCTTTTCTCAAACTAATCTGGGCATTTTTTAACTCGGTCACCGCCTTCTTGCTTTCCAGAACGGCAATCACCTGTTTTTTAGAGACGCGCTCACCAACATCAACAAAAACACGGGCTATTTTTCCGGAAGTTTTTGAGCGAACAGCCCATTGCTCTTCACTCACAACCCGCCCAGAAAAGTCTCTATTTTGAATCAGACTACCGAGTTCAGGGCGTACCGTTGAGATTAAAATAGCCGTTTTATGCACTGTTTTTGGTTCTTCAACAGCCGGTTTAATGACGATTTCTGGCTGACTGACAACCTCTTTAACTTCCTTTTTAACCACCGTTTCTTGAACAAAATGGTCTTCTCGCTCTGGTGCCTGCGTGTTATGACCCATATTGATAATAGCAATCAACCCAAGAACTAGCCCTATGAAAACAATAATATACCAGCCCCTCTTCCTTGATGGCTTTGTATTTTTTTCAGTTAACTTGTCCGGCTCGTTTATATTTTCAATTTCTAACCGTTCTTTCTCGCTTCGACGACCTTCAAAAATAGATTCAGGAACTAAAAAAATAACCTGATGTAGCCTATTGTGTAATTCTGCTTCGCTAATGGGTAAAATAATGACATCACTTGCCCCCGCCAAAAACAAATTTTCGAGGGTCATCGCACTATCAAATTCGGTAATGACGACTAAAGGTATGCTATATATTTCAGGAGTTTTTTGCTGACGAACAAAACGAATTAATTCTTCACACTGTTTAGCCTCTGCCCCTTTTTCGACCATAATCAATATAAGGTCATACTTCCCCGTGGTCACTTGAGGCAAAGCCTCCTGGAGACCCAAAAAAATATCTATATGATGCCCCGACTTAATCAACATATCGCTGATTATTTTACTTGAGGAATGGCGACTGGCTATAAAACCAATACACAATGATTGCTCTAAACGAAAAGTGGAAGCTGTACTTAACAATCTATTATCACTCCCACGTTGTTCAATAATTTCATAAAACGACTATCAACCCATGGCGTTATGAATTGAGGCATTTTCACGTCCACCGGCACTCATTCTCGGTTTTTTCTCGGTAAGTTACTTTTACCCTAGAAAACGCAGTTGATCCGCGATGTAGAGCATTTATACCCAGTTCTTTGGGTGCTATCTCCTGTATCCATGCAGTCGTCAGTCGGAAAAACCGAATCCAAGGCTTATTTGCACGTGCTAACACCTAAATTCATAACGCCATGGGCATAGAAACATATCGGTGCGATCGGCACTGGGCTTGAATGTTTGCTAATATTTTAGATTTTCTTAAACAAAATCGCTTATTGGTCGATTATATCCTTTATCAAAGACATCATTTTATCAGAAACCAGAGAGTCAAAACAGCGGAGGTTTATAGTGGCCACAACTGGAAAGCCATTAATGCTCAATGTACCGGAACAAAAAAAACCGGCTAAAACCACTCATTTTAACACTCAGGCCAAGCATATTGATGAATGGTACAACGACCTGCCACGGGCGCACATAGGGGAACTGAGCCGGCATATTTACCATGCCTTGCGCGAAACCAATGGCACCCTTATACCAAATCAAGAACGATTTTATTTTCTGCAAAAAATAACCCCTGCCATAGAAGAGATCATCGCGTCCTTACAAGGAAAATATACCCACGTCTCGGCAACACTTTCCATGAAAAATATTAAAGTTGCACACCTTGCCAGAGAAATATTAACAGAATTAACGACGGGCTATAAAATCATCATCGATCTCATTCACAATCATGGCGGCTTATTTACCAGCAAGTCTCTACTATTACCGTCGATCTATCATACCTTGCTTCATATGCACCAAATTTTAACTAATGAATATCTGGTATATACTTCCGCACCGCCTCTGTTATGGCTGGAGTTACACACACTGTATTCTTTCGCGCGGACCCATAATTTAAATACTGGCGTAGTCACGACACGCCATCTTCGCAAAGACAAAACAAAAACGATAGACAATATCTATTTACAGACACTCCTTCTTGCGCTGGCCAACCCTTATCAACTCTCGCAGGAAGACACTCTGAACATTCAACATTCACTTAAATATTGGGCTCCTTTTTGCAAGCTCAGTGAATCACATGCAGACACGCAAGCCTCCGGTCTGTTCGCTGTCAACCCCTATAAAGACGACCCACCTCGCTTTCATAGTCAGCTTGATCTTGAAAATGAACCATGTTTAATATTAGACACTTCATTATTGATAAAAAAAATAAGGGAATCATCATTGCTTTCTACCAACCAGGCTGGTCATTTACACGTTGGCGAGCAAGAGGAAGCAACTCGAGCCCTGTCAAAAACGACATTAAAACGCTTGCTGCTCTCCTGGGAGCTATTGTCAAAACGCCAATTCCCCCGACACAAAAAATCAAGTTCAGTTGAAGTCACTATAGGATTATCCTCTATACATCGTTATATCTCCAATTTTTCAAATGAAAATGACAACTGGCAACGCCCTGCTGTTTTTTCCGCAAAAGAAAAAACACCTGACCCTCTCCATGGTCAAAAAAACACCCTGTGGGATTTTGGCCAACGTGTACAAGCTACAGCAACAATAAACGACGACTTGAGTCCGGATTTACCAGACACAACATGCACTCCAGCGCACCGCTATCTGCTCAAAAAAATAGATGAAAGCGCGGGCGGGTACTGCTTACTCTGGGAGCAAAAAGAACATGCGCCATTAAATGTCGATGACTTGCTCTGTGTTGTTGAATCCCCAGACCAGCCACAAAATTACACGCTATGCATCATTCGCTGGATGAAAAAAGAAGACGCTATTGTTATTATGGGCGCAGAAGTGTTAACACCAACAGCAGAAGCGGTACGAATTAAATTAAAACAGGAAAGCAAACAAACAGAAGACTTCAGCTATGCTTTAATACTGCCCACGATCAAAGCGATAAATAGGCCTGAAACCATCATGACGTCTTCATTTTTTCATACAGGAAATACGGTATTATTACATCAAAACAACGGTGAAACACTCATCCAGCTTTCAAGGCTCATACAATCCAACAAATGGTTTAAACAATTTCAATATACAACAACCTCTCTCAACAAAGAACAAAACAAAAATAACCTGGAAGAATCAGGGGATTTTGACACAATTTGGTCTTCTTTATAAAACAGGGTCGTTACAGTGAAGAACAAAAACGGAATGCAAGACTTTTTGGACAGTAGCTATTTATTTGCGGGTAATGCTGCATTTATTGAAGAGCTGTATGCCAACTATTTAACAAACCCCAACGACATAGATGAAAACTGGCGTAGTTATTTTGACACGTTCAAAAAACCCAATGACCCACCCATTGCTGACGTTGATCATGCCCTTATCCGTAATGAATTTGTTTTTCAAGGTCACCGACCTCGTTCTTTAACGCATCAAGACTATAACCAAGTCATCGAATCTATTGAGAGTAAACAAGTCGCCGTGTTACAACTCATCAATGCTTATCGCTTTCGCGGCCACCAGGAAGCAAAAACCGACCCTCTTTCACTCAAAAAATCGCCACCTTTGCCTGACCTGATCCCGGCCTCTCACGGTTTGAGCGAAAATGATATGGATACGGTATTTAATACAGGCTCACTGGCTGGCGTCGAACAAGCCACTTTGCGAGATATCATACATCATTTAAGAGAAACCTATTGCGGCCACCTTGGCGCTGAATATATGCATATTTCCAGCACCACTCAAAAGCGTTGGATCCAGCAACGCCTTGAGTCGTCACGCGCCAAATTGAGACCTGACCCGGCGCAACAACGCAATATTTTATCTCGTGTTATTGCCGCGTCGGGCCTGGAAAAATACCTGCATACCAAATATGTTGGGCAAAAGCGTTTTTCTCTGGAAGGCGGTGAAAGCCTGATTCCTCTGCTCGACCACCTCCTTCAATCCGCAGGAAAAAACGGGACAAAAGAAGTGGTCATGGGCATGGCACACCGCGGTCGTTTAAACGTATTGATCAATATATTGGGTAAATCTCCTGCTACGCTGTTCCAAGAGTTCGAAGGACATTTTGACCCCAGTACCAATGAAGGCTCAGGTGATGTCAAATACCATCAAGGTTTCTCTTCAAACATTAAAACAGACGGCGGAGACCTCCATCTTGCCCTCTCCTTTAACCCGTCACATCTTGAAATCATCTGCCCTGTCGTCGCCGGTTCTGTACGCGCCCGACAACACCGAAGAGAGGATAAAAAACGCACCGAAGTCATGCCTATATTAATCCATGGCGATGCTGCTTTTGCGGGTCAGGGCGTCGTCATGGAAACCTTCAACATGTCTCAAGCACGCGGCTTTACCATTGGTGGCGCCTTGCATATTATCATTAATAATCAAATCGGATTTACCACAAGCAATCATCTGGATGCCCGCTCTACTCCGTATTGCACTGAAGTTGCTCGGATGGTTCAAGCTCCGGTACTACACGTCAATGGCGACAACCCGGAAGCCGTGCTTTTTGCAGCACAGCTTGCTTTTGACTTTCGCAATGAATTTGGCAGAGATGTTGTCATCGATCTATTCTGTTATCGCAGGCACGGCCACAGTGAAGCAGATGAACCCTCCGCAACGCAACCCATGATGTATTCAATCATTAAACAGCATGCAACCGTACCCGATATCTATGCTCAACATCTGGTTAAAGAAGGTGTTGTTACACAAGATGACATTACTCAGATGCAACAACAATATCGGGCACTGCTAGACCACGGTGAAACCGCCGCACCCAACATCAATGCAACAGCACGAGCCGTAATGACCGACTGGACACCCTATGCGGAAACCCACTGGCGCTACGCTGTTAATACACAAACATCACAACAAGTCGTATCGACTTTGGCAAAACAACTGAACTTACTTCCTGAGGGCTTCGTTCTACACCCCAGGGTCGCTCGAATTATGGAAGAGCGACTGAATATGGCCAGCGGAGAGGCCAGGATGGACTGGGGCTTTGCTGAAACGCTGGCCTATGCCACTCTGCTTAGAGAAGGTTATTCTGTACGTTTATCGGGTCAGGACAGCGGCAGAGGCACTTTTTTTCATCGTCATGCGGTTCTCCATGATCAAAAAACGGGGGCAGCCCATGTCCCGCTACGCTATGTTAATGACAGCAAACCGAGCTTTACCGTCATTGATTCACTGCTCTCTGAAGAGGCCGTACTGGGCTTTGAATATGGTTTTAGTGCGACAGACCCTAAATGCCTCACTATATGGGAAGCTCAATTTGGCGACTTTGCCAATGGTGCTCAAGTGGTTATTGACCAGTTTATATCCTCTGGCCACTCTAAATGGAATCGTCTGAGCAGTCTGGTGATGTATCTGCCGCATGGTTTCGATGGCCAAGGCCCAGAGCACTCATCAGCAAGACTGGAAAGATACCTGCAACTCTGTGCTGAAGACAATATTCAAGTTCTCGTACCCAGCTTACCCAGCCAAATGTTTCATCTTATTCGCCGACAGATGTTGCGACCCTATCGAAAACCCTTGATCGTCATGACGCCCAAGAGTTTATTAAGACATCGAGATTCAACCTCGACACTGGACGACCTGGTTTCACACCCATTTCAACTGATCATTGATGATACCTACGTTACCGCGCCTTCAGAAATCGAAAAAGTCATTTTTTGTAGCGGTAAAGTCTATTTTGACTTACTCCAGGAACAGAAAAAACAAGGCGTTTTGAATACCGCAATCGTCAGAATTGAACAATTATATCCATTTCCAGATATTGAATTAAAAGACATCATGACCCAATATTGTAATGCCCAGGACATTGTCTGGTGCCAGGAAGAACCACAAAATCAGGGGGCATGGGGCTTCATTCAAGACCATATAAGAGATAAACTCAAGGTCGGTCAACAACTACGCTATGCAGGACGCACGGCGGCGGCAGCACCTGCAGTGGGTTACTTGAAAAAGCATATCATGCAACAACGCCATTTGATTGAAGAGGCACTGTCGATAAATTCAAAATAATATTGTAAAGGGAGAACAACAATGTTGATCGAAGTCAAAGTCCCCGTTTTGTCTGAGTCTATTACGGAGGGAACGCTGATTAGCTGGCATAAACAAAGTGGTGAATTTGTTCTCAGAGATGAGATCCTTGTAGAGCTGGAAACAGACAAGGTTGTGCTGGAAATCGTCGCCCCGGAAGATGGCGTTTTAACTGAAATAAAAAAAGCCAATGGCACTTCAGTAGGCAGTGAAGAAGTGCTTGCCGTCATAGACAGCGAAGCCAAGGCCAGCCTGCAAGCGACCAGACCCACCGTGTCCGTCGAACACACTGCAACTGTTGCGTCTGCAGCATCATCAACCCATGCTAAATTAAGTCCGGCTGTGCGTAAACGAGTTAACGAGCAGGGGATCAACCCCGAGCATATTGTCGGCACGGGCAAAGATGGACGCATCACCAAAGCGGATGTATTAAACCACAATAAAACGCCGTCTACAGCACAACCGCCGGTACAACCCGGCACACCCACACAACTGGGTGCCTCTCGAGAAGAACGTCGAGTACCGATGACACGCCTGCGTACCCGTATTGCTGAAAGATTGAAGGAGGCACAAAATACGGCGGCCATGCTGACTACTTTTAATGAAGTCAATATGCAGCCCGTTATGGATATGCGGGGTCGTTATAAGGATAAATTTGAAAAAGAATACGGTATAAAACTGGGGTTCATGTCCTTTTTCACTAAAGCGGTCGTCGAAGGCCTCAAAAAATTCCCCGTAGTCAATGCATCCATAGACGCCAATGATATTGTTTATCATGGCTATTTTGATATCAGCATCGCGGTAAGTTCTCCTCGAGGCTTAGTCGTTCCCGTCGTCAGAAATGCCGATGCCCTGTCCTTTGCCGAGCTGGAACAGCAAATCACGGATTACGCGATAAAAGCTCGAGAAGGTAAACTCTCTATTGATGATTTAACGGGGGGCACTTTTACAATCAGTAATGGCGGGGTTTTTGGTTCTTTACTATCCACCCCCATTCTTAATCCTCCACAAAGTGGTATTCTTGGCATGCACAAGACACAAATCCGGCCCATTGTTGAGAACGGTGAAATTGTCGCCAGACCCATGATGTATCTCGCCCTGTCTTATGATCATCGCATTGTCGATGGTAAGGAGGCGGTACACTTTCTCATTACTGTAAAAGAGATGTTAGAAGACCCGGCTCGCCTGTTATTGCAAATCTAGGAGCGTAAAATGAAACAGTTTGATGTCATTGTTATCGGTGCAGGGCCGGGGGGCTATGTCGCAGCGATTCGTTGTGCACAACTCGGCCTGAAAACAGCAGTCATTGATCAATGGGTTAATAAATCAGGAAAAGCGTCCCCAGGCGGCACCTGTCTCAATGTGGGTTGCATCCCTTCCAAGGCATTACTGAGTTCATCACAAAAATATCATGAACTCGCTTCCGGACTCACCCCTCATGGCATTACCATTGGCAAAGCCAGCATCAACATCAAAACCATGCTCAAACGTAAAGATGATATTGTTAATACCTTGACCGGTGGGGTTTCAGCGCTCTTTATCAAACATAAAATTGAATTTTTTCATGGTACAGGACGATTGATAGACCATCAAAAAGTAGACGTCATCCGCTCGGATAACACAACGCCAGAAACCACACTCAAGGCTCATCATATTATTATCGCCACCGGCTCCAAGCCACGTGATGTTGCATTTGCACCTGTTGACCATGAGCTTATAGTTGACTCTACCGGAGCACTTGAATTTAAGGAAGCACCCAAAAAGCTGGTTATCATTGGAGGGGGAGTCATCGGCCTGGAACTCGGTAGTGTTTGGCAGCGGCTAGGTAGCAAGGTCACCGTATTGATTCGCCGTGACCAGTTTTTCCCCAATGTGGAACCCCAAATCGCAGCCGAAGCATTAAGATATTTTTCTGCCCAAGGGCTTAATATTGAACTGGGTGCACAACCGCTTTCAAGTAAAGTGGCCAAAACAACTGTCACTATAAGTTACAGCCAGGCAGGAGAAACAAAAGAAATCAAAGCCAACAAAGTTTTGGTCACAACAGGTCGCATACCCAACACCTCGGGACTCAACGCCGAAGAAGTGGGTCTGGCTCTGGACGAACGCGGTTTTATTAACATCGATGATCACGGTCAAAGTAATTTAGCCAACATCTACGCGATCGGCGATGTGGTGCGTGGTCCCATGCTCGCGCACAAAGCCTCTGAAGAAGGTGTCGCGGTCGCCGAACGTATTGTGGGTCAAGCCGGTCATGTGAACTACAATACCATACCCTGGGTTATTTATACTCACCCCGAAATTGCCTGGGTCGGCAAAACCTCGCAACAGCTCACCGAATTGGGTATTCCTTTTAAAAGCGGCTCCTTTCCGTTTAAAGCGAACGGTCGCGCCTATGCCGCCGGGGATACCGAGGGTATGGTCAAGTTATTAGCACACGCTGAAACGGACGAATTACTGGGTGCTCATATTATCGGTGCTAACGCCTCTGAAATGATTGCTGAAGCCGTTATCGCCATGGAATTTCAGGCCAGCGCTGAAGACTTGGCACGCACCATTCATGCCCACCCAACCTTATCTGAAGTCTTTCACGAAGCCGCACTGGCTGTAGATAAACGCACTATCCATATGTAACTGAAAAGTACCCGCACTCACCCAGAAATAAGCACGGAACCATTGCTTGGTCGTGTATTGCTTCAGTGTGAAATAGAACCCGCCATTTCACACATTGAAGCAATATAAATCAAGACGGTCAATGCTACTCACGTCCCCAGTATTCCCCCAAAACCTTCTCCGCTTTTTTCCCTTGGGGGGTGAACCCATTTTGAAATTTTTGCCCTGGCTCCGGCTCCGTTAGCCAGTTCCACCAAAACAAACCCGAGAACCACTCGGACTGTTCACTGAAGCTATCAAGGATCGCCCGGTACGCTCTAGCCTGTATCTCGGAATCCGGCGTGGCGTCGGGGTTGGGCCACTGCCATGGTTCGCGGGTCGTCCCCTGGGCAGATTTGTAGCCAACTTCCGTAAGCAAAAGCGGGCGTTGGTAAATCATGGCGAGATCCTGAAGGTCGGCCACAATGGGCGCAATCCCGTTTCGCAACTCGTCTAGGCTCGGATTCTCTGATTCCGACAAGGGAAAGAAAAATTGCACGCCGATAAAGTCAAGCTCTTCCCAAAAAGGGACTTCGAGGTACTCGTAGTACCAGTTGGCAGCGTAGGTAAGCTTCCCTGAATAAACCTCCCGAACCTCAGCGATGAGCTGGCTCCAGCGCTCCGGAGCCGCGGCGACCATCGCGCGAAGCTCAACACCGATACTGAATGCAGCGACCTGCTCCTCTTCGGCGAATCGGGCATAGTGAAGGATAAACTCTGAATAGCTGCGCCACCACCGGTCGAGATCCTCGGAAGCGTCGTAAGCAATGGTGCCGCGCCACTCGTTGTCGGTAATACGCTCCAACATCACATGAGGCTTGAGAAGAACTCGAAGTCCGAGGAGATGAGCATCGCGAATCGTATCACGAACCACAAGGTCGGTCTCGCCCCCCAGATTTTCGCGACCGAAAGTAATTTCGGGGACAGCAATGCTCACCTGACGTCCCGGTACTCGGAGAGAAACGCTGTTCACCCCCAAGCGACGCGCCCGACCAAGAGAGTCCGCTGCCGCTGGCGTTCCATAGCCTCGGGCGCCGAAATCGTCCCTCAAGTGGAGAAGAGCAACACCTCGCCAACTGTCCTCAACCACCGCCTCGTGCGCCCTCGCCATCCCACCGCCGAAAACGTAGTAGAGACTAAAAAGAACCGCCAAAGCGAAAGCCAAAAACCGCACGTACTCTCTGATCCACGCCCCACCACCCATCTTGATCCCATGAGTCTCTTCGAGGCCAAAGCTATTCATTGCATATTCTTCCTTTGCGCTGCCTTCCTTAGCATCTGGTACAGCAATGACTGCCGCTTGTATATTCAATACGTCCTCTCCTTATAATGAACCAACAAAATATTTTATCATATTGATCGTTGCATCAATATTGGCATTGACTTTCTGTATATGGGTCGTAAATTTGACGCCCCCGAAATTTTTTCTCTAATGTTTTTTAAGTCCGTCAGTTTTTTATGATTTCATAACGAGTCAATTTCAGGATATCGAAAACATGAGACCAGATGATCATTGACCATCCCGACAGCTTGCATATAAGCGTAGCAGGTCGTTGGCCCAACAAATTTGAACCCCCTTTTTTTTAGCGCTTTACTCATCATTTCTGAAGTGGGTGTACTGGTTGGTACATCTGATAATTTATGCCATGAGTTTTTAACTGGCTTGCCATCGACAAACGACCAAATGTACGTATCAAAACTCCCATATTCTTTTTGTATACCCAAAAATTTTCTAGCGTTTTCTATAGTTGCTATGATTTTCAGCTTATGCCTTACAATGCCTTTATTTTGAAGTAACAGCTCTATTTTTTTATCCGTATATTTTGCAATTTTACGCGCATCAAAATTATCAAATGCATCCAAATAACCTTTTCTTTTTTTAAGAATTGTAGCCCAACTGAGTCCCGATTGAGCACTTTCTAGAATAAGCATTTCAAAAAGCAAGCGATCATCATGAACCGGAACACCCCATTCTTTATCATGGTGTTTCGTTTCCAAGGCCAAGGGATTAGAATTTACCCAATCACATCGTTGCACTATCAATTTTTCCTTTTATACCTAATCGAAACAGGACAATGCCTCACGACATCCTATATTACTTTAGTTGAAATTGGAGAGCCATATTTTTATGATGGCGTTTTAGCCATCTTGCTGGTTATAAATCAGTAGTTTGAGTACTATAAGCACGAATATTTAGACTTTTATAAACCTACCCCCTTCTTGCTGGTAAACAAATATATTGACTATTAGATGTTAATAGTATATATATTTATTTACCAAGTTAGTATAAAAGTAAATATACAGGTTTATTATGAGTATAGAAAAGATTGTTGCCAAACAATATAAAAATAAGGTTAACCAAGCTGTTAAAGAGTTTGGAAGCTTTTCTATGCTCCCACCAGAAGGCTGGGTAAGGACAGTCCGTACGGCTTTGGGTATGTCTGGGTCTCAGCTTGCTGCAAGGCTTGGTGTATCAAAGGCAAGAATATCAAAGGCCGAGAAAGACGAACCATCTGGGAGCGTTACTTTAAAAACTATGCATACGATGGCGGAGGCCATGGGATGCAGGTTTGTTTACGCCGTTATTCCAGAAAAGGAAATCGAAGAGGTGATTAAGCAACGTGCTATTAAAAAAGCACGTGAGCAGGTGAAAACAGCCTCTATCCATATGGCTTTGGAAGCTCAATCACTCAATGAAGAACAGCTTAATTTTGAGATTGAGCGTATCGCGGCAGAGATTGTTGAAAAAATGCCTTCGGATTTTTGGAGTAATAAATGACCGGAGTAACGGAATATCCGGAAGGCGCAACTCACTTGAAAAACACCGAAATGGAGGGGCTGCGTTTTAAACATATCTCCACAAGAGGAGAGTTAGACCAGATTGAGCAAGCAAATATCACCCAAGGTTTACAATGGTTGGATAAGCAAAAAAGCCCAGACGTATTAAATGAAGGGTTTGTTTGCGACTTGCACAATCGACTTTTCGGCGACGTATGGAAATGGGCGGGTAGTTTTCGCAGGACAGAAAAGAATATAGGCATTGATCCTATCCAAATTGTCGTCCAGCTTCGCCACCTTTTGGACGATGCGCGTTTTTGGGTTGAGAACGATACTTATCAGCCGAAAGAGCTTGCAGCTAGGTTTCATCACAGACTGGTTTATATTCACCTCTTCCCGAACGGGAATGGTCGTCATGCGCGGATTATAACTGATGCGGTATTAACGAAGCTTTTAGAGGAACCACCAATAGACTGGGCGGGTGGATACAGGCTAGAAAATATGAATGAGCGGCGAAATAAGTATATAGCTGCTCTCCGAGCTGCTGATGGACATGATTTTTCAGCATTGCTGGAGTTTGTTGGCATTTAATTTTTTATAGTGTTGTTGTCTTGCGCTATAATAATCAGCATTTTTAATACCTCGTGCGCTTGGTTCATATGACTGAATTTACAGTCATTTTATGATGGGCTTTCGCAAGGGGAAGTAAGTTTGAATTATTGTACAAACTATAGGAAATACAAGAATGAGTTCTGGCGATATCGTAGACCAGATAAGGCGCAGAAGAACTTTTGC